>CAYXAF010000010.1:0-51436 GCA_964463035.1 uncultured Flavobacterium sp.
AAAGTTTGTAATTTTACCAAATGAAGGCACAAAACCCACACCAGCACAAAGCCGCCCGCACGTAATAGGAACGTTTTGTTTCATAGTATATATTCTTTAAAATCTACCTCAAAGATACGCTATAAAAACAATCGTTTTTACTGATAAATATTAGGTTTAATAATGAATAATTTGCTATTTTTAATTCTTTTTTTGAGGTGTTATAAAAGCATATTATTACAGCCAAAAAAATATTAACCGATTTAAAAAACCTCTAAAATTTCTAATTCAGTTCTAAAGGCAAGCATTTTATCACCAAAAAGTTGCAAACCTTCGGTTCGGAGTTTTGGGGCAAAATTTGTATAATAATCTTCTAAATCGGCTCTGTTTTCAGCATAATACTGGACCGAATAGGTAGTTCCACCCATTTCTTCATCAACTAAAACCTTAACCAAAACTGCTTTTTTAAATTTTTGAGTTGCTAAAACTTCGGCTATATGCTTGGTTTTCATCCAACTAAGCCATTGATTATGAATAGATTCGTCTATATTGATGGTAACGTTGTAGATAAACATAGATTTTAAAATTTAATTTCCTCTAATTTTTCGATAGTTTTGTTGTGCATCTACAAAAAAGATACTATCGGGATGATTTAAAACTATTTTTTCGTAAAATTCTTTTGCTTTTTCGGGCAAATTTAATTTTTTATAATAAATTTCAGCGGCATAAAACAAGGCTTCATCGGTATAAACACTTTCTTTTTGTTCATTTAAAATTTTATCAAAATAAAGCAAAGCTTCGGTTGTATTATTTTGATTGTCATAGATTTGTCCAATTTTTAAAAATGTTTCATCTTCAATGCTTTCGCCTTTATGTTGGGCTAAAATTTGTTTAAAAGCCTCCAAAGCCTCTGTTTTTTTATTTTTAAGAAGTAAAAAATCGGCTTTGGCAAATTGCGTTATAGCTACTTTCAAACTATCGTCTTGTATGTTATCATTTATTAATAAAAAAAGTTGCAGGGCATCGTTTGCAATCAGTTGAGAAGTTGCAGATTTTAGGCCTTTCGCTTGTTGCAAAGCCCATTCAAAATCAGTTTTAAAATAGCTTGTTTTTGCCATTTCAAATTGGGCTTTTTGTCCTAATTCAGTGTTTTTTTGTTCGTCTTCTACTTGTGCAAATAGCAAAATTGCTTGGTTAAATTTTTCATTAAACCGATAAATTTCAGCCATTTTTAGCCTTACTTGTGCCTTTAAGGGAGGGTAAATATTAGTTTCGAGTAACGGATTGAGCAAGGCTAAAGCATCTGTTGTTTTTGATAAATGAAAAGCTAAAATATGTGCTTTAAGCAATTGAATTTCAATGGTTTCGGATTTGTTGAATTGAGTTAATACACTATCAATTTCGGTTATAAGTTCTTCATAATGAGTTGTTCTGAGGGCTTTTTGTTCTAAAATGAAGGTATGAGCTTCTATTTTTGTAAAAGTATCGGTTGTGTTTTCTAAAACATACGCAAAAATTTCTTCAGCTGTTTGGTTTTGCCCTTCATCTGAAGCAATTTTTGCCAACAGGATAATGGCTCCCAAATTTTCGGACGTTCGTTTAAAAATTGCTTTTTCTTGTACAAAGGCCTTGTCATATTCTTTTTGTTGCACAAATAGCCAGCTTAGGTATTCGTTCCAAAAAATAGCTTGGTTTTTTTGCACCCGAATAAGCAAGGCTTTTTTAAGCATCGGGATAAATTGACTTTCGGTTTCGGTGGTCATATAATACAAAAACTGATTTTTAACCGATTGTATTCCGGTAGGTTGTGTTAACGAAAAATCGAGTAACTTATCAATCATTATATCAATTTTACCTAATTGACCTTGTAATAAGGCTATTTGATAATCAAAATTAAATGAATTATTTTTTTGATAGGCTGTTTCATAAGCCCGCAAAGCCCATTCTAAAAGTACTTTTTGTTCAAAGGTTTGAGCAACTGCATACACATAGTTTGGGTCTTCGTTGAGCCCTTCGATGGCTAAAGAATAATATTTATCAGCTTTGGTTGCTTGTTTTTGCAATTGATACAAATAGCCTAAAAGCACATAATTTTGAGGCTGTTTACTTTTTTTAAGTTGATTTCTGATTAGGTTTTCTGCTTGTTCAAACTGTTGTAGTTGTTGATAGCAATTTAATAACTGATTATAAAACAGACTATTATATAAATTTTTTTGAAACAATTCCTCGTATAAAGGCAATGCTTTTGCAAACGCCCCTTTGTCAAAATAATTTTGAGCTAATTGTTCGGTTTGTGCAAAAGCAAAAGATGTAATAAAAAATAGTAAAACTATTCGTTTTTGCATCATAATTTAGAGAGTATCCGTTGGGGTTTTTACAATTTCAATATCAACTTTGATAACACCTGCCCCCAAATGCTGTGCAATTTCTTTAAAGGCTTTTTTAGAAAGGTCAATTTCTCGTCCTTTGGTAAAGGGACCTCTGTCTGTTATTTCCACAATTACAGATTTACAATTTTCAGGATTAGTAACCTTTATTTTTGTTCCAAAAGGTAAACTTTTATGGGCTGCTGTAAGTTTATAATTATGAAACTTTGTGCCGCTAGCTGTTCGCTTACCATGAAACTTATCGGCATAATACGATGCTTTTACGGCTTCTTTATAAAAAGTTTTTTTTTCTTCTAAATTGATGGTATCTACTTTTGTTTCCGTAAATTTTAGGGCAGTTGTATCAGTTTTTACGGTATCGGCAACCGTTGTGTTTGCCCAAATATTTAAACAAAAAACAAAAAAAATACTTCTAAATATTTTTCGCATTTTCTATCATTTATTTTTTAATAGAATGCAAAGATATGTTTTTAGAATTGTTAAAACGTTAATATTTAGGACAATAACAGTTTATTAACATGTTTAATCCTTCCATGATTGGCATATCCTCCACCTTCCGCTTTGTAAAAATCGTTTTCATTTATGATGAAACGTAGATTTTAAAAACCAATTAAAACCATTCTTTATACGGAATTCTACTGGCTATAAAAAGCAATCCTAAACCATAGAAAAACATAATTTTTCGGAATTTACCAGTGCTTTCGATTTCTTTTTTATGCTTAGACCAGCCAATAGTAATCAAAACTACAGCAAGAATATTCATTAGCGGATGTTCAATGGCATATAAGCGGATAGCACTATCTTTCATTATTCCCATACCCGAGGTTAAAATCATTTCAAAATAAGGCGACATAAAATACATAACCAAACCAATTAACAATTGGATATGCGAAAAAATTAAAGCAAATAACGAAATTCGCAAATCTTTGTCTGTAAAATCTTTCCGAAGGATGTAGCTACTTAGAGCATTGATAGTGGCTAAAGCTAAAATAATTAAAACAGCAAAAGCGAATAAGGAATGGGTAGTTTGTAAAGTTGCATACATAAGTTTTTGTTTTTAAGGGATTGTTTTTTTGATTGTTTGTTCTACGGACAAAGATAGAAAATTATTTATCTTTGAGCGTTTAATTTTTTAAAAATAGCATTTTATGGAGGCAAAAATACGATGCAACTGGTGCGAAAAAACCGATTTATACAAAAAATATCACGATGAAGAATGGGGGGTGCCTGTTTTTGACGATGCCGTTTTGTTTGAATTTTTAGTGTTAGAAACCTTTCAGGCAGGACTTAGTTGGATCACCATTTTAAACAAGCGTGAAAATTTTAGAAAAGCTTTTGATAATTTTAACTATCAAAAAATCGCAATTTATTCCGATAAAAAAATCGCTGAATTGTTGCAAAACGAAGGCATTATTAGAAACAAATTAAAAGTGTATGCAGCCATTAGCAATGCTCAAAATTTTATAAAAATTCAAGAAGAATTTGGCAGTTTTTCAAACTATATTTGGGGCTTTATAAACCATAAACCAATTATAAACCAATGGAAAACCTTGTCCGAAATTCCTGCAAAAACAGAAATTTCTGATAAAATTAGTGCCGCTTTAAAGAAAAGGGGGTTTAAATTTGTGGGTTCTACGGTTGTATATGCACACATGCAGGCAACAGGTATGGTAAACGACCATATTTTTGATTGCTGGAGACGGAACGAAAATACATAAAAAAGGATGCCCAAAACTTTAATTTTTAGACAACCTCTTTTTTAAAAAGTAAACTCGAAGGAAATAAAACACATAAAACCAGATGTTCTATAAGGGCTTATAAAAAAAGGGTTTTCTAACGAAAATTTGTTATTTATAAGAAGTAGAAGGCAAAATTTAAAAAGAATTTTTTGTAATAAAAATGAATTTTTATAAGTTCCCTTTACTATAAAAGAGCTTGTTCAATATCAGCAATTAAATCTTCTATATCTTCTATTCCTACGCTTAATCTTACTAAATCATCTGATATTCCGTTTGCTTTTCTAACATCTTCGGGGATAGAAGCATGCGTCATCAAAGCAGGATGATTTGCTAACGATTCTACTCCTCCTAATGATTCGGCAAGTGTAAATACTTTTAAATTTTCTAAAAATTTTATGGCATCTATTTTTGCTCCGCTTGTAAAAGTAAAGGAAACCATTCCTCCAAAGCCTTTGCTCATTTGCTTTTTTGCTAATTCATGTTGAGGATGATTTTCTAATCCTGGGTAATAAACATGGCTAATTTTTGGATGTTTTTCTAAGTATTTTGCTACTGCTAACCCGTTTTCGCAATGCCTTTGCATCCGTAAATGTAAAGTTTTAATACCTCGTAACACTAAAAAACTATCATGGGGGCCTAAGGTTCCTCCGGTTGCAAATTGTAAAAAATGTAATTGTTCACCTAAGGCTTCATCTTTCACTGCCAAAGCACCAGCAATAACATCTGAATGTCCTCCAAGATATTTTGTAGCAGAGTGCATCACAATATCAGCACCAAGATTTAAAGGTTGTTGTAAATAAGGCGTCGCAAAGGTGTTGTCAACAGCAAAAAGTATTTTTTTTGAATTGGCAATTTTAGCAATAGCCTTAATATCAGCAAGTTTTGTAAGCGGATTTGTAGGTGTTTCTACCCAAATTAATTTTGTGTTTTCGTTGATGAGTGCTTGTAATTTGTCTAAATTGTTCATATCAAGAAAATGAAACTTAATGCCCATTTTTTGATAAATTTTGGTAAACATTCTGTAGGTTCCTCCATACAAGTCGTCCATTGCAATAACCTCGTCGTTGGGTTGTAAAAGTTTTAAAACGGTATCGGTTGCTGCTAAACCAGACGAAAAAGCGAGTCCTCTGGCTCCGTTTTCGATGCTTGCCAAGGCGTTTTCAAGTGCTGTTCGGGTAGGGTTTGCGGCTCGGCTGTATTCATATCCTTGATGCACTCCAGGACTACTTTGCACAAAAGTAGATGTTAAATAAACAGGTGGCATTACGGCTCCTGTTGATGGGTCATGGTGTTGATTTCCGTGTATAGTTTTGGTGTTAAATTTCATTTTTTGATAATTTTATGTTTTAAACAAATTTTTTTAACTGTAGTATAATTCCTAAATGTATTCCTTCGTGAAAATTATTAAAATGGATGGCTTCTGAGGTGGTTTTAATTTCAAAACCCTGACTGGTGGTGTAGGGTATAAAAGTTGTAAATAATTGATTTTCAAAATCTTCATTTGTTTTTAAATGAACCGAATGTAAAACCGATTTTAAAAAATCTATATCCGTTTGGGTATAGGTTCGTTCAGGTTTTGTTCCTTTGGCAAATTCGTTTATCCATTCTTCGTTTATAAGCATGGTTTGGTTAGAAAGTTTATAAACCAAAAGTTGCTGAGTAGCCACTATATGGGCTATGTTCCAAAAAATATTATTCTTAAAATGATTTGGAATTTTGTTTAGTTGTTCTACAGAAAAATTATTTAAAAAACTTTCTAAAATTTCTCTGTTTTTTTTGGTTATGCTAAAGGCGTGGGTCATATTTTTTGTTTTTTTATGTTTTTTATGTTTTTTATTGATATTTATTCCTATAACCAAATGCAATTAAAGTAAAACCATTTCATCAAACCGAAGTAGGGTAAAAAAACCACGTTCTTCAAAGTATTTTTTTGGATTGTTTTTACTGATAACCATTGCAAAATCACCTCCCCAAGCCCCTAAACTTTTGATGGTTCCGTTAAAATCTGAAAATAATTTTTCTTGAAGGGTTTCTGTTTCTAAAATGGTACTCATAATAGCCTCGTGATTTTGCATCAACAACGAAAATTTTTTTAAATTATCAATATTAACTAATTGATTTGTAATAGTATTTATTTTTTTTATTTCAGTTTTTACATCGTTACATTTGGAAAAATAATTCAAAATAGCTACTTTACTGCTTTGCTTTTGGTTTAAATATAAAAAATAAATATTTTCTTTAAATTTTGGGTTAAAAACCGTGGGTTCAACTATTGGTAAACCATTTTCTAATTGATAATACAAAGCCGAAGGATGCGTGGCACAAGCCACATCATAACCGCTCCCTCCAAAGGTTTTTTCTAAAAGTTTATACGGATTGATACCTTGCCATTGGGCAATATTGCTTATCAAGGTGGAAGAGGTACCCAAGCCCCAATATCTTGAAAAAGTCAAGCGGGTTTCTACTTCAAAACCTTTTGAGGACTTTAGAAAAAACGGATTTAGCTGGTTTGTTTCGTATAAAATTTCGATTAAAGCCGTATAAACAGGGTCGTTTTCGAGGCTCTTTTGGGTTAAAATTTCTTCAAACGTAAAACGATGTTCAAACCAAATGGTGCCTTCGTAATCATAACTCTTCCAGCTAATTATTTGTTCATCTATGGGTTTTATGTTTAAAAATTGTCCAAATTTAGTAGGTATTGCTAAGGCTTTTGCCCCATCAAGCACTAAGTATTCGGCTGTGAGTAGAAGTTTTCCGTTGCTATAAAATTGTTGAAATTTCACTACATTCTTATAAAAAAGAAACAAATCTACAAAATTTTGATAATTTTACCCTAAATTTTTTTTAAGTTATGATTAAACCTATTACAACCTCCGAAACATACCCTATCCGAAGTGCTGTTTTACGACCTAACCGCCCCATAACCGAATGTTATTTTGCAGGAGATAATGATGCCTCTACCCATCATTTTGGGTATTTTGAAAAGGATTGTTTAGTGGGGATTGTATCGGTTTTTAAGACATTTTTTCATGAAAATACGGTTCAAAACTCTTTTCAAATAAGAGGAATGGCGGTTTTAGAAACCTATCGACATAAAAAAATTGGAAAAAAACTGATGCTTTATGTAGAGGATTTTTGTCAAACCCAGCACACTGATTTTATATGGTTTAATGCCCGAATTTCGGCTGAAATTTTTTATAAAAAGTTAGGCTATCAAACCTTTGGAAACTATTTTATGATTCCCGATGTGTGTGAACATATTGTGATGATGAAAAATTTTAAATAGCCATTTATTCTGGTAAGGTTAGCTTTGCTAAATAGTCAAAATGTTCCCCTTCTTTTACCAGCTCACATTGAAATCCGTTTGCATTTGCTGCATTTTGAAGCGTGTTAAAATCGATGTATAACCACTCAAAAGGCTGGTCTGTTTTGCCTTTATAATGCACGGTAAAGGTAACTTCTCCGTAATAACTCTCGTTGATAGGTACCCATTTTCCTCCGTCTTGGTCTTCATCAAACATATAAATTATATCTGAACTATCCACTAATATTTGTCCGTTTGGATGGAGTAACGACTTTAATTTCTGCAGAAATTTAGAAATATTTTTAAGTCTCCCACACATACCCGCTCCGTTCATCAATAGTAAAATTGTATCAAATTTTTCGTTTTGAAGTGTCATTACATCTTGATTTTTTGTATTTTTAACACCTCGTAACTTGCAGGTTTTGATAGCATTAGGCGAAATATCAAGAGCTAAAACCTCTAAATTTCTTTCGTTTTGAAGATACAAACTATGGCTACCTGAACCACAACCAATGTCTAAAACCCTACCTTTAGCAAGGTTTAAGGCTTTTTGTTCTAGCAAAGGCATTTCGTTAAAATCTCGGAACAAATAAGCAACAGACATTTCGTCTATTTCAGAAATGGAGGTTTCGGTTTGTAAATTTTCTGGGGTATTGTTGGTTTGATAATCTAAAATTGCGGTTCCAAAAAGGTCTAACATAAGGATTTCGGTTTGTTTTAAAAATATTTACCTTTGTAATAAAAATTAAATTTTGAAAAACACATTACAAAATCTTCCAAAACTTGCCAAAGATAAGCATTTTGAAAATAAAAAATTTTTAGAAAAACTCTATAAAAAACCTCCTAAAAATTTAGACTATTTAATGCAAGAACTTCACAATAAGGAGTTTAAAAAAATCAATTGTTTGCATTGTGCCAATTGCTGTAAAACGACGGGTCCTTTGTTTACTATGGCTGATATAGAAAGGATTTCTAAGTATTTACGTATAAAACAAGTCGATTTTATAAGCCAATATCTACGAATAGATGAAGACAACGATTTTGTTTTACAACAATTGCCCTGCCCTTTTTTAGACTCCGAAAATTATTGTTTACTTTATGATGTTCGCCCCAAGGCTTGTAGAGAATTTCCTCACACAGATCGAAAAAAAATCCATCAACTACATGCCATAACCCTAAAAAACACGGCTGTTTGTCCCGCTGTTTTTAATATTTTAGAAGAAATGAAAAAGAAGTTTTTATAGGGGACTTCTAAAAATTTGTTTTTTGATGAAAATTTATAATTTTAAAAAAATAGAAAGCAAAATTTAAGAAGAAATTTTTGCAATAAAAACGACTCGTTTCGAGTTTTGTTTTTATATTTTTTGAGCTACAAATTTAAAAAACTTTTCTACTAATCGTTAAACCATCTCTTATGGGGAGTAAAACGGTTTCAAATTGTGGATGATTGGCTAACAATTGATTATATTCTTGCAAAATTTTTGTAGTTATATCTTTTTCAGAAGTGGGTTCCAGCACTTTTCCACTCCACAAAACATTGTCTGAAAGTAAAACGCCACCCACATTAATCATCGGAATAAGTAAGTATAAATAGTTGATATAGTTTTCTTTATCGGCATCTAAAAACACTAAATCATACTTTTTTTGGGTTAGTTTTGGTAAAATTTCTAAGGCATTGCCCAAGTGTTGTTCAATTTGTAAACCATAGCCCGAAGCTTCAAAATATTTTTGTTGAAAAGCAAACAATTCTTCGTTGCAGTCAAGCGTATCAAGGGTTCCATACGGGGTTAATCCTTCGGCAAGGCATAGCGTTGCATAACCGGTGTAAGTGCCAATTTCTAAAATATGGTTAGGTTTTATAAGTTTTGAAAGCATACTTAAAACCCGGCCTTGTAAATGCCCGCTTAACATTCGTGGGTTGAGCACTTTTTGGAAGGTTTCTTTGCTTAATTGGGCTAACAATGTAGGCTCTGTAGCCGAGTGCTGGGTTGCATAACTATCTATATCTGAAAAAATTTGGTGCATAGTTTGGGTTATTATTTTTATCGAGGGCTCCTAAAAATTGTTTTTCTATGAAAATTTGTAATTTTTAAGAAGTTGAAGCAAAATTTATAAAGAACTTTTTGTAATAAAAATGAATTTTTAGAAATCCCTATATATTTTCTTAGCTCATTTACTAATTGAAACTGACGTATTATTTCTTTTAAACCACTTCTGCGACTACAAATGTGCTACCTCCTACATAAATAAAATCATCAACGGTTGCGTTTTTTAAAGCTGCCTGATAGGCTACTGATACACTTATATATGCCTCACCCATAAGTTGGTATTGCTGGGCTTTTTGTTGCAAAATTTTTACCTCTAAACCTCTCGGAACGTTTGGTTTACAAAAATAATAAGTAGCATTTGTTGGAAATAAGAATAAAATTTTATCTATATCTTTATCGGCAACCATTCCTAAAACGATATGCAAATTTTTAAATTTTTGTTTCTTAATTTGTTGCATAACCAACTGTAAACCATTTGTATTATGAGCCGTATCAGCAATTGTTTTTGGGTTTTTATGGATTTGTTGCCATCTGCCTAAAAGTGAGGTGTTTTTAACCACATTTTTAAAGCCTTTTATGATGTGTTGTTCTTCTATTTTAAAATAATTTTTAAGAATTTCAAGGGTTTTTACAACAGTTTTTTTGTTGTGTTTTTGGTAGATTCCTTTCAAGGCACAAGGGTAGGTTTTTTTAATTTCATCAGAAGCAAAATAAATTGCAGCCTTTTTTTGATGGGCTACTTTTATGAAAATATTTTTAGTTTCGGTTGTATATTCGCCTATAACCACGGGGGTTTGGGGTTTTATAATTCCTGCTTTTTCATGGGCAATTTCTGCTAAGGTGTTTCCTAAAATTTGCTGATGATCATACCCAATATTAGTGATAACCGAAACCAAAGGTTGTATAATATTAGTAGAATCTAACCGCCCTCCTAAACCTACTTCTATAACTGCAATATCTACTTTTTTAGCGGCAAAATATTGAAAAGCCATACCCACAGACATTTCAAAAAAACTATAATTATGCTGTTCTAAAAAATTTTTATTTTCTTGAACAAATGCAACAACTTGGTTTTCAGGAATATTTATTCCGTTTATTTTGATGCGTTCTCGATAATCTTTTAAATGAGGTGAGGTGTATAGCCCAACCTTATAACCTGCTTCTTGCAAAACCGAAGCTAGCAACGACGAGGTAGAACCCTTGCCATTGGTACCTGCAACATGAATGGTTTTAAATTTTTGTTCTGGATTATGAAGATGATTGGCAAGCCGAATAATATTGTCTAACTTGCCTGTATATGCCTTTGAACCCACCTTTTGAAACATAGGCAGTTGGCTAAACACCCAATTGATGGTTTGTTGGTAATTCATAAAGATTAACGAATCAATATTGTTTAGTTGAGATAAATTTGATTAAAATTTTTGTGGTTTTTACTTCACATATCTTTTATTTCCATAGGCGTTCAGTGATATGTTTTGCAGTTGTGTAATAGTTATATCGCAAAGAAATACAAAGTTTATCAAAAAGTTCCACAAAGATTGGCTTAACCTAACGACATTGATTCACGAAAATAAAAATATTAAATTTTAATTCAAGTTAAAGTTAAAAACAATAAAACCAATTTGCGTTTCGGGAGCATCGTTGTCAGGTAGCCATTTAAAAGCACGAGCATTGCTAATAGCTCTGCTAACCAAGCAATCTGCCGAATTGGTAGTGCCTTGTGAGCGTTCGGCTTTGGTAACACTTCCGTTTCGGTTTACCCAAATTTTTATTACCACACGACCCGTTTCTTCACAATCGGGTTTTTCATCTACTTTTCCTGCTATTTTTCTGCCTGCTAATCCCCAGCCTTTGCTACCACCTGTGCCACTACCATCTTGTCCATAAAAACTATTGGCATATATGCTTCCTGATGGGTCGCCTTTATCACCTGGCAAGCCATCATTTCCGTGCCCTCCGTCTTTGCCGTCTTTGGCATCACCTTTTAAAAAACTGTCCAACGCGTTGGTTGTGGTTTTACTTGGTTTTTTTACTTCGGTTTTTGGTTTGGTTTCTGTGGGTTTTTTAGGGGTTATTACGGTTGCTTCTTCTATATCTTGTGTTGCCACATCGTCTGCACTGGTTTCGGGTTCACTTTTAGCTGGTGCTGGGCTTGCCACAGGTTCGATGGGCTGCACATGGCCTTGTCCCACATCCGAAGTTCCAAAATTGATAGCAATTCCGTTTTCGGGTGGAGGATCCATATAGGTAAGCCCCAACGTAAGCACAATAACCAATATTAAAGCAAAAATAATACTGGTTATGGCAAATGATTTTTTTTCTTCGGGTGTTTCTAAAAAAGCCATAATAACGGAATGATTAACGATTGATGAATTGAAGGGGACTTCTAAAAATTCATTTTTATTACAAAAAGTTTTTTAGTATAACTACTCCAATGCTCCTAAATATCGTTCGGCATCGAGGGCTGCCATACATCCCGACCCTGCTGCTGTAATGGCTTGTCGGTATTCTTTGTCTTGCACATCGCCTGCTGCAAAAACGCCTGGTAGATTTGTTTTTGACGATTTTCCAGAGGTAATTATATAGCCTGTTTCATCCATGTTTAATTGACCTTTAAAAATATCGGTATTTGGCTTGTGTCCTATAGCTATAAACAAACCTGTAATTGCAATTTTGGTTTTTTCTTTGGTTTTATTGTTGAAAATTTGTAACCCCTCTACTACTTGGTCGCCCAGAACCTCTTCTACTTCGGAGTTGTAAAGCACTTCAATATTTGTTGTATTTTTTACTCGATGTTGCATGGCTTTAGAGGCTCTCATTTCTTCTTTCCGAACCAGCATAGTTACTTTTTTGCAAATATTAGCTAAATAAGTTGCTTCTTCTGCAGCAGTATCTCCTGCACCTACAATGGCTACTTCTTGATTTCGATAGAAAAAACCATCACAAATAGCACAGGCAGAAACGCCTCCACCTCGCAAACGGTTTTCGCTTTCTAATCCTAAGTATTTTGCAGTAGCACCTGTAGAAATGATAACGGTTTGAGCTTCTATCCAAGTTGTTCTGTCTATTTCTACTTTATGAATGCCCCCTATTTCTTTAGAAAATTCAACTTTTGTAGCCAACCCAACCCGAACATCTGTACCGAATCGTTCGGCTTGTTTTTTGAGTTGTTCCATCATTTCGGGGCCTTTTACTCCGTCTGGGTAACCAGGAAAATTATCTATTTCGGTAGTGGTGGTTAGTTGTCCTCCTGGTTCCATACCGGTGTATAAAACCGGTTTTAAATCGGCTCTTGAGGCATAAATAGCAGCTGTATATCCAGCAGGACCTGAGCCAATAATCAAACATTTTATTTGTTCCATAATATTAATATTTAAAGAGCAAATATAGAAGTTTTTAGTTGAAAATTATTTAAGGGGATTTTTAAAAATTTGTTTTGTAATAATATTTTTGTTTTTTTTAGAAGTAGAGGCAAATTTTAAAAAGTTCCGATTTTCGTAGCTATTTTCCATCGTTACAAAGTCTAATGTGTAATCTGGTTTAAAACTTTAAATCCAATTTATTATTATATATACTCTACTTCTTGAGTTTCAACATTTTGACTGTCGAAAAAGCCTTGTTCTTTCATCCAATCATCACTATATATTTTACTCATATAACGTGAACCATGGTCTGGGAAAACAATCACAACGTTACTATTTTCATCAAATTCTCCTTCTTCGGCAAATTGTTTTACTGCCTGAAAAGCAGCTCCAGAGGTATAACCTACAAATAAGCCTTCTTTTTTTGCTAATTCTCGTGCCGTATGTGCACTTTCTTCGTCTGAAACCTTTATAAACTTATCAATAGTGTCGAAATCAGTAGCTGTTGGGATTAAGTTTTTACCTAATCCTTCTATTCTATAAGGGTAAATTTCGTTGTTATCAAATTCTTTAGTTTCATGGTATTTTTTAAGTACCGAACCAAAAGCATCTACTCCTAAGATTTTAATTTTTGGATTTTTAGATTTTAAATAACGTGCAATCCCCGAAATTGTTCCTCCTGTTCCGCTACAAGCTACTAAGTGTGTAATTTCTCCATTGGTTTGCTCCCAAATTTCAGGCCCTGTGGTTTTGAAATGAGCATCTACATTTAATTCGTTAAAATATTGGTTGATGTAGATAGAACCTTTGGTTTCTTCGTGTAATTGTTTAGCAACATTGTAGTATGAACGAGGGTCGTCTGCTGAAACGTGTGCTGGGCACACATATACTTTTGCTCCCATTGTTCGCAACATATCAATTTTATCTTTTGATGATTTTGAACTTACTGCAAGCATACATTCGTATCCTTTTATGATGCTCACCATTGCTAAACTAAAGCCTGTATTCCCTGAGGTTGTCTCGATAATCGTATCTCCGGGCTTTAATATTCCTCTTTTTTCGGCTTCTTCAATAATATAAAGAGCAATTCTATCTTTGGTGGAATGCCCTGGGTTAAAAGCCTCAACTTTGGCAAAAAAATTACCTTTAAGTCCTTGACTAATAGTGTTTAAGCGTATAAGAGGTGTGTTGCCTATTAAATCTAAAACACTTGTATATGCTTTTATTTTTTGTTCCATAGTTTGGTAATTCAAATAAGGTAAATAACAAAAATCTAACCTTAAAAACGCACAAATTTATAAAAAAAATATTTATTTAATTACTAATTTTTTCTAAATCTAATAAAAAACTAAATTCTTTGGCTACTTCTTTAAGTGCTTCAAAGCGTCCGGAAGCCCCACCATGCCCAGTATCCATATTGGTGTCTAAAAATAATTTATTTGTATTTTTTTTTTGTGTTCTTAATTTGGCTACCCATTTGGCGGGCTCCCAATACTGTACTTGCGAATCGTGTAAACCGGTTGTTACCAGCATATTAGGATACTTTTGATTTGTTACATTGTCATACGGTGAATAACTTTTCATATATTCATAGTATTTTTTTTCATTTGGATTGCCCCATTCGTCATATTCGCCTGTGGTTAATGGGATGGTGTCGTCTAACATTGTTGTAACTACATCTACAAAAGGGACTTGTGCAATTACTCCGTTGTATAATTGAGGAGCTATGTTTACAATAGCTCCCATTAGCAATCCTCCTGCTGAGCCACCTTCTGCATATAAATGTTTAGCGGAAGTATATTTTTCGTTGATTAAGTGTTTAGAACAATCAACAAAATCGGTAAATGTGTTTTTCTTTTTTAATAATTTTCCGTCTTCATACCAATGTCTTCCTAATTCTTCTCCTCCTCTGATGTGTGCTATAACATAGATAAAACCTCTGTCTAAAAGGCTTAATCTTGCTGATGAAAAATAAGGAGTCATACTACTTCCGTAAGAGCCATACGCATATAAAAGGAGGGGATTTTTACCATTTAATTTTATTCCTTTTTTATATATCATAGACATGGGTATCTTGGTTCCGTCTTGTGCTGTTGCCCAAATTCGTTTTTCTTCGTAGTTATTTTTCTTAAATTTACCTCCTAAAACTTGTTGTTCTTTTAAAATGGTTTTTTCTTTGGTTACCATATTAAAATCTATTACAGATGAGGGAGTTCCCATTGATTGATAACTATATCGTAAAATATTTGTGTCAAAATCTAAATTGGTGGTTGTATAAGCTGAATAGGTTTCGCTTTCAAACGGAAGATAATACTCTTGACCTTTCCAAGGCATAATTCGTATTTTATCTAAACCATTGCTTCGTTCAGATACTACTAAATAATCTTTAAAAATCTCAATATCTTCAAGTAAAACATCGCTTCTATGAGGTATTAAATCGTTCCAATTTTCTTTATAAGTAGCACCTTCAGAAGTGGTCATTAGTTTAAAATTAGATGCTTTATCTTTGTTGGTTACAATATAGAATTTATCTCCATAAAACGAAATATGATATTCTAAGCCTCGTTCTCTGGGCTGAAATACTGTAAATAAATTATTTGGATTTTTTGATTCAACAAATTGATATTCGGTAGTTAAAGTGCTTGATGAGCTAATTATGATATATTTTTTAGATTTTTCTTTGTAAACAGAAGTAGTAAAAGTGTCGTCTTTTTCAAAATAAACTAAGACATCTTCGGAGGAGTTTGTTCCTTTTTTGTGCTTAAAAACTTTATCCGAACGAAGTGTAACTTGGTCTTTTCGGGTGTAAAATAGAGTTTCGTTATCGGCTGCCCAAGTAGAGACTCCGGTTGTGTTTTCTATTTTTTCGGGTAAAATTTCGCCTGTTTCAAGGTTTTTAATTTGTATGGTATAATTTCTGCGAGAAACGGTATCAATCCCAAAAGCCGCCCATTTGTTATCTTCGGAAATGCTGATGCCTGTAAGGTTAAAATAAGCATGGTCTTTAGCCATTTCGTTACAATTAAATAGTATTTCTTCTGGCGCATTCATGCTGCCTTTTTTTCGGGTATGAATTGGGTAATCTTTACCGGTTTCGTAGCGTGTTATATAGTAATATCCGTTATAAAAATACGGAACCGAAGTGTCATCTTCTTTAATTCGGCTTTTCATTTCTTCAAAAAGTTGTGTTTGAAATGTTTTTAAATGTGCCGTTGATTGCTGATAATACTCGTTTTCTTTGTTTAAATAGTCTATAACTTCGGGGTTTTCTCGCTCGTTGAGCCAATAATAATTATCGGTTCGTATGTCTCCGTGTTTTTCTAAGGTTTTAGGGATAATTTTGGCTACAGGAGGTTTGATATTTGTGTTCATTTTTTGTATATTTTGTGCATTTGAGGGTGCAAAAATAAGGCTAATTATGCTTATTAAAAGTGTTTTTTTCATTTCTTTTTTTTAAATATTTTAACAAACCTACATATATTTTTGGCAATACAAAAATTTATAGACGGGTAAATTCAGTTTTGTTTTTTTACATCCAATACAAGCCTAACAAAGTAGGAATTAGATAGATAACAATGGTTCGGGCACCATCATAATCTTTGGCTAAGCGTTGTCCTAACAATAAAAAGAGCAGTGTAATTGCCGAAAGCAAACAAGCCCAGTGCCCAATTTGTGTGCTGGAACTTTGCAATATTTGAACAATACCTACCGCTGCTAAAATGCCCGAAAGGGTTTCTAAAAGCAAAATAATTCCCAAAGCCATTGGGACTTGGTTTTTGAGAGGTGTTTGGACAAAATGCCCTTTGAGCCAACTAATGTTTCCGCTCCAATCGGTGGCTTTGTCATAGCCCGATTGTAAAAATGTGATGGTTAAAAACGCTAAAATAATAATTTGTGCATTCATCAATTGATAATTTTTTGTTAATCTTGAATATATATTTATTTAAAAGGGACTTCTAAAAATTGGTTTTGTAATGAAAATTTGTAATTTTAGGAAGTAAAAGTCCTTCTTAGGTTTGTTGTATGTGTTTTTTCAAGCCTTGTGCGTCCATTTGCACCACTCGCCAGTCTGATAAAACTTTTGCACCCGATTTTTCATAAAAATCAATTGCAGTTTTGTTCCAGTCTAAAACCGCCCATTCTACACGCTTAATCCCTTCATTATATGCCTGTTCTAATACTTTTTTATAAAGTAAATTACCAATATTTTGCCTTCTATATTTTTCCGTTACAATTAGATCTTCTAAATGGATAGTTTTTCCCTTCCAAGTAGAATATCTATAATAAAATAAGGCGATTCCAACTATTTTAGTCTCAATTTCGGCTACAAAACACTTGAAAAGTGGCTGTCTTGAAAAACCATCTCTTTGTAAATCATTTTCGGTAACAACCACAGCTTCAGGCTCTTGTTCAAAGGTTGCTAATTCTTTGATTAGTTCTAAAACAGGTTTCATATCTTCGGGCTTAGCAAGGCGAATAATCATCGTTGTTTTTTAAGCAAATATAAAAAAATATTGTTTATAGTGCTAAAATCTTTATATTTACACCTTAAATACAAGGTTTTCGTAATGGAAGAAAGACACAAAACATTAGGCGAATTTATCATTGAAAATCAAGATTCATTTCAGTATGCACAAGGCGAATTATCTCGGTTGATTAATTCCATCCGGTTGGCAGCAAAGGTGGTCAATTTTAAAGTAAACAAAGCTGGTTTGGTGGATATTGTGGGCAATGCGGGCAATCAAAACATACAAGGGGAAGATCAACAAAAATTAGACGTATATGCCAACGATGTTTTTATACAAACCCTTGTGAACCGAGAAATTGTATGTGGAATAGCCTCCGAAGAAAGCGATAATTATATAACTATTACAGGAAAAGATGGAAATAATAACAATAAATATGTTGTTTTAATTGACCCTTTAGACGGATCGTCAAACATAGATGTAAATGTTTCTGTTGGGACAATTTTTTCGGTTTTTAGACGAATTACTCCCATCGGGACGCCCGTTACACTTGATGATTTTTTGCAACCAGGCACCAGCCAAGTAGCGGCAGGATATGTAATTTATGGGAGTTCAACTATGTTGGTTTATACCACGGGGTACGGAGTTCATGGTTTTACTCTTAATCCAGCCATCGGAACGTTCTATCTTTCGCATCCACACATGAGATTCCCCGAAACAGGCACAATTTACTCTATAAACGAAGGTAATTATGTTCATTTTCCGCAAGGGGTAAAAGATTATATTAAATATTGCCAGTTAGAAGAAGGGGACAGACCTTACACTTCTCGTTATATTGGTAGTTTAGTGTCTGATTTTCATCGGAATATGATTAAGGGAGGAATTTATATTTATCCAACCAGTTCCAAAGCTCGCAACGGAAAACTACGTTTGCTTTACGAATGCAACCCCATGGCATTCTTAGCCGAACAAGCAGGAGGCAAAGCCTCTGATGGCTATCAACGAATTATGGAAATACAGCCCACCGAACTGCACCAACGGGTTCCTTTTTTCTGTGGAAGCATAAAAATGGTTGAAAAAGCCGAAGAATTTATGGCAAAATATCCACGATAGTATTTTTTAGAAGCCGGTTCCTGTTCTCGCTACAAATCTTTATAAAGAATAATGGTTTTTGCTGTTGGCTTTTCGCTACTATCGGGGCTAAACAAATTTTTAGTAGTTTTGTGCAATAATCAGGCGAGGCACGATTAGGTGTGTATTCTGCCCAAAAGAGGTACAATTCATCGTTCCTCTACAATAAAAACAAAAAAGATGCAATTTTCAAAAAAAAATAATTATTTCAGATGGATACTCATCACTGTTTCGTTCGGGTTGGTATTGCTTATTTTGTGGAATACCTACATTTTTTTTCAAATATTTAAAAACGAAGAACGAACGAAAATGCAACTGTGGTCAAAAGCCCAACAAACCATTGAAAATGCCGATGAAAACACTGAAATTGAGTTGCCTTTTCAAATTGTAATTAATAACAAATCTATTCCTATTATTTTAACCGATAGGCATCAAAACATTATAAAAACAGCCAATATAGACCCCAATATTGAAGCAGACAGTTTAAAATTAGCTTCTTTTTTTAACAAAATTAAAAATCAAAACGAACCTATAAAGCAAGATGTTTACTATTTATACTACGGAAATTCATCGTTAATTGAAAAACTAAAATACTATCCAATTGCATTATTATTGATTATATTTTTGTTGGTTTTGTTGGTTTACAGTTTTTATAAAACCTCTAAAGTATCTTCTCAAAACAAACTTTGGGCAGCAATGGCAAAAGAAACCGCTCATCAAATAGGCACGCCTTTGTCGTCACTTTTGGGTTGGTTAGAAATTTTAAAACTCGAAAATATCAACAAATCTACTGTTTCTGAAATTGAAAAAGACATCGATAGGTTGCAAACTATAGCCAATCGGTTTTCAAAAATTGGTTCGGAGCCTGTTTTAGAACTTAAAAATATTGTAGTAGAAACTCAAAAATCATTAGAATATTTAAGTTCAAGAGTATCGCAATCAATTCATTTTTCGTTTGATGCACCTAAAGAAAATGTTATAACTTATTTAAATTCAGAACTTTATAGTTGGAGTGTTGAAAACTTGGTTAAAAATGCTATTGATGCCATGAAAGGCAAAGGCAACTTGTCTATTTCAATTATAACAACCGATTCAAAAATATTTATGTATATTTCCGACACGGGCAAAGGCATTGCCAAAAACAATTACCATAAGGTTTTTGAGCCTGGTTTTACCACAAAAAAAAGGGGTTGGGGCTTGGGCTTATCACTCACAAAACGAATTATTGAAACTTATCATAAAGGAAAAATAAAAATTGCCCACTCAGAAATTGGCAAAGGAACTACATTCCAAATTGAATTAAAAAAAATGTAAAAAATCCGTTAACCCCCAATTTTCAATCGTTTTTTAAGTTCATTTAGCTTCATTAGGGCTTCAATGGGGGTGAGGGTATTGATGTCTATTTGTTCTAAATCGGTTTTTAGTTCGTCTATCAACGGGTCGTTTAGGGCTACAAAACTAAGTTGCACGTCTTGGGTTTTTAGGGTTTCGTGGGTAGGGTTTTGGGTATGGTTTTTTTCTAAACGTTTCATGATTTTTTCGGCATTTAAAACTACTGTTTGAGGCATGCCTGCCATTTTGGCTACATGGATTCCAAAACTATGTGCCGAACCGCCTTTTACTAATTTTCGGATAAACAAAACCTTGTCTGCCAATTCTTTTACCGATACATTATAATTTTGAATACGACTAAAAAGCTCTTGCATTTCGTTAAGTTCGTGGTAATGTGTGGCAAAAAGTGTTTTCGGTTTGGTAGGATGTTCGTGTAAAAAATCGGCTATTGCCCAGGCAATCGAAATACCATCGTAGGTGCTGGTTCCTCGTCCAATTTCATCTAATAAAACCAAACTTCTGTCGGAAATATTATTTAAAATAGAAGCGGTTTCGTTCATTTCAACCATAAAGGTAGATTCTCCCATCGAAATATTATCACTTGCTCCTACACGTGTAAAAATTTTATCAACCAAACCCATTCGAGCCTCATCAGCAGGCACAAAACTACCCATTTGAGCCAGTAAAACAATCAAAGCGGTTTGCCTTAAAATAGCCGATTTACCAGACATATTGGGTCCTGTAATCATAATAATTTGCTGGGTTGTATCGTCTAAAAAAACATCGTTTGCAATATAAGGAACTCCCACAGGCAGTTGTTTTTCGATAACGGGATGACGACCGTTTTTGATGTCAATTTCTTTGCTTTCGTCTAAAAGTGGTCTATTATAATGATTGTCAAGAGCTAATTGGCTAAAACCTTGCAAACAATCTAACTGGGCAATAAGTGAGGCATTTAGCTGAACCTGAGTTATATACGTTGAAATCCAAGCGATTAGTTGCTCAAAAATTTGGGTTTCGAGTTGCAGAATTTTATCTTCGGCTCCTAAAATTTTAGTTTCGTATTCTTTTAGTTCTTGGGTTATGTAACGCTCTGCATTTACAAGGGTTTGTTTACGTATCCATTCTTTTGGAACTTTGTTTTGATAGGTGTTTCGCACTTCAATATAATACCCAAAAACATTGTTAAACGAAATTTTAAGCGATGGGATACCCGTTGTATTGGCTTCTTTAAATTCAATTTCTTCTAAATATTGTTTCCCCGATTGTGAAATGTTTCGTAGTTCGTCTAACTCCGGATGAACCCCAGCAGCAATTGCATTTCCTTTGGTAATTGAAACCGGGGCTTCGATTACCAGTGTTGAGGTAATTTTTTCACGAAGGAAATCGCAGGGATGTAGTTTATCTCCAATACTTTTTAACGAAAAATTATCACTTTGCAAAGCCCATTCTTTAATAGGAATAATAGCATCTAAAGAATCTCGTAGGTAATTTATCTCACGAGGCGAGATTTTGCCTGTGGCAATTTTGGAAATTAGTCGTTCTAAATCAGATATTTTTTTTAGTTGAATTTGATAATTTTGAAGCGTTTCAGGCTTATTTTTCAAGTAATCCACCACTTCTAAACGGTCGTTTATCTTTTGAATATCCTTTAAAGGTAAAGCAAGCCAACGTTTTAAAAGTCGTCCACCCATAGGCGAAAGTGTTCGGTCTATAACATCAATTAGGGTAACTGCATTGGGATTATAACTGTGGTAAAGTTCTAAATTTCGGATAGTAAAGCGGTCCATCCACACATAGTCGTTTTCAGCAATGCGATGAATAGTGGTTATGTGTTCAACTTTGTGATGTTGTGTGTCTGAAAGATAATGCAAAACAGCTCCAGAGGCAATAATTCCTTCGGCTAAATCGTCTATCCCAAATCCTTTTAAAGAATTGGTTTTAAAGTGTTTGGTGATTAAATCAAAAGCATATTCATCTTTAAAAATCCAATCGTCTAAATAAAACGTATGGTAATCGTCTCCAAAAGTTTCTCTACATTTATTTTTGTTCGCTTTTTCAATTAAAACTTCGCTTGGGCTAAAATTTTGAAGTAATTTATCAATATAATCTGCATTGCCTTGTGAGGTTAAAAATTCGCCTGTAGAAACGTCTAAAAAAGCTATTCCAATGGTAGTTTTTCCGAAATGAATGGCTGCTAAAAAGTTGTTGTTTTTGCTTTGTAACACATCGTCATTGAGCGAAACCCCAGGGGTTACAAGCTCGGTAACGCCCCTTTTTACAATGGTTTTTGCAAGTTTTGGGTCTTCTAATTGGTCACAAATTGCTACTCGTAAACCTGCTTTTACCAATTTGGGCAAATAGGTATTCAATGAATGATGCGGAAAGCCACAAAGTGCAGTTTCGGCTTCGGAGCCGTTGCCTCTTTTGGTTAAAACAATTCCTAAAATGGCAGCAGCTCGAACGGCATCGTTGCCAAAAGTTTCATAAAAATCGCCTACTCTAAAAAGCAAACAAGCATCGGGATATTTTGCTTTGATGCTGTTGTATTGTTTCATTAAAGGTGTTTCTTTTTTTTCTGATGCCATTCTAGTTGTTTTTTATTTACTCTCAACCTCTCTTCAAAGGTGAATGGAGTTTACAAATGTATTTTTTAAAATTAAATTCAATTTTTAGAAGCCCTATTAAAAAACCATTCAATGCTTTTCATTCTATTTTAATGATAATATTGAATGGTTTTAAAATGTTTATAAAATATTATTCTGAAAGTGTTATATCAAATTGTGTTAATGCTTCGAATTCTTTTAAGCGTTCTGCTACTTCTTGTTTTGTAAGGCTTTCCATTCGTTTTGTTCCGAATTGTTCTACACAAAATGATGCTAACGTAGAGCCATAAATGATAGCATTTTTTAGGTTGTGAAACGAAACATTTTCTGTTTGTGCTGTATATCCAACTAAGCCTCCTGCAAAAGTGTCGCCTGCACCAGTTGGGTCAAAAACATCTTCTAAAGGCAAGGCAGGTGCAAAGAAAACGTTGTTGTTTTCAAACAATAAAGCTCCGTGTTCTCCTTTTTTAATTACCACGTATTTTGGACCCATTTTGTGTATTTTTCGAGCTGCTTTTACTAATGAGTACTCACCTGAAAGTTGTCGAGCTTCTGCATCGTTAATGGTTATAACATCTACTCGTTTTATAATTTCGTTGAGTTCTTTTGGAGTGTTATCCATCCAGAAATTCATCGTGTCTAAAACTACTAATTTTGGTTTAACAGTAAGCTGGTCTAACACACTTAACTGAACCGAAGGGTGCAAATTTCCAAGCATTACAATTTCTGCATTTTTAAAATTTTCTGGAACTTTCGGGCTAAAATCAGCCAATACGTTTAGTTGTGTATCTAAGGTGTCTCTTGAATTTAAATCGTTATGGTATTTGCCACTCCAAAAGAAAGTTTTTCCTCCTTTTACAATTTCTAAGCCCGAGATATCAATATTTCTGTCGGTTAAAAGTTTTAAATATTCTGAAGGAAAATCATCACCAACTACCGATACAATAGCCGATTTTACATTAAAAAACGAAGCTGAAAGCCCTATATACGTGCCTGCTCCGCCTAAAATTTTATCTGTTTTTCCAAAAGGAGTTTCAATAGCATCAAAAGCTACGGTTCCTACAATTAAAAGTTTGCTCATTTGTTATTTTATTTTATATTTTATATTTTTTATTAATTAGTATTTTTGAATTACGTGTAAAAATTCTGTGGTTTTAGTAGCTATGTGGTTTCTGTTTTCTGTTTTATCTGCTTTAAAACGCTGATAATCTGTTGTAAACAAATCATATTTACCGTATTTCTGCATAATATTTTTTATGATTTCAGGTTGCATCAATCCTTCGTTATTATAGCTTAAAAAGATATAATTGAATTTTGCATTTTTAATTAGTTCTTCAAATGAATTTTCGACATTATTTTTTTTACAATAGTTTGATTTAGAGTATTCCTTTAAACCCGTTTTACCTTTCGGGATAAATGAGTCTTTTATTTCTCATCTATTAAAACAGCTTTTGTAATTAGATATTCCGATACCTCTAATTCATCGTCTATACCATCACTTTTTGTATAATTATTTTTATAGTCAAAAAGAGCAATAACTAATTTGTTTTCCAAATCATTTTTTTCAAAATTACTTTCAATTTCTGCTTCAATGAGGATTTTATACTTCATAAATTTATTTATTAAACTCTAAATCATAATTCCCAATAATTTCTACTAATTTTTCATAAGGGTTAACTTCCTTTGTTAGGTCAAAATAGATTTCTGCAAAGCCATACAGTCTTCCAAAAATATATTCATTTATGTAATTATTATGCTCGTATAATGCTTTTTCAAATTTTCTTGTGTGTCTTAAACTACCTTTATAATTGATGATTTCAGCGAAGTTTTCAATTTCAACCTTAATACATTCAACTAAAAAATCTAAATTATTTGTATTCATAAAATAAAATTTGGTGTTTTTGTTTTTTTATAATTCTCTTCAATTTGTTCGTAAGAAAGAAAATTTACTCTATCGGAAATTGAATGAAATGCTGATTTACTCACCTTTTTAAAAACTTACTTTCTCTGTCAATATTAGAAACACAATAAAAATTAGTTTTGAAATCTTGCAATTCAGTAAATTT
Source organism: uncultured Flavobacterium sp. (assembly GCA_964463035.1). Lineage (GTDB taxonomy): Bacteria > Bacteroidota > Bacteroidia > Flavobacteriales > Flavobacteriaceae > Flavobacterium. Next base: position 24,421 of record CAYXAF010000010.1, read on the forward strand.
TATTAGTGCATCTCTAAAATCCGTCGAATGTTCAACTTCAAAAATTTGTGAAGGAAACCCTCTTTCATTAAACCAAATTACATCCGTATAAGAAACACTATCTTTAATAGTACGTTCATAAGTGAAAGGTGGCATTTCTTTTAAAGTTGCCAAACTTCCTAATGTTTTATTCTCAAAAATCCATTTTTTATCGTTTGTATAAGTGTCTTTAATTTCGTGCCGTTCATTGCCTATTTCTAACAACATTCCTTGTATTTTAGCGTGATGCCTTACTTTTTCAGGCTCATTCTTTAAAAAGTCATTTTTATTTGTTTCTAATTTATCCAAATATTCAGTTAATGCATAGTTCCTTTACCTATTTTAGTAAATCTAGGCTCTATTTGCATTTGCTTTTGAATTGTTGCATCTGGTGTTAATCCCTTAACTTTTGACTTATCTTTATATTTCCAAATTTCCTTATATATTGTTTTTAATGGTGCAAAATAGCCATTATTTAATAAAACTTTTTCTATTGCATCGTTGTAAGTTAAATCCATAAAATTCTAATTTAATGGGTTTTAATTTCACACTCATATAGCGTTGTACCACTGCCTAAAAAAACATCTAAAACGGTGTCGTTTACATTCGTAAATCGTTGTATTAATTGTCATGGAATTTGGGGGATAAAATTTCCGTGATAAATATTTTTGTGCTTGCCTGTTTTATCTCGCTCATTAATAATCCATAATGAATTAACATCTATTTCGAGGTTTTTCCAATCAGCTAAGTCTAAATCATTAAATTTCATACCCAATTTTTAATCATTCAACTTCAATACTGCCATAAATGCTTCTTGAGGAATTTCTACATTGCCCACTTGTCGCATTCTTTTTTTACCTTTTTTTTGTTTTTCTAATAGTTTTCGTTTACGAGAAATATCGCCTCCATAACATTTGGCTGTTACATCTTTTCGGAGGGCTTTGATAGTTTCACGGGCTATAATTTTTGCTCCAATAGCTGCCTGAATGGGTATGTCAAATTGTTGTCTGGGGATTAATTCTCGGAGTTTTTCGGTCATTTTTTTACCAATATTATAGGCATTATTGGTATGTATTAAAGCAGAAAGTGCATCAACAGTATTCCCGTTTAATAACACATCTAATTTTACTAAACTTGAAGTTTGCATACCAATTGGATGATAATCAAATGAAGCATAGCCCTTAGAAACGGTTTTTAATCTATCATAAAAATCAAATACAATTTCGGCAAGCGGCATATCAAAATTTAGTTCTACTCGTTCGGGTGTAAGATAGGTTTGGTTAGTAATTTGTCCTCTTTTTTCAATACATAGGCTCATTACTTGCCCCACAAAATCAGATTTTGTAATGATGGTTGCTTTTATAAAAGGCTCTTCCACTCGGTCAAGTTTAGAGGGTTCGGGCAAATCGGAAGGGTTGTTTACAATTAAAGGTGTTTCGGGGTCTTTTTTGGTATAAGCTAAATAGGAAACGTTTGGCACGGTTGTGATTACTGTCATATCAAACTCACGTTCTAAACGTTCTTGGATAATTTCCATGTGTAACATTCCTAAAAACCCACAACGGAAGCCAAACCCTAAGGCTGCTGAACTTTCGGCTGTAAAAACCAAACTAGCATCATTGAGTTGTAATTTCTCCATTGAAGCTCGTAAATCTTCATAATCTTCGGTATCTACAGGGTAAATACCTGCAAAAACCATAGGTTTTACGTCTTCAAAACCCGTAATCATATTGGTAGTAGGGTTTTTTGCATCGGTTATGGTATCACCTACTTTTACCTCTTTGGCTTCTTTAATCCCCGAAATCAAATACCCTACATCACCAGCCGAAATAACATCTTTTGGCACTTGATTTAATTTTAAAGTCCCTACTTCATCGGCAAAATATTCATTGCCTGTGGACATAAATTTTATTTTTTGTCCTTTGCGAATTTCGCCATTTTTTACTCTAAAAATAACTTCAATGCCTCTAAAAGGGTTATAATGTGAGTCGAATATTAGGGCTTGTAGTGGCTCATTTATATTGCCTTTTGGTGCAGGAATTTTTTCGATAACAGCTGCTAGGATATTTTCTACTCCAAAACCTGTTTTTCCCGAAGCATGGATAATATCTTCGTGTTTACAACCTAATAAATCAACAATATCATCGCTTACTTCTTCTGGATTGGCACTGGGTAAATCAACTTTGTTTAAAATAGGAATAATCTCTAAATCGTTTTCAAGTGCTAAATATAAATTTGAAATCGTTTGAGCCTGAATACTTTGGGCAGCATCAACAATTAGTAAGGCTCCTTCGCAAGCAGCAATACTCCGAGAAACTTCGTAACTAAAATCTACGTGACCAGGGGTATCTATTAAGTTTAAAATATATTTTTTGCCTTTGTAGGTATATTCCATTTGAATTGCATGACTTTTAATGGTGATGCCTCGCTCTCGTTCCAAATCCATATTATCTAACAATTGAGCTTGTTGCTCTCGGGCAGTAACCGTGTGAGTAACGTCTAAAAGGCGGTCGGCAAGGGTGCTTTTTCCGTGATCAATGTGTGCAATGATGCAAAAATTCCGAATGTTATTCATGTTCGTTTTCAAAAGTGTATAATTTGCAAATATAAGCGAAAGTTTTATTTTTATTGAAATGTATGGGTATAAAAAAACCCCCCCAAAAAATATTTTTGAGAGGGGTTTTTAAAATAATGGAGACTTTTAAAATTAAAAAATTTATTGTTTAATAATTTTATCCGATTTAATAAATTCATTTTTACTATATATTCTTAAATAATATGTTCCTGTTGATAATTCTGAAACATCTACTTTGTTTACGCCTGATAAATTTGCTGTTTTTACAATGGAACCGTGGATGTTATAAATTTCAACCTCATCAATTTCAATGTAAGGAGAAGCAATAAAAAATTGATTTGTAATTGGGTTAGGATACACATTTATAGCTTCAAATTTTTCAATATCATCTACTGAAAGAGTTGCACAATTAGTTGCAGCCGATGTTTTTAAACTTGCACGAACTCCATTCATAGTATTTTGAACAATAGTTTTTTGCCCGTTCGAAAACATTGCCATACAAGCATCATTAGGATAGTCCATATAATTCATAAACATAGAACCATTAGTTGAAGCGGAACAAGCATTTGTATTATTTGGATAAGAAGGACAACCATAATATGGATTATTAGTTGCTGGTGTATCAGCTACACCATCACTGTTTGCAGTAGAGCCACATGCACTATTATCATCACCCCATGGGTGCTCTAAACCAAAATAATGTCCGATTTCGTGGGTACAAGTTCTCCCTTTATTATAAGGCGCTGTTGCTGTTCCCATTGTTCCGAAATAACGATAATCACACACCAAACCATCAAAAGGCTGACCAGCAGCAGAGGGTAAATATGCCCAGCCTAAAATGCCGTCATATTGTCCGTCTAAAATACCAATCCAAACATTTAAGTATTTAGTTGGATCCCATGCTACTAAACCTGAACTTTGGTAGTAGTTATCCCCAAATACAAAAGATGAAGATACTAATTTTCTTTCAATACCTGTAGTAGCAACACCTGCTGGGGTTTTGTTTGCTTTGCAAAATACAATTTCCATATCAGAAGCAAAGGTTTGAAAATAAGCAGGAACTACACTCGAGAAGTCTGTATTTAATTTTCTATAGTCGGCATTTAAAACATCTAATTGTGATTGAATTTGAGCATCTGAAATGTTTTGAGTAGCGTTTTTATACAATACATGAAAGACCACAGGAATTGTAATTACAACATTGGGATTACGAGCAGAAAAGTCATTTCCTGATTTTGCCGTTTGGATATGATTCATAATTTGTCGATGATGCTCAGCAAATTTTTCATCAGCCTGAATTAGTTGGTTCATTTTTTCGGTGGTTAAACAAGTTCGCTGCCCAAAAGCAACAACTGAAGAAAGCACCATTAACAAAAGTAGAATTCTAAATTTCATAATAATATTTTTTAGTTTGGTTTATATAAAAAATTTTGGCAAGATAATAAATAAATATTTATAAAACAATAATTTAACATAGTTTATGCTTAAAGAAATTAAAAAGAAACAAAATAGCATCTTTTTTAGTAATTTTGCAAAAAAAACATAAAAAATGAACTCCCCAATAAAAATATTAATAACAATTATAGTATTTATTTTTGCCTTTTGGGCAACTCCAAAAATTATTAAAAAATTTAAACAAACTGATTTAATGGAAATGGGCAATGTGCCTGAATTTTCACTCACAAATCAGCATAAAAAAGTAATTACAAACAAAGATTACCTTGGCAAAGTTTATGTAGTAGAGTTTTTCTTTTCTACTTGCCCTACTATTTGCCCAATCATGAACCGAAATATGCTTACCGTTGAAAAAGAATTTTTAAACGAACCCAATTTTGGTGTTGTTTCTATTACCATAAACCCTTTTAATGATACACCAGAAGTGCTAAACGAACACGCAAAACATTTAGGAGTTATGCATAAAAATTGGAACTTTTTAACTGGTGATAAAGATTATATTTATGATTTGGCCAACAAAGGTTTTAATTTATATGCCGAAGAAAGCAGTAAATTTAAAGGTGGTTTTGAGCATTCAGGCTTATTTGCTTTGGTTGATAAAAACGGAAAAATAAGATGCCGAAAAGACCCAAACAATAATCCTATTTTATATTATGATGGATTGGAAGAAAGCGGAATTAAAATGCTAAAAGAAGATATTAAAAAATTATTAACAGAATAAAAAACATAAAATTAATTAAAACCTTATGACAAACATATCTATTTTAAACCAACAATCCATTGATTTTTTAGAAAAATATTTAAATAATGCCTCTCCAACAGGCTACGAAGCCGAAGGGCAAAAACTTTGGATGGAGTATTTAAAGCCCTATATCGATACGTTTATAACAGATACCTACGGAACAGCAGTAGGGGTTATCAATCCAGAGGAACCTTTTCGGGTGGTTATTGAAGGGCATTCAGACGAAATTTCGTGGTATGTAAATTATATAACCGACAACGGACTTATTTATGTAATCCGAAACGGAGGTTCCGACCAGCTAATTGCCCCCTCTAAACGAGTACATATCCATACTAAAAAAGGAATTATAAAAGGCGTTTTTGGATGGCCCGCTATCCATACACGAAATAGAGGCAAAGAAGAAACCCCTAAAATTGAAAATATTTTTATCGATTGTGGCTGCTCTACCAAAGCCGAAGTAGAAGCCTTAGGGGTTCATGTAGGCTGTGTGATTACCTACCCAGACGATTTTATGATATTAAACGAAAACAAATTTGTAGGTAGAGCGTTAGACAACCGAATGGGAGGGTTTATGATAGCCGAAGTAGCCCGTTTATTAAAAGAAAACAACATAACTTTACCTTTTGGACTTTATATAACCAACTCTGTTCAAGAAGAAATTGGTTTGCGAGGTGCCGAAATGATTACCAAAACCCTAAAACCCAACGTTGCCATTGTTACCGATGTGTGCCATGACACCACCACCCCCATGATTGAGAAAAAAATTGAAGGCGATTTAGAAATTGGCAAAGGACCCGTAGTAACCTATGCTCCAGCAGTGCAGCACGTTTTAAGAGAACTTATCTTGGAAGCAGCCACCGAAAACAAAATTCCTTTTCAACGCTTAGCTTCTTCCAGGGTTACAGGAACCGATACCGATGCTTTTGCTTATAGTAATGGTGGTGTAGCTTCGGCACTTATTTCGTTGCCCTTACGCTATATGCACACCACCGTAGAAATGGTGCATAAAACAGATGTTGAAAACACTATACAACTAATTTATCAAACCCTATTAAAGATAAAAAACAATCATAATTTTAGTTATTTTAAATAAATATTTTGAACAGCAGAAACTATGTTCTATAACCTAAAAAAGAATTTCACCCAAGGCGGGCGTAAAACAACCTGAAAATTTGTGTAAACACCCCACCTTTAAAGTGTATATTTGTAAGTATTTTAAGGAGGCTTCTGAAAATTCCTTTTAAATTTTGCCTGCTACTTCTTAAAATAACTAATTTTTATTAGAAAACCAATTTTTAGAAGTTCCCTTTATTAAAAAAAAACACAAACAGATGAAAAAAATCATCCTAAATTTTCTTTTTTGGAGCCTTATTTTTACTACTCAAGCACAAACAGCCCGTATCAAAGGGATTGTTTTAGACGAAAAAAATAAACCCATCGAAAACGTAAGCGTAGTTTGCAATAGCAAAGGAACAACAACCGATGCGTCAGGATTTTACCAACTTAGAGTGGAAGCCAACAAAAAAATAAACCTCACTTTTTCACACACAAGTTATAAAAAATCAACGATAGAACTCACGCTTTTGCCTAACGAAGACTTTGAATTAAACCCTGTTATCAACACAAAATCGGAGCAAATAGGCGAAATTGTGGTGTATGGAACTTCTAAGAAAAAGGTAGAAGGAGTTACGGTTATAGAACCTGCCATGATTCGGAAAATTTCAGGAGCCAATGCAGGAGTAGAGAATATTTTAAAAACCTTACCAGGGGTGAATAGTAATAGTGAACTTTCTACCCAATATTCCGTTCGAGGGGGTAATTATGACGAAAACTTGGTGTATGTAAACGAAATTGAAATTTACAGACCTTTTTTAATTCGCTCGGGGCAACAAGAGGGTTTGAGTTTTACCAATACAGATATGGTTGAAAATATTGACTTTTCGGCAGGTGGTTTTCAAGCAAAATATGGTGATAAATTATCCTCCGTTTTAGATATAACTTACCGAAATCCGAAAAATTTTAGAGCTACGCTCGAAGCGAGTTTACTAGGAGGTAGCCTAACGGTGGAGGGAACTTCAAAAAATCAAAAACTAACCAATATTACAGGGCTTAGATACAGAAACAACGCACTTTTAGTGAATAGTCAAGATACAGAAACTAATTTTAAGCCTTCGTTTGCCGATATTCAAACACAGTTTAATTATTTTTTAAACACCAATATTAGTTTTAATTTTTTAGGTAATATTTCGCAAAATAAATACCATTATCAGCCCCTTACAAGGCAAACCAACTTCGGAACGCTTGATAACCCTATTGCTTTGTTAGTTTTTTACCAAGGACAAGAAAAAGATGAATATGCAACCTACTTTGGAGCTTTAAAAACCACCCTTCAGGCTTCCGAAAATCATAAATATACCTTTATACAATCTATTTATCATACAAAAGAGCAGGAATATTTTGATGTCTTAGCTCAATATTCCTTAGGCGAAGTAGATAGTAACATTGGCTCGGAAACCTTTGGAAATGTGATTTATAGCAGAGGAGTTGGTACACAACTGAACCATGCTCGGAATAATTTAGATGCTCTAATTGTGAATGCAGAAGTGAAAGGAAAACATAAATTTACCTTAAACGATTTAGAATGGGGTATCAAATATACCAAAGAAGACATCCGAGACAGAATAGTAGAGTGGGAAGTGGTAGATTCGGCTGGATTTCATTTGCCACCCCCTGTTTTAGATATAAAAATAGACCAGCCATATAATGCTTTTACGGGCCCTCTAACTCCGTATCAAAATGTTCGGGCTACAAATTATGTAACTATTGATAGGATTTCGGGTTATGGACAATGGAGCCGAAAAATTAGTATAGGAGCTCATCAATTATGGCTCAATGCAGGCGTTCGGATGCACCAATGGAATGTAAAAACTCGTGGACAAGAATCTAAAAATCAATTCGTTTTTAGTCCTCGAATACAGCTCACCCTTCGTCCTGCTTGGAAAAAAGACATGATTTTTAGGCTTTCGGGGGGGGTATATCATCAGCCTCCTTTTTATAGAGAACTACGGGATATGAACGGAAAAGTAATACCCCAAGTAAAGGCACAACAATCGGTTCATGCGGTTTTAGGAAGTGATTATAGTTTTAAATTCTGGAAACGCCCGTTTAAATTAGTTTCCGAAATTTATTACAAAAATTTGCACGATGTAAATACTTATACTCTTGATAATGTGAGAGTTAGATATCAAGCCAATAACAATGCAGTAGGGTATGTGTATGGAGCAGACCTCAGATTAAATGGTGAATTTGTGCCAGGAACCGAATCTTGGTTTAGTTTTGGCTATCTTAAAACCGAAGAAAACATCAACAACAAAGGCTATATTGCTCGCCCCACAGACCAACGCCTGAAATTTGCGATACTTTTTCAAGATTATGCCCCGAAAGTGCCCAATATGAAGGTATATATAAATTTGGTTTATAACACAGGGCTTCCAGGAGGCTCACCCTCTTATGCCAATGTATATGATTATCAAGCACGATTGAACAGCTATAAGCGTGCCGATGTAGGTTTTTCATACGTTTTTAAAGATGAAACAAACATACAATCATCTAAAAAATGGTTAAAACCCTTTCGAGAATTTGCCCTTGGTTTTGAAATTTTTAATATATTTAACAACAAAAACGCCATTACAAACACCTGGGTAAGAGATGCTTATAGCAAACTCCAATACGGAATCCCCAATTATATGACCACAAGAACCTTTAACGTAAAAATGAATATTAAACTATAAAAGACTTCTAAAAATTCATTTTAGAAGTCCCCTTTAGAAGCCCCCTTAAATTTTAAAGACATAAAAATCAATCATCAATTTAAAAAAATAGACCTTTGTAACAAATATTTATGTAATGAAAACCGAAATATCTATTGTTTCTGCCGTTTCACTTTCTGCCTTAGGCACTATCGAAGATGAAATTTGGAGGGCTTATTTGACAGATAAAAGCTATATAAAACAAACGAAATTGAACGATAAATCAACATTTATTGCACAAATTTCTAATAGCTTACAAGCTGAAATAGAACAACTTAAAAGCGAAAATGATAGGTATAAAAATTTAGACCTATCGGTATTGTTTGCTATTTTTACCGCTCGGAAAGCCGTTGAAAAAGCAGGTTGGAGGCATCAAAATTTTGGAGTTAATTTTGGATCTTCTCGGGGAGCAACCCAACTTTTTGAAGAACATCATCGGTATTTTTTAGAACATAAAAAAGCTAAACCATTAGCTTCGCCTACCACTACTTTAGGGAATATTTCGAGCTGGGTGGCACACGATTTGCAAGCAAATGGCCCAGAAATTTCGCATTCTATTACGTGTTCAACTGCCTTGCACGCCTTGCTAAACGGAATTACTTGGTTAGAAAGCGGGTTTGCAAAGTATTTTTTAATTGGTGGTTCAGAAGCTCCTTTAACCTCTTTTACGATTGCACAAATGGAGGCTTTAAAAATTTATGCTACCGAAAATGATAGGTATATTTGTAAATCACTTGATTTAAACAAGAAAAAAAACACCATGGTTTTGGGCGAAGGGGCAGCAAGTATTTGTTTAGAAAAAGGAAAAAAAAGCAATGCCCTAGCAATTATTATAGGAATTGGCTTTGCAACCGAAATTCTAAATCATAATATTTCTATTTCAGAAGAGGCTATTTGTTTTCAAAAATCTATGAAAATGGCTTTAGAAAATATTGATTATAGGGATGTTGATGCTGTGGTAATGCATGCACCAGGCACCATCCAAGGCGATTTGTCTGAATATAAGGCTATCCAAAACGTTTTTGGTGAAAAATTACCTATGCTAACCACAAACAAGTGGAAAATTGGTCATACCTTTGGTGCGTCGGGTTTGTTAAGCCTTGAATTAGCCCTTTTAATGCTTAAAAATAACCATTGTATTGATACGCCTTTTTATAAAAACATCCAACAGAAAAGCATCAACAATGTGCTTGTAAATGCAGTTGGTTTTGGAGGAAATGCTGTGAGTATTCTTATTTCAAAAAACAAAGAGGATTTCTAAAAGTTGATTTTGTAATAAAAATTATTTTTAGAAGTCCCTAATTTAATAAATAGACTAATTTGTAACTATAAAATAAAAAAAACATGAGCTTTACACCTTTAAAATTAAACACATTTTTGTTTTTTAAACTTCCTTCTGCCTTTTGGTGTGGTGTTCGTGTAAAAACAATTTCTGAAGAAAAATGTTTGGTTTCGGTTAAGCATCGTTGGTTTAACCAAAACCCGTTCCAATCGATGTATTTTGCCGTATTAGCCATGGCTGCCGAACTAACCACAGGTGCTTTGGTAATGTATCAAATACAAAAATCTGGCAAAAAAATTTCGATGTTGGTAGCCAATAATAAAGGTAATTTTACAAAAAAAGCAAGAGGTAGAATCACTTTTGTGTGTGAGGAAGGTTTAAAAATTAAAGAGGTTATTCAACAAGCCATTGATACTAACCAAGGTCAAACGATTTGGTTAAACTCTGTAGGAACCGATGAAAAAGGAGATAAGGTTTGTCAATTTTTGTTTGAATGGACGATAAAAGTTAAATAAGGGGACTTCTAAAAATTCATTTTTAGCACAAAAAGTTTTTTTAAATTTCGCTTTCTAATTAATTTGAAAATCGATTTTTAGAAGCCTCCATAACTATTTTCGTTTATTCATTTGTCTTTTATAGAATTTTTTACCCTCTACATACGATAAAAAAAACATCCAAAAAATAATAGGAAACCAAATCTTTGCTTTGGCATAAATAGGTTTAACTTCTTTTAAGTTTAGAGTTACACTTGTGTCTTTAATAATTTTATCTAACGAAATTCGTTCTAAATTAAATCTGTTTTTTTCAGATAAAAGCGCTTCCTTTGTTTTAAAAACCTCATTTAGTTGTGTGTTTTCGTTGTAATAAACCAAACTACTGCTTTTTGAACCATTTTTACCTGTTGATAATCCAGCTAAAAAAGCATCAATTTGCACTACTAAAGAGTCGTTTATTGCCTCTTTTACATCTAAATTATATAAATATTGTTTTTGAGTTTTTAAAAAGTGTTCAGATTGGTTTAAATAATCTAAAATTGGGTCTAAAGTTTCGGCAATAGTTGTTTTTTTGCTGGTTTTAAATTCAATTAAATGATACGGATAATTTTTGCTGGTAACTTTGTCTTTTATAATTTTATCAATATCACCATCTTCAGCCATCAGTTTTATTAGTTCAAAATTATCGGCTCTCCCTTCAATAAATTTATATACATCAATAATTGGCTCAATAGAAATAGCATTAAATTTTTTACTGTTTTTTATGTTTAATTGTTTTAAAAACAGGGTATCACCTTCTTTAATTTTAGCTTGTAAAAGATCTATTTTTGCGTATAAATAATCTAGGCTTCCAAAATTTGCGGTTACAATTATTTGATGTTTATAGCCATTGGTAATTTTGTCATAAAAATACCCTAAAGCCACACCAATAATAAAAAGCGATATAAAAACAATAATATTTTTTTTAACAAATAACAAAAAATTAAAAAATTTAAACGCTAAATTTTGGAAAAACGAACCTATTTTGTTAGTTATTTGTGATAAATCAATTTCTTTTTCGGTTTGTGTGTTCATTATTATATAATTTTAATTACTAATTATCCTTTAAATATTTGTTCTAATATTTTGATGGTTATCAAATATGTTGGTTTTACACCTGTGGTTCCTAAACCACCAGAAGCCAGTGTGCTACCTGTTTCGAGGGGATTATCAGAAGCGTAATAGGCATATCTAACTTTTACCTTTGGATTGATACTTTTTCTGATTTTTGAGGCAGATTGTATGGCTTTTTGATAATAAGCCCCTTCCATTTCGAGCCCAATGGCACCCCAAGTAGAATCTCTAAAGAATTTTAATAAATCTTTGTTTTGTAAAGAGGTTCCTAAAACGGTAATCATAGGTCCTGTATAAACAGGAATTCCTTTTCCTTCGAGCATTTCGACTGTTAGTTCGTTTTTAAACGGATAATTATCGGCTGTTCCTTCGTTTATATGGGCATTCGGAATCATAATATCTCCTTTATCTCCTTGCAAAATACCCGCTTTTCCCATAATTGAAACCGATTCTACATTTAAAAACATGGTTTTTTTATAGGGTTTCAACAACTCATCAATGGTTTCATAAGCTTGCTCTCCAAAGGCATAGTCCATCACAATAAGCACGGGTTTTTTTTGGATATTGAGCTTAAAATCGGTTTTTGTAAAATCTATTTTATCGGTATCAAAAATTTGAACATCAATATTAGTTCCTGATTGGTCGGGCAACGAAATCATCCCATTTTTAAGAGCATATTCTTCTACTTTTGAACGTAAATCGTTGTTTCCGCTTTTGCTTAAATCTTCAAAAATTGTATACTCATCTTTGTTTTTATAAGCATTCCCTAAAACTAGCTTGGCATACAACGAGTTCATCACACTATGCATATTTGCACTAATTATATGAATAGGACGCTCTAATAGATTATTGTTTTTAAGGGTTTCTTTGATGGTGTCAGCCCAAATTTCACCATAAATATGATGCCCTAAACGTTCTCGTAACACGGGGCTAAACGTAATGGTTCGTTTATTATTGTCTAAAACTTCTTCGATAGCCAATTTTCCTAACCAATAAATGATGTGTAAAAAACGTTCGGGCATTTCGGAAGTCCCAAAAGCAACATAAATATTTTGAATTTCTTCAAAAGTTCGTCCTAAGATATTGGAAGTGTGCGAAATAGCTTTTTCACGCTCAATAATGCTTAATTTTTTGTTTTGAGTTACAATTTGTTCTAATTTTTGCCAATCACGTGTAACTTCGTCAGTTTCGTCTAAAAAAACACGATTTTTTATTTTATGTGATTCTATAAAAATAAACGTAAGGTGGGTTAAAACATCATAAATATCCGACCGCCCTCGTGTAATTTCAATATTCATTTGTTCATCGTCTATTCGGTAGCAATTTCTACGTCTTTTAGGCGGAACTATTGCTTTAAAATGCGAATTGGAATAGCCCTCATCCGAGGTTAAATTGATAAACCGACACTCTTCAATACCCACCGGTAATCGTTCTATTACATATAAAAGCCCGTTAAGTTCAACCTTTTCTTCGGCTATACTACCATAAATTTCAGGACGAAGCAACAGCAAGGCTTCTCGTAAATTTTCACCCGAAATACCCATCGGTTTATAAAAACCACGGTTAAAAAGGTGTCGCATCGATATATAAAGTCGTTCAATAGCCGCAGATGATTCTTGGGCTCTAGAACGAGTAATGTTTTTTAATGTTTTCATAAATTTTTAAAAAAATAGTTGGGCAAAGATAGTAATTTTTAAAGCCTTACAAAAGCAATGCCTTTGTTATGTTTATGAGGCCTTCTAAAAATTTATTTTTTTAGCATCCGAATATGCGGAATACCATCTTCTGAATACGATTCTGAGGTTTGCTGAAAACCAACCGTTTTGTAAAAATTTTTTAAGTGTTCTTGTGCCGAAATTTCGATGATTTTTTCTTTAAAATGATTTTCAATTTCGGTAATTGCCTGATGCATGAGTTCATAGCCTAATTTTTTATCCCGAAACGCTTCTTTTATAATAACTCTACTAATCGAAGCGTTTTCAAAATAATCATTAGGTTTAAATAGCCGTGCATAAGAGACTAAAATACTATCACAAAAGCCCAACAAATGTAGGGCTTTTGAGTCTTTTCCATCAATGTCTTGATAGGGACAATTTTGTTCTACAATAAAAACTTCGGCTCTTAGTTGTAAAAGGTCATATAACTCTGTTTTGCTGAGTTCGTCAAAGGTTTTGGTTATAAAAGTGAGCATAAACCTATAAAAACTTGATAGATTGTATGATTGATTCAATTTCTAAAACCAATTCACGTTTGGATTGTGATGGAAAGTATGAAAAACCCTCTACTACTAAATATCTATTATTTTTTTCATCTTTTATAGCATAATTGATAAATGGGCCCGACATAAAATCGTTTTTTAACTCCCAAATCCCTTTGGTTATATAGGTTTTTTTATTTGCAAAGGTGGTTTCATAAAAATAGGGACGATAGGATCTGTCTGTATCCATAAAAGTATTAGGTAAAGCTCCTTCGATATTGGCTTTACCAATGGCGCCTCGCATTTGTAAAATATTTTCTAATACATCGGCTCCTTCAACGGTTTGGTAAGGAACTTCATAAATGATAATTGAATTTTCGCCCGAAGGAGAGTAAGCACTCATTCCCATTTTAAATTGTTTTCGTAGCCAAATAAATTTTTCACGGATCATATCATATTTAAAAGATGAAGATGCCATAAGGCTAATACCAAATTTATCTTTAATTTTTTGATCGTTTAGAAGAGATTTTGTCATTCTTCGTTGGTTTTCTTTAATTTCCGACTGTTGAATGTTTTTTATAATTTCTTTTTGATGCTCTTCTAAAACCGCTATTAATTCGGTAATATTTTTTCCAGAAATGTGCATAACCGCTTGTGGAGTAGCAAATTCATCTTTTACAAATGTAAATTTTTTAGGCTTTTTATGTTCTATTACCAATATATTTCGGCTTTTGGTAGCAAAACCTTTAAAAACTTTGGGAGGATATTGATTGATGTCAAACATTGCTTCATCTTGTGGTAAACCTTCTGTAGGGGCAGATAGTTTTGAACGTAGACTATCGCCTATTTCGCTTTTCCATAAATCATTTTCAATAATAATTGAAACGTTGTTTAGTTTAGCGTTTGATTCGGGCAAATCAGCTTTTTTTCTGGTTGCTCCGTCTTTTTTTTGGCACGAACTCAAAAAGCCAAGAGCAACCAATAAAATTATTTTTTTCATATCTATTTTTATTTTTTAACCACAAGTTTCATACCAACATTAAGTGAACTACCATTTAAATTATTCCATTTTTGTATATCGGAAACCGAAACTTCGTATCTATCAGCTAGTTCAGACAGGGTATCACCACTTTTTACAGTATGTGTTTTTGTTGCTGTATTTGATTTATTTTCTGTGAGTTTTTTGGTGTTTTTAATAACTAATTTTTGCCCCTCTTTGATGTTGTTATTTCGTAAATAATTCCATTTGAATAATTGCCCCACCGTAACCTCATAATTGGAAGCAATTCTACCTAAACTTTCACCTTTTTTAACAATGTGTATTTTTTTCTCCTCCTCTTCATTTGGAACTGTCTCAAAAGGGGCTTTGGTTGTTTTAATAATCAGTTTTGTTTCTGCCGAAACGTCTCGTTCTGTAAGATTATTCCAAGTCATAATATCTTCAACCGAAACATTATACATTTTGGCAATTTTTATTAAATACTCTCCTTTTTTAACGACATGAGTTATTTCTTTTGGTTCACTATCTTTACGTAGTTCTACTGTTTTAGGAGTTTGATTGTTGTAAATTTTAAGTTTTTTACCATAATTTAAGTTAGATGATTTTAAACTATTCCATTCTTTAATATTAGCGGTAGTAACACCATATTTTTTAGCAATGTTCGAAAGTGTTTCTTTCTTTTTAACTGTATGTAAAACAAATTTTTCAGCATCGTTAGAGTTGTCAGCTTGTTCTAATTTTAAGGCATCAATTACCTGATTTTCTAACACATTTGCAGTGGCTGATTTCGATTGAAAAGCAACTGCTTTTTTGGTTTCAATTCGCAAACGTTGCCCCTTAGCAACTTTTGTTCCCTTAATTCTGTTCCATTTTTTTAATTCACTCACCGAAACGTTATATTTATCAGCAATTTTACCTAAATTTTCGCCTCGTTTCACCTTATGATATATATTTTTAACAACTACTCGTGTTTCATCTACCGAAATACTATCTATTTCGGCTGCAAATAAAGGTTTTTCTCTCAGCTGCTCTACAAAATCTAAATACGCATAAATTTTATGTTCGTTGGAGGCAAAAACACCAATTTTATTTTTAGGTAGTCGTAAAAAATGAGACTTATTGCTCATAAACGGAATGATATCTAACTTATAAATAGGATTTAAAAACCGAATTTGCTCAACAGAAATATCTAATAAATCGGAAATTTGCTTAAAACTCATTTTGCGTTTAACCATCACGGTATCGGTTTCAAAGTAGGTTAAAGGGGCTTTTTTAGGATTAATATTGTGCTCTTTTCGATATTCATATACATACATTGTGGCTAAAAAAGCAGGCAAATAGCCTTGTGTTTCTCTTGGTAAATTCCGTCGGATATTCCAATAATTTGCTTGTCCTCCCGACCTTCTAATAGCTTTTGAAACGTTTCCAGGGCCAGAGTTGTAGGCTGCCAAAACCAAATCCCAATCGCCTAACATTCCGTGCAAATCCGACAAATACCTACAAGCTGCCTCGCTGGCTTTGATAGGGTCAAATCGTTCATCTACATACGAATTTACTTCTAAACCATATTGTTTGCCTGTATAGAGCATAAATTGCCAAAGCCCAGAAGCTCCAACTCGGGAGCGCGCTCGGGGGTTTAAAGCCGATTCTACAATGGCTAAATATTTGATTTCTAACGGAACGTTATATTTGGCTAAATGATCTTCAAACAATGGAAAATAGTACTCAGAAAGAGCCATTAAACGTTCATACGATTTTGAACGGTTTTTTAAGAATGATTTAATAACGTTTTCTAAGGCTGGGTTATAAGCAATGTTAAAAACTGATTTTTCGTCTAAAAGTTTCAGCCTTTTTTTTAATAAATCGGTTGAAAGTTCGTTAAAAGCAACGGTTTCATCAATATTTATTTCTAAAATGTCGTTTTGCATACTCTCGAACAAATCTTGATTGGTCAATTCCTTCATCCAACGTTCATCTATGCACGAGCTTGTTTCGTCGTTTACAAAAGTAGCTTTTATAGAGTCTAAATAAGCTTGTTTGGGTTGTGCATAACCAATAATTGCACTGAATATTAGTATATATGGAGTTATATTTTTTAGCATAAATCGGGTGTTTTTTAAACATTTTAAAACCTCAAAAGGTAATTTACTTTTTGAGGTTTCACAAAAATAGTATTTTTAAGTAGTTCTAACTTAAAAAAATAAATTTTATTGCAAGTTTTAAATATTTTTTAACATTTTAGGTTTTATTTATGTGGATTTGGAATAAACCTACAAAGACAATAGACTTTGATGAGGCATGTCAATTTGTTAAAATTAGGCTTTACAAACAATTGAGTTGGTTAATCTTTCTTATAAACATTCTCTGCAAATAGCTTGCTCCTAACGGAACACAAAAAATGTTTATATAATTTCTAAGTTTTGTTAATTTTTATAGGATTTCAAAAAATAAATGGTATAAAAAAATTGTTTTATAAAAAAAATATTGTAAAATTGCACTGTTTTTAAGTCAAAACATCACTTACTAACACTAAATCTCTTCCTTTTTACAAATATATAGTATTCAAAAAATTTGTTTATTTTCTTTCAAAGCAAAGTTAATTATTCCAAAAAAAAAACGATAATAACTTATTGATTACCAAACAATTATAATTAAAATATTTATCTAATCAATCCAAAAACATTTTATGTTTGACATTTCTGAATTAAAAGAAATGGAGCTCAACGAGCTTCAAAACGTTGCTGAAAAAGCAAAAATCAAAAGGTTTAAAACCTTAAAAAAAGACGAATTAGTATATCAAATACTTGATTATCAGGTCTCTAACCCTGATTTATTTTCTTCAAAAACTCCAGAGCCAGTAGCAAAACCCAAACCAGCTCGAAAGAAAAAATCTACTCCAAAGCCTATTCAAAGACCAACACCCGAAATAAAACCAGAAGCTGTTGTAGCAGAACCCGTGGAAATTATTGTAGAAAATACTCCCGAAAAACTTATAAATACAACCGAAAACAATCAAAAAAACAAACGACCTCGTCAAAAATTTGATAAAAATAGAGCAGAAAACAAACCAGCAGAAGCTACAGAACTGATTGAGTTACCTATTTTGGAAGAACAATCCACAGATAATGAGGTTGTTGCAGAAATTTCTACAAACGAAGCCCAAACTCAACAATCAAATAAATCGCAAAATAGTAAACCAAAAAACAACAATAAAAACAAACAGAACAACCCTAAGCAAACCAATTTTAGGGACCCTGATTTTGAATTTGATGGAATTATTCAGTGTGAAGGTGTTTTGGATTTGATGCCCGATGGCTATGGTTTTTTACGTTCGTCCGACTATAATTATTTGGCTTCGCCTGATGATATTTATCTTTCTACATCTCAAATTCGTTTGTTTGGTTTAAAAACAGGCGATACCGTAAAAGGAGTAGTTAGACCCCCAAAAGAAGGTGAAAAATATTTCCCTTTGGTTCGGGTTTCAAAAATAAATGGACACGACCCACAAGTGGTTCGAGATAGAATTGCTTTTGAACATTTAACTCCGCTTTTCCCTGAAGAAAAATTCAGATTAGCCGAAAAAAACAGCGCTATTTCAACCCGAATTATTGATTTGTTTGCCCCTATTGGTAAAGGACAACGAGGAATGATTGTTGCACAACCTAAAACAGGTAAAACAATGCTCCTCAAGGACATAGCAAACGCTATTGCTGCCAATCACCCAGAGGTATATTTAATTGTTTTATTGATAGACGAACGCCCAGAAGAGGTAACCGATATGCAACGAAGTGTTCGAGCAGAAGTAATTGCCTCAACATTTGATGAGCCAGCCGAACGACACGTAAAAGTGGCAAATATTGTGCTCGAAAAAGCCAAACGATTGGTAGAATGCGGGCACGATGTGGTTATTTTATTAGACTCTATTACCCGTTTAGCACGAGCGTATAATACTGTTCAGCCAGCATCGGGCAAGGTGTTGAGTGGGGGTGTAGATGCCAATGCGTTGCAAAAACCCAAACGCTTTTTTGGAGCAGCCCGAAACATCGAAAACGGAGGCTCTTTAAGTATAATTGCTACTGCACTAACCGAAACAGGTTCTAAAATGGACGAAGTTATCTTTGAAGAATTTAAAGGAACAGGTAACATGGAACTTCAATTAGACCGAAGAATTTCTAATAAAAGAATTTTCCCAGCAATTGATTTAACCGCCTCAAGCACCCGAAGAGATGACTTACTTTTGGACGAAAATGTAATCAAACGAATGTGGATTATGCGTAAATATCTTGCTGATATGAACCCTGTGGAAGCAATGGAATTTATAAACAATCGATTTATGAAAACACAAGACAACAAAGAATTTTTAATTTCTATGAATGAATAAAGATTACGATTGTTGATTTTAAAAATTTCCTAAAACAACTTTTTTAGAGTTTGCTAAAAAGTCGATAATTTTTAACTATTTAAAACTAAATATTATGAACACAACAGTAAAAACAATTATCGGAATTGTGGCAGGGATTGCCATCGGAAGTTTTATAAACGGAACAATTATTTCCAATTCTCCCATTCCAACAGGTGCCGATATTTCAACACCAGAGGCATTAAAAAACTCCTTACATTTGTATGGTTTTAACGATTTGATTTATCCGTTTTTGGCACACGCTATAGGCACTTTTGTAGGTGTATTTGTGGCTGCTTTTATTGCTTATAAAAAAATGGTGGCTGCACAAGTTGTTTCGTTTATGTTTTTTTTAGGTGGCTTATATATGGCTTTTTATATAGATTTTAAACCTTTAGAATTTAGCATAATAGATTTGTTTTTTGCTTATTTTCCTATGGGGATTTTAGGATTTTTACTAGCTAAAAAAGTTTCAAAATAAAAGAACTTTTAAAAATTGGTTAATTCTTTTTTTAGCAAATTGGTATTTAATTACAAAAAATAAATTATCTTTGGTAGTTGAAATTTAAACCCAGATTACGTATTAGAGTTCTATTACAAACAAAATCTAATGCGTAATCTGGGTTAAACCAAATCAAACAAAATGGCTATAAAAATAACAGGATCAGGAGCATATATTCCTGAAAGAATTGTAACTAATTTAGATTTTGCAAAACACACATTTTTGAACGAAGATGGTTCGCCTTTTCCGTACCCAAATGAAGTGGTGGCAAAAAAGTTTTACGAGATTACAGGAATTAACGAAAGGCGATATGTAGATGATAACGTTTTAACTTCAGATATTGCAACTATTGCCGCTAAAAAAGCTATTAACGATGCCAGAATAGACCCCGAAACTATTGATTATGTGATTGTTGCTCATAATTTTGGGGATGTTAAAAATGCAGCTATCCAGTCGGATATTTTGCCAAGTTTAGCCAGCCGAGTAAAGCATACACTGAAAATTAAAAATCCAAATTGTGTAGCTTATGATATTTTGTTTGGTTGCCCTGGTTGGATAGAAGGCGTTATTCAGGCACAAGCGTTTATAAAAGCAGGAATGGCAAAAAAATGCTTGGTTGTTGGTGCAGAAACCCTTTCGAGAGTGGTGGACATTCACGATAGAGACAGTATGATTTATGCTGATGGAGCAGGGGCAACCCTAATTGAAGAGGTGGAAGGAACCAGTGACGGGATTTTAGCCCATCAAACTGCTTCGTACACATACGATGAGGCTTATTATTTGTTTTTTGGAAATTCGTTTAATAAAACACACGACCCAAACGTTCGATACATCAAAATGCACGGGCGAAAAATCTATGAATTTGCCCTAAATAATGTACCAAAAGCAATGCAAAGTTGCTTAGAAAAAAGTGGAATTAGCATAAATGAGGTTAAAAAAATTCTAATTCACCAAGCTAACGAAAAAATGGACGAAGCCATCATTCATCGGTTTTATAAACTCTACAAGCAAAACGCTCCCGAAAACATAATGCCTATGAGTATCGGTGAATTGGGCAATAGTAGTGTGGCAACTATCCCAACGCTTTATAATATGCTGATAAAAAACGAAATAGAAAAGCATCAATTAAATAAAGGCGATATCGTTTTGTTTGCATCGGTAGGAGCAGGGATGAATATTAATGCTTTTGTATATAAAATGTAAAAAAACATCTATATTTGAAAAAAATTTCATGTTTCACTTAAAAATTAAAAAACTATGTTAAAAGAATTTAAAAACTTTATTATGACGGGCAACGTAATAGAATTTGCGGTTGCTGTAATTATGGCAGGAGCAACAGGGGCTGTTATCAACGGCTTTGTGGCTGATATTATGATGCCAATTGTAGGACATTTTTCAGGGGGAATTGATTTTTCTGCAAAATCAATGATTTTAGACGAGGCAGTTCTAAACCCAGATGGAACCTTAAAAACACCTGCAAACGTACTTGCTTATGGAACCTGGATTAACAAAATAATTAGTTTAATTACTGTTGGTTTTGTAATGTTTTTACTTGTGAAAGCCTATAATAAAATGAAAAAACCTGCCGAAGCACCCGCTCCAGCAGGACCAACACAAGAACAATTATTAGCAGAAATTAGAGATTTATTAAAAAAATAATCATTAAGAGAACTTCTAAAAAATATAATTGATATTTAATCCCAGCTTTTTTGTTGGGATTATTTTTTTGTAATTTTAGCAATAATTTTTTTAACGGAATTACCGATGACTAAAAAAACAATAATTGTAATTTCGGGTGCTGGCATTAGTGCCGAAAGTGGCGTAAAAACCTTTCGAGATAGCGATGGGCTATGGGAAGGATACGATGTGATGGAAGTGGCAACCCCCGAAGGTTGGCAAAAAAACAAAGCCTTAGTTTTAGATTTTTATAACCAACGGAGAAAGCAACTTTTAACCGTTTTACCTAACAAAGCTCACAAGCTTTTGGCAACTCTCGAAAAAAATTATACTGTTAAAATTATTACGCAAAATGTGGATGATCTGCACGAGCGAGCAGGCAGTAGACAGGTTTTGCATCTGCATGGAGAACTTTTTAAAGTGCGAAGCACTCAAAACCCAAACTATATTTTAGATTGGAAAACCGATTTAAGCACTAATGACAAAGATGAAAATGGATACCAACTTCGTCCGCATATTGTGTGGTTTGGTGAGGCTGTTCCAGCAATTGAAGAAGCCATTGAATGGGTTTATGAAGCTGATATACTACTAGTTATAGGCACTTCTTTACAGGTATATCCAGCGGCTGGGCTACTCAATTATACCCCTAAAAACACACCTATTTTTTATATAGACCCTAAACCAGCAGGGGTAACGAGTTTTTCAAAAAATATAAAAATTATTACGGAAGTAGCCACACAAGGAATGAAAACTTTTGTAAAAGAGCTAAAGAATTTAGAGCTATAACTGTAAAAATAAAAATCCTATAAATCAAAAGTTTACAGGATTTTAAATTTTAGTCGGGATGACTGGATTCGAACCAGCGACCCCTAGCACCCCATGCTAGTACGCTACCAGGCTGCGCTACATCCCGAAACGGACAACAAAGATAATATTTATTTTTCTAAACTACAATTATTTTAAATTCTTGGGATAGAGGTTCGAGGTTTTTATAAATTATTTCAAAAAAATCGGAACCAAATTCTTCAAAAAATTCAGCAAAATTTTGAGTGCGTTCTTGCAAAATTCCGTTAGGAAAAAGCTCGTTTTTTAAGGTTCTAATTTGTGCTATTTTGAGGGAGTGTTTTTTCTTTTCGCCTCTCAATAATTTTTTTTCTAAATTTTCTAAACCCCTTATTTGTTTGGTTTCCTGTGCTTTAACTGCTTTTAAAAACGAAATATCGGTTTTTTGTGCTATTGTGTATAATTGTTGAAATTGTTGTTTTAAATGTTCTTTTTGAGGTGTAAAATCTATGAAAATATTAGAAAATTCTTTTGTTTTTTTATCAATCAAAGCATCGGTTTTTAAAAATAACTCTTCTACAGGAGTGTTTAATTTTTGTAGTTTTTTAAACTGCTTTTCGCTAACCAAAAGTATCGAAGCCCGAACTAAAAGTATCGGAAACGGAACATTTTCAGCATCAAAATAGTTTTTAAGTTGCATCCAATAAGTAATTTCTCCAGCTCCACCAATATAACATACATTTGGTAAAATAACCTCTTGATACAAGGGTCGCATCACCACATTTGGACTTAATTTTTCAGGATAATTTTCAACTAAATTTAAAAGTTTATTTTTAGTAAAACGAATATTTGTATTCAAAACACAGTATCTATCTTCTTGAAAAACAATACGTTCTCGTATATTTTTATCTTTATAAAACAAGTTTATTTCTCGGGGATGTATTTGTGCATGGTAATTTTTTAAATCAGTTTTGGTTACTTCTGTAAACGATTTTTGATATAAAATTTCGTGGTTAAGGTAGCTTGTAAATAATTTTTTTAATGAGTTAGAATTGGCATCTATAATAACCAAACCTTTGTGTCCGAATAATTTGTGAGCCAAAAAACGAGTAGAATCGGCTAAGTTTTGATGTTTTTTATAGGCTTCTATAAACCAATTTTTTAGGGTTTTTGCATAGACGTTTTTCCCTAAAGTGGAGCTTACTAATATTGAAACATCTTCAAAATCAAGCGTTTCAAATTCACCAACCGCACCTTTTTGATGGGTTTTCCAAGTAATTTTATAATTTTTATAGTTAAAATAATTTATTTCTTCAAAATCGTGGTCTTCCGTAGCCATCCAAAACACAGGAACTATTTGATAATCAGTATGTTTTTTTTGAATTTGCTCGCATAATTTAATTGTATTGATAATTTTGTAGATAAAATATAAGGGTCCCGTAAACAAATTGAGCTGATGCCCTGTCGTTATTGTAAAGGTATTTTGACACCTTAATTTTTCGATATTTTGAATAACTTTTTCAATAGTTTCAAAACCATCATATTGTTTTTTAAGTTCATTTGCTAAAATATTTCGATGGGTTGGGTTGTAGTTTTTTTGTTTTTCAATAATTTGAGCTAAAAAATTTTCTTCCGAAGGAAACCGATGATATAAGTGCTTTGTAGCTGGATTTTTGACTACATAATCGTTGATTAACCTAGAAAAAAAACCTGTTTTGGCAAACGGAACAGAAAAACTTTGCATAAGTTGAATTTAAAGTGCTAAAGTAAAATTATTTTAAGTATTTTTGAAATTAATTTAACCTAAAAAGACATGAAAACCTTCAAAATTGTTTCTGATATTTTACCTATTCCAAGTTATTTGGTTATTATTTTATGTTTTTTTATGCCCTTTTTGGTAATTAAATGTGGCACTACCGAGCTGGCTTCGATTTCTGGATTTGATTTAGCCAAAGGTACAAACATCGAACAAAGTATAGAAAACAGTGAGTTTACCAAAGAAATAAAATCAAAATCAGACGATTTAACTCCTACCAAGGCAATTTCAGAAGAAACTACCGATAAAAAATCATCAAAACCTGCAATTTTATTGATTATACCCTTTGTTTTTGCTGTTGTTGGATTGATAATCAGTTTTATACGTATCAAAAATAAAAGTGTATTGCAAATAACACTTTCGGGTGTTGGCTTTGTTTTAATGGTTGTTTTTGGTATAACAATTTTAAATTCTGCCGAGCTAAAAAAACTAAATTCCAATACAAAATCAACCGAAATTTTTACCCAACAAATCATTTCTGCCAAGTTAGGCAACGCTTTTTATGTGGCTTGTTTTATGTTTTTAGTCGTGCTTAGTTTTTATGCTTTTGAAAAATACTGGAAACGAATTTCAACAAAAAAAACAATTCAAACTCTTGATAAAGAAATAGATATGGATACTTCTGATGAATATGTAAAATAATTTACAAGGCTTCTCGAACGTGAATTTTTATGTTAGTTGCCATTTTTTGGATAGGCAAATCGTTTTCGTCTCCTCCAAAAGGCTCTTCAATTTCTTCGGCTATCAATTCTAAACTTGCCAAGACATAAAACATAAAAACCATCAAAGGTCATAAGCCGTATTGGTTCTAAAAACTAATAACATCGAAATTACAAAGCCCAACAAGCTATGCACAATATTAATATTTTAAATATGTTGATTTTCAGAAATTAGAATGTAGTAAAATTTTAAATAAGCCACTCCAAACACATAAAATACATAGCCAACACTGCAGTAATAAGTTTTCGAAAAAGTATTGGATTTTGTAATCTGGGTTAAAAATAAAACCTAATAATTGCACTTACTAATGGAGTTTAAGATTTTTTAAAATTAAAAAATTAATTATCTTTGCTTAAAATATAAATAATTTGGGCGTTCCCCTTCGGGGTAGGGTCTTCGGCACTTGCTTTTTTTACACTGTAAAGTGCAAAAACAAAGCTACTACAAAAGTACGTTTTTTAAAAAATACATCTATAAACACCTAATTACCCCATGAAAATTCATCACATAGCCGAGCAAAACAGTATTCTTCATCATTTTTTAACCGAAATACGAGATATTAATTTTCAAAACGATCGGATGCGATTTAGAAGAAATATTGAACGAATTGGCGAAATTTTAGCCTACGAAATCAGCAAAAAATTTCAATACAAACCTGTGATCGTGCCCACACCTTTAGGTGTAAAGCACACTGCTGCCTTTGAAAATGAAGTGGTTTTATGTTCCATTTTACGAGCTGGATTGCCCTTACACAGAGGTTTTTTAAACTATTACGACCATGCTGAAAATGGTTTTATTTCTGCTTATAGGCATCATTATAACCACGATGATTTGTTTACGATTAAAGTTGAATATCAAGCCATTCCAAGTTTAGAAAACAAAACCGTTTTACTCATCGACCCGATGCTTGCCACAGGGCAATCTATAGTAGCAGTTTATGAACAAATTATATCCAAATTTATCATTAAAGATTTACATATAGCTGTAGTTATTGCCGCTCCCGAAGGGATCGAATTGCTCAACCAAAATCTGCCAGATTCGGTTCATTTATGGGTTGCCTCGGTGGACGAGGGTTTGAATGATAAAAAATATATAGTTCCTGGGCTGGGCGATGCGGGAGATTTGGCTTATGGTAGTAAACTATAATTCATAAAAAAGAAAAATAAACTTATCAACACCAATAAATATAAACTTACTTCTTTCATCCATTTTACTTTTATATTTTCTATTAAATTAGTTCCCATAATGCTCAAGGGGGCAAAACTATAGGCTAAAAAACTATTGTTTTTATGTGCCGAAAACACATAAATTGCAATTCCTATCATAAAAGCTACCACAATTTTTTTATAAGTTACTTGAATACTCAAGGGTTTATTAGCTAAATCGACAAATTGTGTGGTAAAAATTAGTAATGTAATAGATGTAAAAACACCCAAAGCAAGATGCTGATAAATGTTCTCAAAATAGGTAAAATCAAAGCTAAAATAGGTTTTGCTTTCTAAGGTTTTTGCATTTTCAAAATCAAACTGAATATCAACCATTGCAAAAATAATACCTACCGTAAACACCGCAAACAAAGGCACTAACCAATTTTTATGATCACGAGAAACGTGTGAAAGAATGGCAATAAAGACCAAAATAAAATACAACAAACACCAAAAATGAAACAAACTTGCCACTACAATCCACAACGAAGCATCAAATATTTTCTCTTTTGAATGTAAGAGCGATTGCAACGAAACAATTCGTCGTAAAGCCAATAGTAAAAAAAAATTAGAAATAATAACTTTATCATTCAATAAAATAGACGGAAACATAAAAGTAAAAACAGTAAAAAGCAACAACGAATAATTGTTATTTTTTGTTAAATTGTTTTTATGGGTAATAAAATCAGATAATAAAACAGAGCCTAAAAGCAAGACAACCAATAAGATACGATATACAACATTGATAGCCTTACTCTCCCAAACGGTTGTATAAGGAATATATAAAAAATACAAAACCACGACCCCAAAACCCATAAAAACATAATTTAATGGATTTGTTTTGCTAAATATTTTTGCTATCATTTGGAAAAAGTTATTATTTTTGTAGCAAATTTAACAATACCAACACATTATGAAAAGTTTTTTTGAAGGAATTCAGTATTTATTTGAACAAATTTTATTTGTCCTGCACGATTATTTAAGAAATTTAGAACTAAGCAACTGGTGGTTAGCCAATATCTTTACTTGGATTTTTATCATTATAGGCATTGTGGCTACATTTTATTGGCTAAACAAACAAATGCTTTTTACAAAAAATGGTGAGGATGATCAAGATACTACGGCTCATTCGTTTTTGTAAAAGTAATTTTTTTTTAATAATAAAGGAAACTTCTAAAAATTTATTTTTATTACAAAAAGTTCTTTTTAAAATTAGTTCGTTAAAATTT
>CAYXAF010000011.1:0-49546 GCA_964463035.1 uncultured Flavobacterium sp.
AACCTCAAAGTTCACAAAAAATTGTGCTTATTATTTGAATCTAAGGGGTAAAAAAGTAACAAAAATATTTTTTTTAAATTTAGGGGACTTCTAAAAATTCATTTTTATTACAAAAAGCTACTTTTAAGAAGTAGAAGGAAGGTATGCACATTATAGCCAGATTACGCATTAGAATTCTATCGCAAACTCAATCTACTTTAAAATTAAGTAACTACTCCTGTTTTTAAATTTAAAACACAAAAGTATTCCTCATCTAAAAATAGTCCGTGAGTCCTTAATTTTATTGTATCTTTAGTTTTCATAACAAAATCTAATGCGTACTGTGTTAAATTTTTAGAAATAGAAATCCTTTAGAAATGATTAATTTGAGCGGTTTAAAGGAGTTTAGGGTCAAATTTAGCGTTTTTGTTATAATTTTTTATTTTTTAATAGGGCTTATAATTTTTACATCCTGAAAAGTAATTGCCCCTCGAACAACGCTTTGAATGCATTGATACAACGCTTCAAGGATATGTTTTTTTAACTCGTTTTTAGGGTAAATAAGGCTAATTTCTCGTGAGGGTTTTGGATTTTTAAATTCTTTACAATTTTTTTTATGTGTTAAATCCAAGGTGTGTAAATACGGCAAAAGTGTAATACCTAAACCTTCGTCAACCAATTTGATTAGCGTTTCAAAACTACCACTTTCTAACTGAAAATTTGCTTTTTCTTTATCAATACTTGTTTGACAGAGGTTTAAAATTCCATCCCGAAAACAATGTCCATCTTGTAATAACAATACTTCAGAAAAATCAAGTTCGCTTACGGCTATCTCTTTTTTAGTTGTAAGCACATGGTTATCAGGTGTATAAGCCACAAAAGGCTCATAATATAAGGGTCGCTCGTGAATGGTTTCTTCTTCGAGAGGCGTAGCGGCAATGGCACAATCTAATTTCCCTTTTTTAAGGCGTTCCACTAACTCTTGGGTGGTTAATTCTTCAATAATTAGATTTATTTTTGAGTATTTTTTAATAAACGATTGTAAAAACATTGGCAAAAGAGTAGGCATAACCGTGGGTATAATTCCAATTCTAAATTCGCCTCTAATAAAGCCCTTTTGTTGCTCAATAATGTCTGAAATTCGGCGGGATTCTGATACAATTTTTTGAGCTTGTTCAATTATTTTTTGTCCAATAGGCGTGGGCTGAATGGGCTTTTTAGTTCGGTCAAAAAGTTGAGTATTTAATTCTTCTTCCAGTTTTTGAATTTGCATACTCAAAGTGGGCTGGGTTACAAAGCATTTTTCGGCAGCCTGTGTAAAATTTTTTTCTTCAGCCACCGCTAAAATATAGTTGAGTTGTGTAATAGTCATTTTGGTTCTTTTTATGTTCAAAGTTAATTTTTTTTTACATAATATTGATACAATAGAAGTTCCCAATAAATATTGAAGCCTTTGAAAATTTATTTTCTCAAAGGCTTCAACAATATTTTTTAAAAAAATTTTTAATATTTATAAGCAATTCCTTTTCTAATTGCCTGAACAGCTCCAAATGATGGCCCACTTGCCCCACTTTGATTAATGTCTTTATCAACAGTTAGTAAAATAAAAGGGCAACCAATTTTTGCAGCTTCCATTTTTAATTTCTTGTCTGCTTTCTTGTCTGCCGAATTTCCTGTATGAAAACTTACAAATCCAGTTTTTCCTCGTATTTCATCTACCTTTTTAAGACCAGAAATATATGTTTTATCTTCTAGTATTACAACTTTTTCCCAATCAGCTTCTCCGTTCACTACAATTTTTTCTGTTACTTCTTCAACCCTACCAGATTTTCCGTAAACAATTTTTTCAATTGCATATTTACCAATTGTGTTTTCCGCATCTTCTCCATCATATTTAAAAACAACAACGTATTCTTCAACTTTTACAACCTTTCCGCTAACGGTTTCTCCATTATGTTTGTAAATTTTATCTACCTGAGCAGATACTAATGTAGCACATAAAAGTGCAAACCCTAAAATAATTTTTTTCATAGATTTTGATTTTTAAATTTAAACAATTGCAAATGTAATAAAAGAAAAGAGATCTAACACAAGGGTTCTAAAAATTTATTTTTTTATATTTTTATATTTTTTCTATATAACAAAGTTTTTTTGAAAATATTTGGGGATAATTGTATAAATATTTTCAATAAAAGTATAAAAACTATTGATATGCTTTATTGGTTTTGGTTTGTTTTTTTCGTATTTTTGAACATGTTAAACTACATAAAACAAAATAATTATCAATAAAAAATAAAATTTAAACATATGAAAACAAATCATTTAGGTTTCCCACAAAAAGAAGTTACCGTTCTTACGGCTGAATTAAACATTTTATTAGCCAATTATCATGTTTATTATCAAAATCTTAGAGGCTTGCATTGGAACATCAGGGGTCGTCGGTTTTTTGATTTACACCTTAAATTTGAGGAGCTTTATAACGATACATTATTGAAAATAGATCTACTTGCCGAACGAATTTTAACTCTCGGAGAAAAACCTTTGCACACCCTCGACGATTATTGCAAAAACAACAAACTATCCATAGGTAAAGATATTTCAACCGATGTGGCTTCGATAGAATTGATACAAAATTGCCTGATGGAACTACTAAAAATGGAACGCATTATTATAAAAGAAGCCTCGTCTATAAACGATGAAGGAACCACAGCCATGATGAGCGATTTTATAGCCGAACAAGAAAAAACCATCTGGATGCTGAACGCTTGGCTTAATGAGACATAAATATTGATTCTGTGTTAAAAAGGATTATTTCCGTAAGGTTAATAACAAGGGGCAAAAATATTACTAAAATAGATGCTTTTATCTTTTAGAAAATTATATTTGTAGTGAATTGTGGTTTTATTTTACACGTTGTATATTTAATCAATCATCATTATCATCCAAAAAAATGTAAAATATGTTAAGTTTTTGGGAAATAAAAAACTGGTTTTCAAATATTGATTTTACCATTGTGGGTAGTGGAATTGTGGGGTTGCATACGGCTTTGGAACTTCGAGAAAAATATCCGACAAGCAAAATACTAATGCTTGAAAAAGGCGATTTGCCCCAAGGTGCCAGCACAAAAAATGCTGGGTTTGCATGTTTTGGTAGCCTTTCAGAAATTATTGATGATCTAAAAACGCACTCCGAAGAGGAAGTATTAGAATTGGTTAAAAACCGTTGGGAAGGCTTGCAATTGTTAAGAAAAAGGATAGGAGACAACCTCTTAAATTTAAAGCTGTATGGAGGATATGAAATTTTTTTAAAACAAGACGAAACTATATATGCTGAATGCAATCAAAAAATAACTTTTGTAAACGAACTTTTGAAACCTTTATTTAAAACTCCTGTTTTTACAAGAGATGTGGACCGGTTTTCGTTTCAAAACACGCATGAATATTTATTTTTCAATCCGTTTGAAGCACAAATTGATACAGGAAATATGATGCAAGAACTTTTAAAAAAAGTGCATCAACAAAATATATTGTTACTTAACAATCAAACAGTTACAGCCTACGCTGAAACCAATTCTGGGG
The DNA here is from genome assembly GCA_964463035.1 of uncultured Flavobacterium sp. Lineage (GTDB taxonomy): Bacteria > Bacteroidota > Bacteroidia > Flavobacteriales > Flavobacteriaceae > Flavobacterium. The sequence goes on from CAYXAF010000011.1 coordinate 3,558, forward strand.
TAGAACTACAACTGAAAGATATTGTTTTTACGACTAAAAAACTAATTTTTACAACCAATGGTTTTGCACAAACCTTAGTAAACAATGCTGTTTTGCCCGCTAGAGCTCAGGTTTTGATAACCAAACCCATCAAAAATTTAGATATAAAAGGCACGTTTCATTTAGACAAAGGTTATTATTATTTTAGAAATTTTGAAGATAGAATTTTGCTAGGAGGAGGTAGAAACCTCGATTTTGAAGGCGAAACCACAACCGAAATAGCCATAACCGAACTAATTCAACAAAAATTAGAACAACTATTAGCTGAAGTAATTTTACCCAATAAGTCCTTTGAAATAGACCATCGTTGGAGCGGAATTATGGGAGTTGGCACTACCAAAAAACCAATTGTTCGGCAACTTTCAAATCATGTTTTTTGCGGAGTTCGGATGGGGGGTATGGGGGTTGCCATTGGCAGTTTGGTGGGTAAACAAGTAGCCGATTTAGTGGAATTGTAACTATAGGAGGCTTCTAAAAATTCATTTTTATTCAAAAAGTTCTTTTTAAAAATTAATTTATAACGGTTTAAAGGAGGTTTCAAACGAATCATTTATTTTTTTGATTAAAAAATCGATTGAAATATTTCTGATAGTAGCCGCTTTTTGATAAACATCTTCGATACTAAAATGAGAAGTATCGGTTTCTAAAAAAATATTTTCGAGTGGAATTTCTTTAAAAACTTCGGGTAAAACTGGGTTTAAAAATAAATATTTACCAAACGAAAGATAAAAACCGTGCTTTACTAATTGTTCGGCTATTTGATTATTTTTTGAAAACCCATGAACAACCATCGGAATGGTTATTTTTAATTTTTTTTTTAACCTAATAATCTCTTGAAAAGCCCCTACACAATGTATAATAATCGGTTTTTTGAGATGTTCTGCAAGCATAAGTTGTGCTATAAAAACAGTCAGTTGTGTATCCATTGGCACATCAATTCGGTTATCTAAACCACACTCGCCTAAGGCTACATTGTTTGATAATTTTAGTTTTTGAGATACCCATATAAGTTCGTTCTGCCAGTTTTCGTTGATATGCCATGGGTGAATGCCTACCGAAAAAAAAGCACTTTTAATGGTTTCGTTTGGGTAGTTATTAACAATTTCTAAGCAATTTTTTTGATTTAAAAACGTGTGTGTATGTAGGTTTATGTAAGAATACATCCGAAAAGTCTATTTTTTATAATATTCTCTTACAATAATTTCTAATTCTTGATACCACTCTTCTCCAAATTTTCGAATCAAGGGTTCTTTTAAAAATTTATAAACAGGCACTTGCAGTTCTTTGCCCAAAGCACAAGCATCTGAACAAATATCCCATTTATGATAGTTTACAGCACTAAAATCATTATAATTTTTCACCCGAATAGGATACAAATGACACGAAATTGGTTTTTTCCAATCCACAATCCCTTCGTTATAGGCTTGTTCTATGCCACAAAGAACTGTTTTGCCATCAAAAATAGTGTAGGCACAGTCTTTCCCGTTGATTAAAGGGGTTTCTAATTCTCCATATTCGCTTTTTACAAACACCCCTTGTTCTTCAATCGCTTGGATGCCTTTGGGCTTTAAATACGATTTTATTTTAGGAAATATTTTATTTAAAATTTCGACCTCTTCGGGTTCTAAAGGAGCTCCAGCATCACCATCCACACAGCAAGCACCCTTGCAAGCGGCTAAATTACACAGAAATTCGTGCTCTAAAATTTCTTCGGAAATAATGGTGTTTTTAAGTTGAAACATAATTTTAAATTTTTAGAAACCCCTTAAAAGTATTATTTAGCCTCGTATTCTTTTACGGCTTCTATAAATGCTTTGGCATTTTCTACGGGTATGTTTGGTAAAATTCCGTGTCCTAAATTCACAATATAATTATCTTTACCAAAAGCATCAATCATTTCATGAACCATTTTTTTGATGGTTGGGATAGGTGAAAGCAAGCGGGCAGGGTCAAAATTACCTTGTAGAGTTATTTTTCCACCTGTAAATTTTCGAGCATTTTCGGGGGTTATTGTCCAATCAACGCCTATGGCAGAGGCTTTGCTTTGTGCCATTTCGGGCAGGGCAAACCAACACCCTTTTCCAAAAACAATCACTTTCGTAAGCGGAGCAAGGGCTTCGGTTATTTGGTTGATATATTTCCACGAAAACTCTTGATAATCAACGGGCGAAAGCATCCCCCCCCAACTATCAAAAATTTGAACAGCATCTACTCCATAAATTACTTTTTGTTTCAAATAAGCAATGGTTGTATCGGTTATTTTTTGGAGCAACAAATGGGCTGCTTCGGGGTTTGAAAAACAAAAACTTTTAGCTGTATCAAAATTTTTAGAGCCCTTACCTTCTACTACATAGCAAAAAATTGTCCAAGGTGAGCCTGCAAAACCAATCAACGGAACTTCGTCTTTTAACATTTCTTTTGTGAGGGTTATGGCTTTAAAAACATAGTCTAATGTTTCGTTTACATTGGGTACCGGTACATTTTGCACCTCTTTCATACTCCGAATAGGGCTTGGGATTAGGGGTCCAATATTTTCTTTCATCAAAACTTCGATACCCATCGCTTGGGGTATTACCAAAATATCTGAAAATAAAATAGCCGCATCTGGTTTCACAATTCTGATGGGTTGAACAGTTATTTCGGCAGCCAATTCAGGCGTTTGACAACGTGTAAAAAAGTCGTATTTATCTCTTAGGGCAATAAATTCAGGTAAATAACGTCCTGCTTGTCGCATCATCCAAACGGGTGGTCGGTTTACGATTTCGTTGTTTAGGGCTTGTAAAAAAAGGTTGTTTTTAGGCATATAATAGATGTTTTTTGTTTTATGCAAAAATATATCAAAATAAAGACTTATTGGTTTTCATAGGGTTTAATACTCGGGTTTGCCTACATATTTCATCATTCTAACAATTTTATTTTTTCTTCGGTTAATATAAGTAGATGAGTTTGCGGCTTTATAATTTCGTGGATTGGGCAAAATAGCGGCAATTCCAGCGGCTTCTATTGGAGTTAAGTTTTTTGCCGATTTATTATACCAATAGTCTGCTGCTGCTTGGGCTCCATATACTCCGTTGCCCATTTCGATACTGTTTAAATACACTTCCATGATACGTTCTTTCCCCCAAATCAGTTCAATTAGAACAGTAAAATAGGCTTCAAATGCTTTTCTAACATAACTTCTGCCTTGCCATAAAAATACATTTTTAGCCGTTTGTTGGCTTATGGTGCTTCCTCCTTTGATCCGTTTGCCTTTTTGGTTATTTTTATAAGCTAATTTCATCGATTTAAAATCAAAACCCGAATGTTCTAAAAACAAACCATCTTCGCTGGCAATTACAGCTTTTTGTAAGTTAGGCGAAATTTCTTCTATCGGAATCCAATCATGTTTCCAAACTACTTCTTTATCTGAAAATTTTTGTTCAAAAATTCGAGTTATCATTAAAGGGGTAAAAGGCACTGGTACAAACTTAAACAAAACAACAAAAGCTATTGAGAGTAAAAAAAACCAGAGAATTATCTTTTTAATAAATTTTACAATCTTTGAGATCATAAATAAAAACAATTTTTTTGGCAAAAATACTTAAATAAACCCCAAATATAGATGGTAAACACGCATTATTTTTCTTTTTAACAACATTTTATACCTTGTTTTTAAAGTATAATATTATATTTGCAATTTAATTTAGACAAAATATAAATAACATAAAAATGATTAAAATTTCCGAAACAGCCAAAAGCAAAATCGTTAATCTTATGCAAGAAGACGGCTTTGATGCTCGACTGCATTATGTGAGAGTTGGGGTAAAAAGTGGTGGTTGTTCAGGTTTGTCGTATGATTTAAAATTTGATAAAGAACTAACCCCAGAAGATAAAGTTTTTGAAGATAATAGTATTAAAATTGCCGTTGAAAAAAAATCATTTTTGTATTTAATAGGCACAACCCTTGAATATGAAGGAGGATTAAACGGAAAAGGTTTTGTTTTTAACAACCCGAATGCCAACAGAACCTGTGGGTGTGGGGAGTCGTTTTCATTATAGTTTTTAAAATTTTAAAGTTAAAATGTTATATGGCAAAATTTAATTCTTTTGAAGAAATTATTACCTAGCAAAAGGCAAGAGAACTTAATAAACAATCTATTATTCAACCAACTTAAACAATGCTTTTTCTAAAGATTTTGGATTAAAAGATCAGATAAGACGTTGTTCTATTTCAATTTCTTTAAATATTGCTGAAGGATTTGAAAGAAAAACTACCAAATAATTTATACGTTTTTTATATATTACAAAAGCTTCAGCAGAAGAATTTCGTTCACAATTATATATATGTTTTGATTTGAATTATATAACTAAATCGGAGTTTGATAAATTAAATTTAAAAATTACAGATGTTTCAAAACTTTTGAGTGGTTTAATAAAATATCTTGACGAACTTGAATATAAAAAAGTTAATTTAAACATTCAACATTACAACTTTATAACATTCAACAATTGATGAAATACACCGAAGAAGACTTAAAACTCGAACTTGAAACCAAGGAATATGAATATGGTTTTTATACTGATTTAGAATCAGAAACGTTTCCTGTTGGGTTAAATGAAGAGATTGTAAAAGCAATTTCAAAAAAGAAAAATGAGCCCGATTGGATGACCAATTGGAGGTTAGAAGCGTTTAAAATTTGGCAAGAAATGACCGAGCCAGAATGGGCAAACGTAAATTACGAAAAGCCAGATTTTCAAGCCATTTCTTACTATTCGGCCCCTAAAAAAGCCGACCCAAACAAAACCTTAAACGATATAGACCCGGAGCTTTTAGCAATGTATAAAAAATTAGGAATATCTATAGACGAGCAAAAAAAGATGAACAATATTGCTATGGATATTGTGGTTGATTCGGTTTCGGTAGCTACAACCTTTAAAAAAACATTGGCAGAAAAAGGCATTATTTTTATGAGTATTTCCGAAGCAATCCAAGAACACCCGGAATTGGTTCAAAAATATTTAGGAACCGTTGTGCCAAAAACAGATAATTTTTATGCCGCTTTAAACTCAGCTGTATTTTCAGACGGAAGTTTTTGCTATATACCAAAAGGAGTAAAATGCCCAATGGAACTTTCAACATATTTTAGAATAAACCAAGGCGGAACAGGACAGTTTGAACGAACACTTTTAATTGCAGACCAAGGCAGTTATGTCTCATATTTAGAAGGTTGCACAGCCCCAAGCAGAGATGAAAATCAATTACATGCAGCAGTTGTTGAACTTATTGCCTTAGATGATGCCGAAATTAAATACTCAACCGTTCAAAATTGGTATCCCGGCAATAAAGACGGCAAAGGAGGAGTTTATAACTTTGTAACCAAACGTGGTTTGTGCGAAAAAAACGCAAAAATTAGCTGGACACAAGTAGAAACAGGCTCTGCTGTTACCTGGAAATATCCAAGTTGTGTGTTAAAAGGAGATAATTCAATAGGAGAGTTTTATTCAATTGCCGTAACCAACAATTTTCAGCAAGCAGATACAGGAACCAAAATGATACATTTAGGTAAAAATACTAAATCAACAATAATATCTAAAGGAATTTCGGCTGGTAAATCACAAAATAGTTACAGAGGCTTGGTTCAGATAAGTCCAAGAGCCGAAAATGCTCGAAATTTTTCACAATGCGATAGTTTACTAATGGGTAATAATTGTGGGGCTCACACGTTTCCATACATCGAAAACAAAAACCCTTCGGCAAAAATAGAACACGAAGCAACTACCTCAAAAATTGGAGAAGACCAAGTATTTTATTGTAATCAACGAGGTATCCCTACTGAAAAAGCCATTGCTTTAATTGTAAATGGTTTTAGCAGAGAAGTTTTAAACAAACTACCTATGGAATTTGCAGTAGAAGCTCAAAAATTATTAGAAATAAGCTTGGAAGGAAGTGTTGGGTAAATAAATTTGTAAATTTGTTGAAATAATTAAAAAAATGGATTGTGGAAATTTTATTAAAAAATGTAAAGAAAAAAGATTTTTCTATTATAAAATCATTAGCAAAATCGCTTAAATTTGAAATCATAAAAGAAAAGTAAAAACCCTATAACCCCCGAGTTTGTAAAAGAATTTTTAAAGGCAGAACAAAATGTTCGAGAAGGAAAAGGGATAAAAATTAAATTAGAAGATTTGTGGAAGTAATTTATTCTAAAAAAACACAAAAAGACCTATAATTTTGGAAAAAATCTGAAAATCTGACAATAATAAATAAAATTTTCACTTTAATTGAATATATTCAAGCACATCCATTTCAAGGGATTAGCAAACCAGAACCTTTAAAACATCAACTTTTGGGAAAATAACCACGAAGAATCAATCAAGAACATCGCATTATTTATCAAATTAATGCAGATAATATCATAGAGATATTGAATATTTTATCTTTAAAAGAACATTACAAATAAAAAAATAAAAATGCTTAAAATAAAAAACCTACAAGCTTCGGTAGAAGACAAACAAATTTTAAAAGGAATAAACCTCGAAATAAAAGCAGGCGAAGTCCATGCAATTATGGGGCCGAACGGAGCCGGAAAATCTACACTATCATCAATTATCGCTGGTAACGAAAACTACCGAGTAACCGAAGGCGAAATATACCTTGATGGAGACGAAATATCTGAATTAGCCCCCGAAGAACGTGCTCATAAAGGCGTGTTTTTATCGTTTCAATATCCTGTAGAAATACCCGGAGTTTCGGTAACTAATTTTATAAAAACAGCTATCAACGAAAAACGAAAAGCAAACGGACAAGAAGAAATGCCAGCTAACGAAATGCTAAAATTAATCCGAGAAAAATCGGAGCTTTTAGAAATGGATCGAAAATTTTTATCACGTTCCTTAAACGAAGGCTTTTCAGGAGGCGAAAAAAAGCGAAACGAAATTTTTCAGATGGCAATGCTTGAGCCTAAAATTGCAATATTAGACGAAACCGATTCTGGATTAGATATTGATGCACTTAGGATTGTAGCAAACGGAGTTAATAAACTTAAAAACAAAAACAATGCTGTTTTAGTTATCACTCATTATCAGCGCCTGTTAGATTATATAGTGCCCGATTTTGTGCACGTGCTTCAAAAAGGTAAAATTGTAAAAACAGGCAACGCCTCATTAGCCTTAGAATTAGAAGAAAAAGGTTATGATTGGCTGAAAGAGTAAAATTTAGCAACAACAATAACCCTTGATTTAGATTTTTTTGTTTTTCTGGGCGTTACCCTACGGGTCGGGCTGTCCGCTATATCTTTTTGTTCCGAAAAACAAAAAGGATGTCGCTACCATCCCTAACGCACACACTCCAAAAGGCAACGCTTTTCAAATAAAATCACTACAAAACAAACATTCAAAGAACTTAAATACACTTCTTAAAATTAATTTTAGAAGCCCCATAAGTATAATTGGTATTATTGCCAACTGGAATACAACACATAATTATTTGAAATACGATCAATTTCATCTACAAAATCAGATTGGTTAATATCTTTCACTTTTTTAGCAGGCACTCCAGCATAAATACTACCACTTTCAACCACTGTATTTTGAGTAACCACAGCCCCTGCCGCAATTATTGAATTGCTCTCAACCACACAACCATCCATTACAATAGCACCCATACCTATCAAAACATTATCTTTCAGAGTGCATCCATGCACCAAAGCATTATGCCCTATCGAAACATTATTACCAATATTAGTAGGGTGTTTTTTATACGTGCAATGAATCACGGCACCATCTTGCACATTCACTTTGTTCCCCATTTTTATATAATGAACATCGCCTCGAACAACCGCATTATACCAAACACTGCATTGGCTACCCATAACCACATCACCAATAATTGTAGCATTTTCTGCCACAAAACAACTGCTATCAAATTGTGGCTTTTTCCCATTTATTTCTTTTATAAGCATAATTTTAAAGATTTAAAGCGCAAATATACAAACACGAAAGACACAGATACTAAAACAAAAACAAAGTTTTTGTAACAATTGTTATAAAACTATGCTTAAAAAAACATACTTTTGGCAAAATTAATTCAAAAAACAAAAACGTATGGGATTTTTAGATTTACTCTTTGGTGGAGGCTCATCAAACAACAACGTAAAAGAATATCTTGAAAAAGGTGCAGTAATTATTGACGTGAGAACCCCTGCCGAATTTAAAGGAGGGCACGTAAAAGGTTCAAAAAACATACCTTTAGACCAATTGAACGGTAAAATTACCGAAATTAAAAAATGGAACAAACCTGTAATTGCCTATTGTGCCTCAGGAAACCGAAGCGGGATGGCTGCTAATATGCTGAAATCAAACGGAATTGATTGCATCAATGGAGGCGGTTTTTATTCGATGAATAGCATGGTTTAAAACAAATTTTGGTTAATACTTCCTTATCATTGGAGTATGAAAAAACGACAAGAACCCTAATCAAAACTACTGCTTAGGGTTTTTTCGTCTAAACTCTTTCCTTTATATACAAGTGTATAACCCATTGAATTTGTAAGAATTAAAACTTTTGAAAGCTCAGATACTAACCTGTTTTCAGCGTTGGTAATGATTGATGATTGATTAATTTTTTTCTGAAAATCAGCTTTTACTTTTTTGTTTATTTTGTTATAATCTTCCCCGTCAAACGGATTAAATTTGCTTTGGTTAACATCGTAAAACTCTAACGTAGGGTAAATTTTAACTTCGGGTTTGGGTATGTTTTTGATGGTTACTGTTTTTGCCGTTTCGTTGATGGTATAACTTATTAAATGGAGGTCGTAGGTAATCGTAACTTCAGCATTAGCAACAATTAAAGCCTTTTTATCAAAAGTAACCCAATCGCCTATGAATTTTTCTTGGTCTTCATATGTAATCACTTCTGCAAAATGACCCTCTGTAACCACAAGTTTACCCACATTTTTTATTTTCCGTTCTAACAAAACCGAATCGGTCATTGTAGTTTCGTTACTTTTTTTAGAAATTACTTTATATCCCAAATAGAGTATAACAATAGCCAAGACAACAATTATTAATCGTTCGATACTTGTAAATAGTTTATTGATAATGTTTAACACGGTTTATATAAAGTTATAATTAAATTGTTTTAAGAGATTTTTATAAATTTATTTTTATTACAAAATCATTTTTAGAAGCCCCTCCCAACTAATTTTAGATAAAAAAATTTTTTTCAGGGATCGTGTCTTTTCAAACTTTCAATAACGTTTGATAATCGCTCGGTAATTTCTGTAATGCTACCAATTCCGTTTACTCCAATAAATTTATTTTGTTTTTGATAATAGTTTATTAACGGGGCTGTTTTTTCGTTGTATTCTTCGTATCTGGTTCTAATTTTTTCTTCGTCTTGGTCGTCTGGTCTTCCGCTGGTTTTTCCTCGTTCTAATAATCGTTGTATTAAAATTTCGTCGTCTGCTTCCAAGGCTATGGTTGCCGTTACCTCCCAGTTTTTTGAGTTTAAAAACACGTCTAAAGACTCTGCTTGGGCGATGGTTCTTGGGAAACCGTCAAATAAAAAACCTGCAACCTTTTGGTTTTTTTCTATCTCTTCTTGTAGCATTTGTATGGTAACTTCGTCTGGCACTAATTCTCCATGATTCATATAACCTTTGGCAAGTTTGCCTAATTCGGTATCGTTTTTTAAATGAAAACGAAATAAATCGCCTGTTGAGATGTGTTTTAAATTGTATTTTTCTTTTAAAAATTCAGCTTGTGTGCCTTTGCCTGCTCCGGGTTTTCCAAATAAAACTATGTTTTTCATTCTATAAATTAGTTGTTAATAGTATTTTTTCTAATTCTGTTACAAGTGTTTTAATTTCTTGCATATCGCTTAAATTAATAGTAAGTTTTAAATTTACTAAATTATCTGGATTCATTTGAACAAGTTGTCTTTTATAATTGCCTTGTATAATGTAATAATTTCTGTCTTTATGAATAAATATATTGAATATCTGATTTTTTAAATATTCTATAAACTAATTTATCTTCGCAAATGCCTAAGCAAATTAAATAATTATAATTATACCTTGGGTTAATTCCGTTAAACTGAAACGTGTTATTTGTTCGTCTTTTTCTTGCTGTTTTTACTTCAATATAAATATCATTTTTTGTAAGAACATCGTATTCATTATGTATCACACCGTCATCAATAATTTCTGTAATATCAGTAATTATTGTTTTGATATATTCTTCTCCTATTTGACCAATTGCATTGCCTTCAAAATCTCTAATTTTTGAAAATTTCTGATTATATTCTTTTCCTAAATTTAATTCCAGATGTTTCCTTTCTATAATTTCAGCAAATTTTTGTTCTAAATCCATTGCTTAATTTTTTAATAGGTTAATGTTGTCTTGCAATAAATGGAATATATTTGATTTGCCAATATGATAACAAGAATTAGTTGCTAAACTAGCGTATTTTTTCCAGTCGGTGTCTTTAAAAAGGCACATTAATTTTTTCTTTAATTTTTCATCTTTTGTGGTAAAAACAACTGCTACTCCCGATTTGTATTTTACTTCATCAAAAGTATTAGCTATTGAAATACTACTATGAAATGTTGAAGAAATGTAAAAATCAGCTTTTTCATCATATATCCATCGTTTTCCACATTCTCTTTTTTTTGCTAATGAAACTGTGTATATTTTTAAAATTTCACCAAAAGGTTCATTTTTTCTGTTTTTATACCAACTAAACTCGTCTGTTTTTGTGTTATGGTTTTTGCTCCAAATTTGAAAAACACATTTAACATCAACTTGTTTACCTGTGTTTTGATTATAAAAAGCATTTTCGGTTAATCGTTCAGAGTGCAATAAATTAAATCTATTAACCCGATATTTTATTGACCCTTTTCCTTTACTCTCAAAGAACATTGGCAAAATAAAACATACATAATCTGCTTGTTGTGAATGGTTTATAAAATTTAAAGCTGTAACTCCTCTGTGCCCAAAAGGAGGATTGCCAATAACTATACTTTTAGTGTCTTTTGGCAATTTATAATTTAAGTAATCTGATTTTATTATTTCGTTTGTTAATGGCTTAATATCTATGCCAATTCTTTTTTGTTTAGGTAAAAGATTAAAAAAAACGCCATTTCCTGCACTTGGTTCAATCCATAAAAAATTTTCAATATTATCGTATTCAGAAATAATTTTTTTTGCTTTATTGTATAAATCTTCTGCAACAGATACTTTTGTAAAGTATTGATCCAACAAGTTTAATTCATTGATTTTCATTGTATTTCCGTTCAAATATTTGAATGGTTTTATTAAAAAATCATTGGTTTGTTGTGTGGCTTCAAATAAATTCATTTTTTTCTTATTACGTTTTTAATTGATAAACATCGTTTAAATTTCGCCCTAATTCGTTGTAATCTAAACCATAGCCTACAATAAATTTATTAGGAATTTCTAAGCCTACATAATCTATTGGAATATTTTTATTATATACTTCGGGTTTTAAAAACAGTGTTGCTATTTCTAACGATTTTGGTTTGTGTTCGCTAAAAAGTTTAACAATTTCAAGTAATGTATTGCCTGTATCTACAATATCTTCTAGCACAATTACATCTCTATTGGTAATATCACAATACAAATCTACTTGTCTAATCACATTATGGGTGGTTTGTGTGCCTTGATATGAGCTTAATTTAATAAATGAAATTTCGCAATTTCCTTCGTAATATTTTAAAAAATCTGATGCAAACCGAACTACTCCGTTTAATACCCCTATAAAAATAGGGGTGTTGTTTTTGTGTTTTTTATATACCTGTTGGGCAAGTTTTTTATTAAGTTTATCAATTTTTTCGGCTGATAAATAAGGTTCAAAAGTTTTGTCGTGTAATGTTATCATTTATGGTTGTTAATTGATAGTTGTTAGTTGGTATAATAAACGACTTAGATAATTATCTTTCTAAAACCTCTCCCCCAACCCCTCTCCAAAGGAAGGGGAGCTAAACGGTATAAACATAAGTCGTCTATTATAGTTATTTTTTGATAGTTGAAATTTTTTATTTCTATTCAACTGCTTTTTTGATACGATTAAGTGCTTCCGTAAGTTGTTCTTCGTTGGTTGCATACGAAATTCGGATACACTCTGGGTTTCCAAAGGCATCGCCTGTAACGGTTGCTACGTTAGCTTCGGCTAATAAAAACATTGAAAAATCTTCTGCATTGTTTATTGTATGACCTTTAATTATTTTACCAAAATAGTAAGAAATATCAGGAAAAACATAAAAAGCTCCATCGGGATTGTTTACTTTAAAATTTGGAATATCTTTTACTAATTTTACTACCAAATCTCTTCTGTTTTTAAATGCTTCAACCATTTCTTTAAGCACCTCTGGGTTAGCTTCTACGGCTGCTATGGTTGCTCGTTGTGCAATGCTATTGGTACCACTGGTTACTTGTCCTTGCATTTTGGTGCAGGCTTTTGCAATAAATTCGGGTGCTGCTAAATACCCTACTCTCCAGCCCGTCATGGCAAAGGCTTTTGAAACTCCGTTTACAGTTATCACGTTGTTAAACATCCCATCAATAGAGGCAATGCTGCAATAATTTCCTATAAAATTAATATGTTCATAAATTTCATCTGAAACTACATAAATATTAGGGTGTTTTTTTAACACTTTGGCTAATGCTTCTAATTCTTCTTTATTATATACAGAGCCACTCGGATTACAAGGAGAGCTAAACCACATCATTTTTGTTTTTGGTGTGATGGCTTGTTCTAATTGTTTTGGTGTAATTTTAAAATCGGTTTCTACACTTGTATTTACAGGCACAGGCACGCCTTCAGATAATTTTATAATTTCGTAATAACTCACCCAATAAGGAGCTGGTAAAATAACCTCATCTCCATGATTAAGCATCACTTGAGCTATATTGTAAAGCACTTGTTTGGCACCTGTTGAAACTACAATATTTTCTGGCTTATAATTTAAATTATTATCTCGTTTAAGTTTATTACAGATAGCTTGTTTTAGGTCTAAATATCCATCTACAGGGGTATAGTAACTATAATTATCATCAATTGATTGCTTGGCTGCTTGTTTTATAAATTCAGGGGTATGAAAATCGGGCTCTCCTAAACTAAGACTGATAATATCAATCCCTTGCATCTTTAGTTCTCGGGCTTTGGCAGCCATTGCCAAAGTTTGAGAGGTAGATAAATTATTTATTTTATCAGAAAGAATATGATTCATAAATTTATTTTAATTGTAGAATGTATATTGTAAATTGTAAAATATTTGTTACTTTTATTTTATACATTATACTAAATACTTTTATACATTATACGGCAAATTCAGGTTGTTTTCCTAAGTTTTTTAGGTGTTTAAAATGGGCAATAACTGCACTTCGCATTGTTTTATATTCGTTATATGGTAAGTTGCATTCTTTAGCGGTTTCTTTTACAATTTTTGCAATTTTACTATAGTGTATGTGGCTAATATTTGGGAAAATATGGTGCTCAATTTGATGATTTAAACCGCCTGTATAGAAATTAACCAACCAGTTTTTAGGGGCAAAATTTGCGGTTGTAAATAGTTGATGGGCTGCCCAGGTGTTTTCCATTTCACCTTGTTCGTTTGGAACAGGATTTTCGGTATATTCTACCACATGAGCTAATTGAAATACTACACTTAAAATTAAACCAGCGGTATAATGCATTATAAAAAAGCCAATTAAAATTTGCCACCAAGCTATATCTAAAACTACAATAGGAATAACTAACCAAATAGAAAAATACAGCGCTTTAGTAATTGCTAAAATTGTCCATTGTTTAGCTGGTTTTTGAAATTCTCCATACGAAAGTTTTCTTTTTAAATAGCTCCGCATTTGTTTAAAATCGGTTGTAAGCGCCCAATTAAAAGTTAATAAACCATATAAAAAGATAGAATAATAATGCTGAAATTTATGAAATTTATACCATTTGGCTTGTTTTGAAAAACGTATTATACGTCCGGCATCTAAATCTTCGTCATGCCCAATAATATTGGTATAAGTATGATGCAAAACATTGTGTTGCACTTGCCAGTTATATACATTTCCTGCCAAAATATAGATAGAACTACCCATAATTTTATTAACCCAGTTTTTAGAAGAATAACTACCATGGTTGCCATCGTGCATTACATTCATGCCTACGCCTGCCATGCCTATACCAATAACAATGGTTAATAATAGTTTCCACCAAGCGGAAATATCAAGTGTTAAGATTAAAAAATAAGGGGTTAAAAACAAAGCAAACATCATTATAGTTTTAAAATGAAGTTTCCAGTTGCCTGTTTTTTGGATGTTGTTTTCTTTAAAATAATCGTTCACTCGTTTGTTTAACGTTCTAAAAAATTTATGTTCGTCAATTTTAGAAAACACTGGTATTGTTGTATTCATTTTTAGTTTTTTTAACAAAGTAACAAATTTAGAAATTTTTTATAAAAAATAAAGATTTTTGATTTCTATTTTTTATTTTTTTTTGATTTAGAAACCTTGTAAAAACAAAAAAACCACACTTTTGTAAGCATGGTTTTTTAAAATTATGAAAAAAGTGATTTTATTACAAATCTATTATTTATTCTATAACTTTACCTTTGATTGTTAAAACTTTTGGAGTTTCACTATCGCTTGTAATAACGGTAATAGTTTTTTGAAAAGCTCCTAGCGAAGCTGCATTATAAGTTGCATCAACCATACCTGTTTCGTTCGGTTTGATCGGGGTTTTGGTGTAATTAGCAACCGTACAACCACACGAAGGACGAACGCTGTTTATTAAAACTACTTTATCCGTAGTGTTTGTAAAAGTAAATTCGTGAGTTACTGGGTTAGCTTTTTTAATGTCGCCAAAATCGTGCACATCATTTTTCCAAGAAATTGTAGCAGTTGTAAAAGCAAATAATGCCAAAGCAGCTACAGAAAGAGTAATAGTTTTTAAATTTTTCATTTTTGTTAAATTATTTAGTTAGTATTTTTTTACACAGCAAATATAAATAGTTTATAAACCTCTCTTGTTAAACACTTTATAACATTTGTTAATGAGTTGTTAATCCCAAATTTTACAGCAAAAAACAGACAGTATTCGTAATTTGTAAATCAAATTGCACTTGCGATCCGAATGTGCCATTTATAATTTTTGAGTTTTAAACCATTTTTCAAACTTCCTCAAGGCATAAATCCATCGTAGTTTTATAACCAAAAACAAACTACTACCCACAAACAACCCACATTTAACAAGTATATTTATCCAATGATTTTCGAACGATGGTAACAAATAAAAAAAGAGAATTAAAAAAACCATTAAAAAAATTAGTTTTATATAGCTTTTATCAAAGGGTTGTAGGTTAAATTTTTGATAGATAAAAACTAACTTTGAAACATTAAAAACAACCAACGATACTAACGAGGCAATGGCAACCCCAACCGTCCCTAAGGTGGTTTGAGTTAAAAAATAATAATTAAGTAAAATATTTAAACCTACCAAAACATAAACCGTATAAATATTAAACCGATAATATTTTGAAAAGGTTATAATCTCTGAGTTAAAACCTGTTGCCATATTTATAAGCACATTAAAACCCAGCAAATAAACAACAGGAATGATGGGTAAAAGTTTATTGGCTGTGGGCAAAAGCAAAAACAAATCGGTGATGCCCAGCACTAAGCAACCCATAGCTAATGATCCAATAAAAAATAAAAATTTTGACGTTTCGGTATATTTGGTTCCGAGTTCTTTGAGTTGGTTATTTTTTAGTAATTCTGAAATAATGGGGGCATGGGTTGTAAACAAACCAGTGGCAGGAATGGCAATAACTGAGGTGAGCAAAACGGCAATATTATACGACCCCACTGCTTCCATCGAACTAAGGTTGCCGAGCATAAAACTATCTATCCGAAAAGCTAAAAAAGACCCCAAACTACCTGCAAAAGCATAAAAACTAAATCGATAAAATTCTGCTTTTGTAAAATGTTTAAACACGTTTTTATTGTTCTTTTTAAAAGTAGGTTGAACGGTTTTAATAATATAAAAACAAGTAAAAAATGCTAAGCCCACAAACACAAAACTATACAGATACCAAAGTTTTTCGGTTGAAATATTGGTGTAAAATAAATAGATAAAAAGCGAAGGCAGGAGTAGTTTAGGCATCACTTTTTCGAGTAGGGTGGGTACTTCTATTTTTTGGATAATGGCACTTTTCTTTTTAAACAATTCAATATAGGCTAAAGCAAAGGCTAAAACATAAGCTGGAATATAATACTCAAACTTTGGGATGTTAAAAAACGAATGAACCAAGCCCAAAACCAAACCAACTAACAAAAAAACATATAAAATACGGGTAATGGCATACCCAAAAAGTTGTGATTGTGTATCGGTTTTTAAAAGCGGGTAAAAATTAACCAAAGCATTAGGCAAACCCAACAAAAACAAAGGAAACAAGAACTGAGCAATACTTTCTATAAACCGAATTTCGCCTAAAAATGATAGATTATTGGGGTAAATAAACCAAGTAGAAACCATACCAATAGCCACTCCAACATAATTGATAAGGCTAAACCAAAAAATTTGTTTATGAATGGCAGAACTATTCATTTATACTAAAATTTTTGTTTTCAGGCAGGTTTTTTAAAATATATTTTCGGACAAAATGAGTATAAACACACACCAATTTTGTTTTATAGATGATAGACAAATTTAAAACCAATACCAATCCTACGCGTGAAACAACTGTTAAAAAACTATTGGTAGCGGTTGGGATGTTGGCAACCACAAAATAAACCCCAAGCATCACGATAATTAAATAAAAAAAGTGCTTATCAAACGGAGTAATTTTAAATTTTTTATAAATATACCAAATTTTTAGTATATTAAACAGGGTTAAAGAAATAGCCGAAGCATAAGCAACTCCTACAATTCCTAAGTTAGTGTAGCTTAAAAAACAATGATTGGAAACTACACTAAGGACTGCTAAAAACAAAATAGAGAACAAATTAAACCGATAATATTTAGAATACATAATTATTTCGGAATTAAAACTGGTAGCCACATTGATAAGTGCCGAAAATATAAGAATTTGAATAACCGGAACAATACTTTTATATTCAAACAAAACAGGGTTGGTAGGGACAAAAATTTTTGGCAAAAACAAAAAATAGATGCTGGCTATTATCCCACCAATCATCAGTAAAATTTTTGCCGATTGTTTAAACTTCCGTTGCAGGGCTTGAATTTGATTTTTATCAATCAAATCAGAAATAGCAGGTCCACTCATCGCAAAAAGTGTGGTGGCTGGTATGGTTATAAACGAAATTAGTATCAAAGCGATGTTATACAATCCGTTTTGTTTCATGTCTAAAAACAACGGAATCATAAAACCATCAATCCGAAAGGCTAATAAAAAACCGAAACTACTCAAAAACATGATTATGCTATATTTGGTTTTTGAATTTTTAAAATCGGTAACTTTGTTAAGAACTTCTTTAACCGATCCAAATTTTGGTTTAATATGTTTTAAAATGGAGAGATAAAGCGCAAAAACCAACATTGCATATACACACAAATACACAACCAAAAGTTCGTTGGGCATTATAAAATTGTTTAAAAGTAACAGAAAAAGTGAGGCTAAAACCAGTCGAGGGGCTATTTTTTCGATGAATTGTGAAAACAACGGTTTGCCAATAATTTGAGCTTTTGCTCTAAACAACTCAAAAAACGATAAAACACCTGCAAAAACCACCCCTAAATAGGCATAAAACCGATGTTCAAACGCATAAAAATAAATCACAAGGGTCAAAATGAGTATGGCAACAGCTGTGGTAATAAAAATTAAAAGCATGGCATCGCCTAAAAATTTTTGGAGGCTATTGGTTCGTTTTAAAAAACTGTAATAATTAATAAGCGTGTACGAAGAACCTAATAAAAACAAAGGATATAGTAGTGCCCCGATGGTTTCGATAAACCGAATTTTTCCGAGAAGTTCTAAATTACTCGAAAAAAGAAAAACAGTAGCAAAAACATTGATGATCAAACCTAAATAATTGATTCCGCTAAACAAAAAAAACTGTTTGGGTTTAAAGGTTTGTTCAACACGTGCCTTGATTTCGTCTGATGATTTTTTATGGGTTTTTAGGTATAAAATATCTATAAAATAGAACCAAACCAATATAAAAAATAATTGCAATGATTTTAAAATCCCATGTTTTTTTAAAAAATACTTGGGTAAACCTACGGTTTGCCTCATGGCAAATAAATTTTGATCAAAAGGCGAAAGGTTATAATCTAAAAATGTGTTTAACAATAAATATTTACTCTGTTTAATGTCTTTTACAAAACCTGTTTCCGCTTCTCGGTCGTGCACAATTTTAGCGTTTTCGGTAATGGCAATGGCAAATTTATTGTAATCCATTCGGTTGCAATAGTTTCGGTCTTCTCCATAATGCCTAAAAACCTCGTCAAAATATCCTATAATTCGGATGTGTTTAGCACGGAGCATCCAAGCGGCTGCATTTACAAAAGGAACACGTGTAATATCTTTATTTAAAGGGGTTGCTTTGTATTGGCTGTATCGTTTAAAACTAGGGTCTAAATCGGTTTCGTTTGCTTGATAGTGTTGTGGACTCAAAATCCCGATACGAGGAAATTGTTCCATATCTTTCACTAGGTTTTCAATCGTGTTTGAAAATATCCACGTGTCTTGGTTGAGTAGAAAAACATAATCTGCCTCTTGGTTGAGGGCAAATTTGATGCCTATGTTGTTTGCTTTGCCAAAGCCATCATTTTGACTATTTTCGAGCAGATAAAAAGAATATTCGCTTGAATTGCACCGTTTTACATTTTCTTTTTCGTTTATATGTACAATTTGTTTTGTATATTCTTTTTTAAGTAGTGCAACGGTTGAATCGGTTGATTTGTTATCAATAACAATAATATTAGGCACAAAAGATGCTTTGAAAAGACTATCAATACATTTTTTGATATATTTTTCACCATTATAGGTAACAATTATCACAAATACATTTAATTTATTTAACGGCATACTTTTGTTATTAACGGGGCCTTCTAAATATTAAAAATCCCAAACGGATTAAGTTTGGGATGTAAAAGTAAAATTTTTATTACAATTAAAAAGCTGCTTTCGAAATTTTTCGTTTAAAGAAAAACTTAAAGAAACCTCCATTTTGTTCTTTTTTAACCTCGTCTTTTCCTGTGGCAACTAAATCTTCGATGTATTGATCGTATGTTTTGTTACGTTCTTCTAAGAAACCGATTAAGTATTTTTCACTGGCTTCTATACCTCCCGACTGCTCAATTTGCAATAATTTTTTATACAAGGGTTCTATAAATTTTAAAATAATTTCTTCATTAACGGATTGTTGTTTAGAGGTATAGGCAATAATTTCACCGTTTAAATCTCGAGTTGTTTTATAATCGGTTATCACCCAATAGTATCTGCCTGTTTTTGATAAACTTTTAACAATTACGTGTAGATTTTCGCCCATTTTTAGTTTATCCCAAAGCATTTTAAAAATAATTTTTGGCATATCTGGGTGCCGAACAATGCTGTGTGGTTTACCAATAAGCTCATAATCATCATAACCCGAAACATCTAAAAAATTTTCGTTTACGTATTCTATATTGCCTTTTACATCGGTTTTGGTTAAAAGGGTTATGTTTTTACCCCAAGATACCTCTCGGTCTGATAAATTTGTATTTTTAATGACTTCCATAGTATATTTTGTTTGTATTAGTTGTTAATTAGTTGCTCTGCTTGGGTTAATAGTTGTACAATTTTTTCGGATGTGGCACACAAATCTTCATATAACTCTTCTGCCATTTCTTCATCTCCCATATCTTTAAACATACACACATCTTTTATAATTTTATGTAGTTTAATATGCTTAATTTCAAACATATGCATCGGCTGTAAGGTTCCGTATAAATCTTTTCCTTCGGCATAATACCATTTGCCTAAATCACAATGTTCGTGCGAAACAATTTTTTGGGAATCTATTTGTGTTTTTCCATCCAAACATTCTCTAATGGTTTGTTTCCAAGCTAAATGTTTGGCTTTTGCTTCGGTAAAGTCAACTATCTGACACATAACTTATGATAAAATATTTTCTATAAATTCTAAATACGTTTGGTTTTTAGCGTTTAAAAAGTTGTTTAAAATTTGTTCGGAGGCTTCCATACCTTCCTTTTTTTCTGCCTCCAATATGGCTGCATATAAAGGGCTAATATGTGTATTTATAATCCAATCATCTACGCTTTTCCGAGTAGAATATACATAGTCAATTGTTCCGTTTTCTTTTAAAACTATCCGAAAAGTTGCAAAAACCCAATAATATTTGCCTGATTTTGATAAATTTTTTACAATTGCCTTAAAATTAGTTCCTTTTTTTAGGTTATCCCACAAAATTTTAAAAATTATTTTGGGCATATCAGGATGTCGAATAATATTGTGAGGTTGCCCAACCAACTCATTGTCCTGATAACCAGACACTTCTACAAAACCCTCGTTTACATAATCAATGGTGCCAAAAGCATCGGTTTTGCTGGTTATGGTGGTGCTTTTATCCCAAGCCAGAGGCTCATCAATAACAACAGGACGAACAAAATTATTATTCATATTTTAAGGGTAAATTTAAAAATAACGTTTTGTAATAAAATGAATTTTTAGACGCCTTTTTAAGGTATTTATACGAAAATACACCCCAAAAAATCATTTTTTTTAATTTTTTGAGTTGATTAATTTTGTTTCGGCAACAAAAGTAGTTTTTTTTTGAAATAAAAAATTTTTTATAAAGGCAGAATTATCACATCTCAACGAAACTTTACATATTATACAACCATGTTTCTGGGTTTAAGATGTTCGTATTTTGATAAATCATAAATTTCATAACTGCTTTTCCTGTATTGTTTACAAAAATTCGTCCAATACTTTGTTTTGCTTCCACTTTTGCCCCAATAGAAACCGAAACCGAACTTAAATTCAAATAAACCGTAACGTAGTTACCATGCTGAACATAAACGGCTTTGTTGTTGGCTGCAATTACCTGAATTTGAATTACTTCGCCTCCAAAAACCGCTCGTGCGTTACTGCCTGGTTCGGTGGTTATTTCTACTCCGCTGTTATGAATAATAATATTTTTATGCACAGCATGGGCTCTATCTCCGTGTTTTTGCGAAACATAGCCTTTTTCGGTAGGCCAAGGTAAGCGACCTTTGTTTGCTTTGAAATTATCTGCAATTAAACGATCTTCGGGGGTCAATACAAACACATTTTCATTACTGTTTGGTTCTGGTTTTGAAGGGTTTTTAGTGTTGTTTTTTGCTGTTTCAGTTGCTTTTTTACGATTGGCTTCGGCAATGGCTTCTTTTATTATTTTATTTATTTGTTGGTCAATTTCTTTGGTTTCTTTTTGCTTTTTTTGAATATCTGATAGTAATTTTTTTTTATCTTTTTGTATAATTTTTACTAATTTTTGTTGCTCTTGTTTTTGCTTTTCAAGTTCTTTTTTTTCTTGTTCGGTTTGAACAACTACTTTTTCTTTTGCTTGTTTTTTATGCTGTAGTTTGCTAATTGCTTCTTTTATTTCAGTTTGTTTACGCTTAATTTCGTCTCCTTGCATTTTCCGAAACGTAGCATATTGTTTCATATACTGTGTTCGTTTATAGGCTTGTAAAAAATTTTCGGACGATAGGACAAACATAATTCGGCTGTGTTCGGAGCGGCTTTTATATGCCTTTTGTAGCATCTTGGCATAATCACCTTTCAGCAAATTTAATTCTCGTTCTAATTTATTGATTTCTAATTGATTGATATAAATATCATTGTTTAAAACCGCTGTTTGTTTTTCGGTTGTTCTAATTAATTTTTCGGTCATGTTTATGCGTGCATCTTTATTTTTTATATCATTTAAAACCGATTTTTCTTTTTGCTTTTCTTTTTGCAATAATTTTTGATAGGTTTCAATTTCTTCATAAATTTTAGCTTTTTTTTCTTCCAATTCTTTTTGTTTATCGGTTTGAGCAGCTAATTGAAAAGAAATAAATAAAACAACGATGTAAATAATTTTTTGCATAAAAATAAAAGTAAAAAAAATTTAAAATTTAAAAGGCAAAGATACAATTTTACGGTTAATTCTTTTTTTGAGGTGCTATTGAATTATTTGGTTCGATATTGTTTGATAGTGGGTGTTTTTTTATCGGGGATTTCTAAAAATTGGTTTTCTAATGAAAATTTGTAATTTTTATACATCCCCATTAGTATTTTATCACCCTCTTTACGTTTTGTTTTACAAAAGCATCCCAACCCGTGTACGATTTTCCTATTTCGGCTCGGTTGGAGTTAAAAAAATGACAAACAGCGACTGCCAATCCATCGGTTGAGTCTAGGTTTTTAGGCAATTCTTTTAAGTTCAAAAGCTGTTGTAACATCTTGGCTACCTGCTCTTTACTGGCATTCCCGTTGCCTGTTATTGCCATTTTTATCTTTTTTGGTTCATATTCTGTTATCGGAATTTGACGAGAAAGCCCTGCTGCCATTGCCACACCTTGTGCCCTGCCTAATTTTAACATCGATTGCACATTTTTACCAAAAAAAGGAGCTTCAATCGCAATTTCGTCTGGATGATAATTTTCGATAAGTTCAATGGTGCGTTCAAAAATTATTTTTAGTTTTAGATAATGATCATCATATTTAGAAAGTTGCAATTCATTAAGTTGCAAAAAAGACATGGTTTTACCCACCACTTTTATAAGCCCAAAACCCATGATGGTGGTTCCAGGGTCAATCCCTAAGATGATGCGTTCTTTTGTCAAAATTTTAAATTTTATTTGCAAAGATGCTTATTTTTATGCACTTTTGAAAAAATATTATCTTGAAAAAAAATCTAATTATCCTTGGTAAATGGCTCATTGTGGTTGGGGCGTTCTATTTTATCTACCATCAATTAAAAACCAAAAACACCGAAAATTGGCACGTTTTGTTTGATAAACTTACGCTTGTTTCTGGGTTTTTGGTGCTTCTTTTTACTGTTTTTAATTGGTTTTTTGAGGTTCTAAAATGGCAATATTTAGTATCTTGTTTTACAAACATTTCGTTTAAAAATGCCTTTAAACAAACGTTTGCGGCTTATACAACTTCGGTTTTTACTCCTGCTCGAGTGGGAGAATATGGGGCAAAAGTCTTGTATTATCCTAAAAAAAAAATCAAACAAATTGTTTTGCTTACATTTTTGGGTAATGGTTTTCAAATGTTTGTTACCTGTCTTTTCGGAGTCTTAGGTTTGTTTTTAGCAGGGTATTTTGGCTGGGCATTTTTGGTTTTAGGAATTGTTTTGGTAGGTTTTTTAGCGGTTTTTAGTCTTAAAAAAATTTCATTTAAAGGAATTTCTATTCAAAAAGGAATTTTAAAAACAAACGAACTCCCTAAAAACAACCTTCAAAAAGTGTTTTTATTTTCGGTGGTTCGCTACCTTATTTTTTCGCATCAATATTTTTTATTAATATATATTTCGGGTATTCCGGCTGATTATTTTTTGTGTATGACAGTTATTTTTATCATGTATGCCTTGGTTTCCATCATTCCGAGTTTACAAATTGCCGATGTGGTGGTAAGAGGAGGTTTGAGTGTATTTTTATTTCAAAAAATAGGAATAGATGAATGGTTGGTGATTACCGTTACGGGTGTTATGTGGCTTTTAAATGTGGTTATTCCTGTGGTTTTAGGTAGTTTTTTTGTGCTAAACATACAGATACCCATTGTAAAAAAGATAAACTAAAAAAGATGTTTTTATTCCTTTTTATACTTGTTTTTTGCTATGTTTTTATACTTATTTATATAATGACAGGTATAGCTATGGTTAAAAATTTTGAACCCAAAACCACACAAAAATCCACTACTTTTTCAATAATTATACCTTTTAGAAACGAAAAAAACAACCTCCCAATTTTAGTAGAATCTATCAAAAAACTAAACTATCCCACAACTTTGTTTGAAGTTATTTTAGTGGACGATGCCTCTACCGATGGTTATGTTTTGCCGTCAAATATTGGTTTTACTATCCAACTTTTAAAAAACAAATTACACACAAAAACGGGCAAAAAAGAAGCTTTAACACAAGGCATTCGACAAGCAAAAAACCAATGGATTGTTACCACCGATGCCGATTGTCAAGTGCCCGAACAGTGGCTGCAAATATTAGATGCTTATATTCAAGAGCACCAACCCAAAATGGTGGTTATGCCTGTAAAATATCAGCCAGAAAATACGTTTTTATATCATTTTCAAAACATCGAAATGCTTAGTTTACAGGGTGTTACCAAAGGAACTTTCGGGATAAAACAACCATTTATGTGTAATGGGGCAAATTTTGCTTATCAAAAGGATTTTTTTAACCAGCTAAATGGTTTTGAAAATAATGTACACATTGCCAGCGGGGACGATGTTTTTTTATTGCAAAAAGCTCTTATAAACCATTCACAATCAATTCATTACATATCTTCTAATGATGGGGTTGTAACCACCCAAGCAACTCAAAAATGGAATGAATTGGTGCATCAAAAAGTGCGTTGGGCATCTAAAACCAAAGCCTATTCGGTTGTTTTTGCTAAGCTATTGGCAGTTTTAGTTGTCTTGGCAAATTTGGCAATTTTGGCTTGCTTTTTTGCTTATTTTTTCACAAAAAATACGGTTTTTTTAGGGCTTGTTTTTATAAAAATATTGATAGACATTTTATTACTAAGCCAGAGCAACGCTTTTTTTCAATCAAAAATTAACTATTTTTTTAGTAGTGCTATTTTGTACCCTTTCTTTACATTGTATATCTTTTTCAGAAGCCTCAACGGACGTTATCGTTGGAAATAATAAAAAAAAACATAACTAAACCATCGGTTGTCGGTCTATTTGTTGTTCTAACGATATAAAAGTTTCGGTTCGAGATACGCCTTCAATTTTTTGAATTTTGTGGCTCAAGAGTTGCATTAAGTGTTCGTTGTCTTTGCAAATAACTTTTATTAAAATAGACCAATTTCCTGTAGTATAATGGCATTCTAATACTTCCGAAATTTTTTTTAGTTCTTTGATAGTCGATGCGTTGTTAGAGGCTTTGTCTAAAAAAATACCTACAAATGCTAAGGTGCTATAACCTAATGTTTTGGTGTTGATTTCAAAATGCGAACCCGAAAAAACATGGGCTTGTTCCAGCTTTTTTAACCGCTGATGAATGGCAGGGCCCGAAATACCTACTTGATGAGCAATTTGCAATATTGGTTTTCGAGCATCGGCACATAAATTTCGGATAATTTCTTTATCAATTCCGTCTAAAATAACCGTAGGTTCGGGGTTCATTTTTTTTAATTTTTAAATTCGTAATAGCGTGCCCCTACTAAAGCAGGGTTTTTGGTTTCTATTTTTGATAAATAAAATTCGTTTATAGGTGCTATAACCGATGTTTTTTGTTCTTTTTTATGCAATTTTTCATAGGTTTCAAACGAAATTTCGGTTGCTTCTTCAAGGGTTTTAAATAGCTCGATAGGAGCAATAGCCGTTTGCCAATTTTGATTTATTTCTAATTCAAAAACTTTTGATTTTGAACCACTTCCGTAAGCAATACATCCCATTTTTAGATTTGTAAGGTTGTTATTTTCTTTATAATGATAGCACAATGTGGACAATAGCCCTAAAAACAACGAACCTGTATAAATATTACCCACTGCACCTGAAGCAATTTCTGAAGGATATATTTTCTGATTGACAAAGGCTGTGTATTCAGGGCTTTTGGCTAATTTTTTAATTTTTTCGACCGTAGTTTCGCCTTCTTGTTGAACTAAAATTTCAGGGTTTTCGAGGGCAAAAAGTTCTACAAACATTCGTCTGCCTTGGTAGCAATAGGGTAAGTGCATTAATACATTTTGCCAATTTTTGCTTATGTTTTCATTAGAAATATTTTGTTCGTTTTTAAAGTGCTGATAGGCTTCTTTTACTCGGTTTACATAACAAGTGTTCGAGTATTGCCCATCAAAAATAGGTTGATCTTTGTAAATAGCAATTTCGGTTTCCAAAACACCGTTCCAATCACTGTTTTGAGGGTTTTGCGTAATAGTTTCTTTTTTTATATAGCGTCTGGGTTTAAAAAAATCAAAAACACCTTCGGTAGAAATGCCAACAGTTTGCGATACATTGGCTATCCGAGGATTGGCTGTTAAAAGCATGGCAATTGCACCTGCCCCTTGGGTATATTCCCCTGTAGAATTTAGGTCGTATTTTGCCGTATCGGTTGCCACAACTATTGCTTTTTTTGTGGGATTTAGTCTTATAAAATCTAAGCAGGTATGCAGGGCATCTACGGCTCCAATACAAGCAAAAGTCATATCCACCACATCACAATGGTTAAAATTTTGTGTACCTAAAACTTGTTCCAACAGTTGGATTATATAGGAACCAATGGGTTTTGAAGCGTCTACAGCACTTTCTGTTCCTACATAAATTCGTGAAATTTCTTTAGGATTCAGTTGGTTTTGGTTGATAAGTCTTAGCACGGCATTGGCTGCAAATGTAACTGCATCTTGGTGGACATCCGGAAAACTCATTCGTTGTAAGCCCAAACCTTTGGTCAGTTTTTCAGGTTCAATGTTCCGATGATTGGCTAAAACAGGGATGGGAAGATAGATTTTGGGTAAATCAAAACTAAAAGCATCAATTCCTACATTCATATCAAAAATTATTTTTTACAAAGATACATTTTTATACTTAGGCAGTAACAAGTTGGCTTTTTAAAATTGTTGATTGTATTATATCTGTTAAAAAAAATACCTGTTTAAAACGTAGTTTTATTTCTACCCGTTTCGTTGGGGTATAATTTTGGTAATTCATCACTTTGAATATAGGCTTTTGTATCTACGTTTACCATTGATAATTTGCCTGAAAAACCGGCTCCTGTATCCATATTCCAAACAGTATTTTTATGCACGGGAATGCTTTCCCCTATTCGGGTTACGGGTGTGTGTCCAATATAAATTTCGTGATAAATTTTTAACCGATTGGGATAGTTTGGGGCTGTTTTTAAAATGTTTTTATCTGTGGATACGGCTAATTCCCAGAGGGTTCTGTCCCAGTAAAACATAGGTTTAAAATACTCAAAAGCCACGCCTTTTAGGCTGGTAAATCCTGCATGTATAAACAGCCGATTGTGCGAATCGAGGTAATAATTTTGTAGATTTTCTAAAAATGCAATATGTTTTTCTTTGGTTTTGGTGGCTATGTTTTTGTAAATATCAACGGTTAGTTGCCCTCCATGCACCAGCCATTCGCTATGGGCTTCGTTGTTTTTAAGATAGTTAAGCAACAAATCATCGTGGTTACCTTTGATAAAAATACAGTTTTGTTTTTGGCTTATATCTATCATAAAATCCAACACATTTGCCGAATCGCTCCAACCATCTACATAATCACCTAGAAAGATAAGTAAATCATTAGGTTGGACATTAGCAAGAAAAAGCACCTGCTGAATGGCTTTTAAACCTCCATGAATATCTCCGATAACAAACGTTTTCATCTGCTTTATAATTTTAGGGGACTTCTAAAAACAAATATATGCTTTTTAGCAATACTTTATAAGATTAACCATAAAAAAAATCCTTCCTAAAATTAGGAGGGATTTTTTATTATATTATTTTGGGTTGTATTTAGAAATTGAAACGCATTGAGAAATTCCAAGTTCTGCCAAAACCAAAGAAACCATTATTATTAGATTTAATTCCTTTGAAATTTTCATCTGTTGAAACAGTTAATTTGTTTGCCGTTGTTAATTCAGAAAGATAAACTTCATTAAACACGTTGTTTACATTAAAACGGAAGTTTAAAGAATTCTTTTTCTCTTTTCCTAAGGTCCATTTGTAAGATACTCCAGCATCTACTAAATCGTATTCAGGAAGTAATAAGTTTTCTTTTACTATCACATTTGAATATAATTTATCATAAGTTCTCCAATCAGCATCAATTGATAATCCTTCAAAAATTTTGTATTTAGCACCTAAGCCCCAGGTAGTTTGAGCCGCATCACCAACTTTACCACCATCAACATCTACTAATGTTTCGCTTTTTGTGTTCAAGTCTTCTCCACGTGTTGTTTTGTATATATTCCCTTTGTATTGCCAGTCTCCCACAGATGCAAATCCGTTAATATCTAAACCATTAAAAGGCTTAACATTAACATCTAATTCTACACCCATGTGTTCTTGTTTTGCAATTTGGTTTGTGTAAAATTCTAATAATCCGCCTACAATATTTGAGGTTGTTGTAACTCTATTTTCCCATGTAGTTTTATAAGCATTTAAATTTGCATTAAGTATTTTAGAACTAAATGAATATCCTAATTCTAAACCAACAATATCCTCATTTTTTGTTAATGGGTTTAACCTATTTGTAAAGTTTAAATAAATATTGTCGTGATATGGTTGACGAGAATATAAACCAGCATTCGCATAAACTTTATGATTTTCTATAGCATAACTTGCCCCAGCTTTAACGTTATATCCAGTATTATTAACTTTTTCTGAGTCTGTATATGCTGGCATATAATCATAATAATCAAATCGTTGGTGAGATTGAGATGAAAAAGCTCCTTGTAAAAATGCAGATAAATTATCTTTAGAATATTCTATTTGTGCAAATAAACCTCCATAAGAAATGGTTTCGCTATAATCGTAATCAATTTTTTGATTATCATCAAGCGTATTAAAGAAAGCGGTCCATGGATTTGCAGCTAATGATTCGTTTACTGTATTAACAGCTGTTATTGTAGAGGGTAAGTTATTTACGTGATTTTGATTAAATAATTTACGAGTTTCATACCAACCTTTTAACCCTAAGAAATTAGAAACCTGTCTGTAATGATCTCCGTTATACGTTCTTAAATCTAAACCTGCATTTAAAGAAATATTTTCATTTAATTTTATTCCTAAATTAGAAACGATACCATACCATGCATGGTTGTTCATAGAGGCTCTAATTAGATAATTAGTACTAACTCCTCCTGCACCAATTCCGTCTACATCAGCCATGTTATTTGCATACATTAAATCAAAATTTGGATTTCCAGTAGCTGTTGTTTTTTTACCACTACCATAGTTACCAGTTCCTCCACCTCGTCCCCAAGATGCGTATAATACTGTTGATAAGTCTATATTATCATTTATTTTGTAATCCCAGTTGAGGTTTGCAACGGGTTTATGGTAAAAATTAGTTCTTTCAGACATGTATTTCCCTGCTAATGTTCCCCAGTTGTTATTATATTTTCTACCATATTTTAAATATGACGAAATAGCTTTAGTAAAATTTTGGTCGTGCCATTGTGGTGCACCTGTAACCAAAAAGTTGAATTTATGGTTTTCGTTTGGTTGATATCCAAAAGATATAAAATAGTTTTGACCTTGTCCTTTTGTTCCATCATTATAACCATCACCTTGCCAATGTGATAACATAACGCTTACTCCTAAACCATTTTTCATTTTACCAGTGTTATAAGCAACCGTAGATTTTACATAATCATCATTAGCAATACCTGTTGAAACAAAACCACCTTCTTTTAAATCAGTAGTTTTAGTAACAAAATTTACAGTTCCTCCAACAGAAGAAATAGCTAATTTTGATGAACCTAAACCTCTTTGAATTTGAACAGCATTAGCAACATCTGACATACCAGACCAGTTACTCCAATACATTTTTCCATCTTCCATACCATTTATTGGTTGCCCGTTTAATAAGAAAGCAGTATTGTCTTGTTGAAAACCACGTACCGTAATACGAGAGTCTCCAAAACCTCCTGCTGCACCTGCTACATAAACCGAAGGGGTATTTACCAATGTTTGTGTAATATCAGCAGAACCAATTTTTGCTTGTATATCTACCGCTTTGATGGTAGAAACTGCAATAGGCGTTTTTCTGTCTTTAGCTAAATCGATAATTCCACTACCCACAACAACAACTTCGTCTAATTGGCTTGCATCGGGTGTTAAAGAAATATTACCAACATTCCCTGCTCCAGAAAATGGTGCGATTTTGGTTATAAAACCTACATAAGAAATTACTAATTCTCCTTTTGAAGTTTTTGCTTCAAGTGAAAATTTACCGTCAAAATCAGTAACTGTTCCTCCGGAACTTCCTTTTACCGATACGTTTGCCCCTGGTAGTGGTGCATTGGTCTCACTGTCAATTACAGTTCCTGTAATCTTCGTTTGCGAAAAACCAAATGATGCTGTTACTAAAAACAGCCCTAAAATAAATTTTTTTGTAAAATTTTTCATGTTTAAAAAGTTTGTGTTTAAAAATTTTTGCAAATATCTTGTTAAAATTACACTGCAATGTTAAGAAAATGTTAAGAATAAAACAAGTGTTTGTTCTGTTTTTTTATACCATTCGTAAAAATTATTATAATAATGATGCCCAACGACCTCCAAAAGCACTTAATTACCTATAATTATTCAAAAAAAGGAGATTTATATTTTTGTTGGTTCTGTTATACTTTATGATATTTAGAGAATAAAAATTATACTTAAATTGAAATTCAACTCATTTTTATGGCTGACAATTTGGCATTTTATTGTTTTTGGCAATACCTTTGCAATCAATTATTAAATATTTAAAATTGTATTGTTATGAATGAAAATGAATCGGAAATCAACAAAATAGAAAACGAAAACGTAAGCCCAACTGAAAATTTGTCCGATGAAACTCGAGAACAAACCCTTGAACCAGCCGAAGAATTATCAGTCGAGGCTAAACTTGAAGAAGAATTAGCCAAAGAAAAAGATAAATTTTTACGCTTGTTTGCTGAGTTTGAAAACTATAAAAAAAGAACCACTAAAGAGCGTATTGATTTGTTTAAAACCGCTAATCAAGAGGTTTTACAGGCCATGTTGCCCATTTTAGATGATTTTGACCGTGCCATGGTTGAAATTAATAAATCTAACGATGAAAATTTAATAAAAGGAGTGGAGCTTATTCATGAAAAACTTAAAAACACATTAAGTAACAAGGGTTTAAGTTGTGTAGAACTGAATGTTGGTGATAATTTTGATGCTGATTTTGCCGAAGCTATTACTCAAATATCAACTCCATCGGAAGAATTAAAAGGTAAAATTGTGGATGTGATAGAAAAAGGGTATAAATTAGGCGATAAAATTATTCGTTTTCCGAAAGTTGTTATCGGGGCATAGTATAAAAAAGTTATAAATTTTAAATTAGCCCAAAAACATTTCTCTTAACAGGAGAGAGGGTGGGTGTGAAGATAGTATGAAAAAAGATTTCTACGAAATATTAGGTGTTTCAAAAAGTGCTACTACCGATGAAATTAAAAAGGCTTATCGTAAAAAAGCGATAGAATTTCACCCAGATAAAAACCCTGGAAATAAAGAAGCAGAAGAAAATTTTAAGGCAGCTGCCGAAGCATATGAAGTGCTGAGCGACTCAAAAAAACGTGCTCAATACGACCAATTTGGGCATCAAGCCTTCCAAGGAGGTGGTTTTGGTGGAGGGGGTATGAATATGGATGATATTTTTAGCCAGTTTGGTGATGTGTTTGGAAGTGCCTTTGGTGGAGGTGGTTTCTCTGGTTTTGGAGGTGGAGGCAGAGAAGCCCGAGTAAAAGGAAGTAATTTGCGAATACGTGTGAAACTTACCCTTGAAGAAATAGCCAATGGTGTAGAGAAAAAAGTAAAAGTAAAACGAAAAATTCAAGCCAAAGGTGTTACCTACAAAACCTGCTCTACGTGTAATGGTAGCGGACAAATTTTAAAAATTACCAATACTATTTTGGGCAGGATGCAAACCGCTACCACTTGCCACACTTGTGGAGGTGCAGGACAAATTTTAGACCAAAAACCATCAAATGCTGATGCACAAGGATTGGTAATTGAAGAGGAAACTGTATCTATTAAAATACCAGCTGGTGTGCAAGATGGTATGCAAATAAAGGTTTCAAACAAAGGAAATGATGCTCCTGGTAAAAATAGTATTCCTGGTGATTTGATTGTTGCGATAGAAGAAGTAGAGCACGAAACGCTTAAACGTGAAGGAGAAAACTTACATTTAGATTTATACATCAGCATAGCCGAAGCAAGTTTAGGAACTTCAAAAGAAATTGATACGGTTACTGGTAAAGTTCGTATTAAATTGGAAGAAGGGATCCAATCGGGCAAAATTTTACGGTTAAAAGGTAAAGGTTTACCAAGCATCAATAGCTACGGAACAGGCGATTTGCTTATCCATATTAATGTGTGGACACCCAAAACCCTCAACCGAGAGCAACGTCAATTTTTTGAGAAAATGCTTGCCGAAGAGAACTTTAAACCCAATCCTGAAAAATCAGACAAATCATTTTTTGAAAAAGTAAAAGATATGTTTTCTTAAAAAATGCTTTATACAATACCGTAAACTGTATTTTTTCTTATACTTCTTCTCCTCGATGGGGCTTTAGAGCATCTCGAAAAAAAAGCATTTCTGCTTTTGGAACAATAATATAAGCTATTGCAATAAATTCAGCAATAAGTTCAAATTCAGCTTTATAAGTTGTATGGTTTCTGGCATCTAAAAATTCTTGCAAATGTAGGGCATGGTGTTTTGCAATTTCTGCAGCTGTTTCCCCTCGAAAATCCCAAATAAGTTTGATTTGTTTCATAAAATTAAATTTTTAGCCTTTGGTATGCTTAGTACGTATTAATTTTTGAAAAAATATTTTTTCTTTTTTATAAATCCAACCTAAATAAAGGGCTAAAACAGGAATAGTTATCCAATATTGGGCTCTTAAAAAATAAAAAACAACAAAACTAAGGGTTATGGAGCTTCCCAAATAGATTGAGATTTCTTTGATAGGGTAAGGAATAGGGTGTTGCTTTTGCCCTATATAATATGACAAAAACATCATAGAACCATACGCAAAAATAGTGGCAACTGCCGAACCATAATAGCTATACAAAGGTATTAACCAAAAATTTAAAGCTAAGGTTATCAAAGCCCCCACAATGGAAATATAAGCCCCAATGTGAGTTTTGTTATTCAGTTTATACCAAACCGATAAATTGGTATAAATACCTAAGAATAAATTAGCTACTAAAATAAGCGGAACTACTCCGATGGCTTCCCAATAGGCTTTGTTTTGTAATAAAAAAATTTTTAAAACATCAATAAAAACAAGTACTCCTACTAATATGATAGCACCAAAAACAATAAAATATTTTGTTATTTGTGCATAAGTTGCAGAGGCGTTTTTTTGCTGGGCATAACTAAAAAAGAAGGGTTCTATACCCATTTTAAAAGCGGTAGCATAAAGTGTCATAAACAAAGCTAATTTATAACAGGCGGAGTACACCCCCACTTCGGCTTCAGCAATGTTTTCGGGCAGTAGTTTTCCTAAAATAATTTTATCAAAATGTTCGTTTACAGCAAAGGCAATTCCAGCAATGAGGATAGGCAAGCCATAATGCATCATTTTTTTCCAAAGGTTATAATCAAGTTGCCAATTGAGGGTTGCATATTCTTTTATAAAAAACAAAAAAGTAAATAAACTTGCTAAAATATTTGCTATCAAAATATAGCCTACTTGAAAATTTTCGAGGTAAATGCTTTTCCAAAATGGATAATTTTGTTGTGCAAGAGCAGGTAAAATCAACAAAAAAAACAAATTAAAACCTAAATTTATACTAACGTTGCCCATTTTAACCAAGGCATAAATCATCGATTTTTGTAGCACTCGTAGTTTTGAAAAAGGGATGATTACTAAGGCGTCTAACACTAAAATCCAAATTGCATAGGTTACAAATTCGGTTTCGATGCCTAAACTATGGGCAATAATCCTTCTAAAAATTAAACTAAAAAACAAAAAAATAATAGATGACCAAAAAACAGAAACGGTACTGCTCGAAAGCACTTTTTCTTTATCGTTTTCGAGGTTATAAAACCGAAAAAAGGCGGTTTCCATTCCGTATGATAAAAGCACATTCAAGAAAACCATATAGCTCATAATAATGGTTAAACTACCATAATCGTTGGTTTTTGGGAGGGTTCCGGTATATAAAACAACCAATAAAAAACTTAACATACGAGGAAAAACCGTTGCTAAGCCATAAATAGCTGTTTGTTTGATAAGTTTTTGGGAGGTGCTCAAGGCTATTTGTATTCTTTTTATGGTTCTGTATTGTTTATTGTGGGTGTATTTTTAGATGGTTAATTTGTTCTTTTTCTACAAACAGGCAACTCATACGGGGCTAATTTGAACGTGTAAATTTAAATTTAACCCAGCTTACGCATTAGAGTTCTATAACAAGCTAAATCTACTTCAAAATTAAGTGCTTATCCTATTTTAAATTCAAAATACAAAAGTATTGCTCATCAAAAAATAGTCCGTAAGTCTTTAATTTTATTGTGTTTTTAGTTTTCATAACAAAATCTAATGTGTAAGCTTAATTTAAAAAACATAAACAATCAATATTTTTTTTATTAGACAACTATTTACTTTGTTTGTTTTTTTTCGATAGGTTCTAATGCCCAAAAATAATAAAATTAACAGAACAAACACCCATTTATATTACAAAAAGTTTAAAAAACATAAGTCCATAAATCAGCGATGCCAATGTGGTAAAAAACAATGCTGTTTTATGACTCATGCTGCAAATGTTCTAAGGCTTTTTGAATGGTTTTAGGTCTATTTCCTGCAAAAACTTCGGTTTTGGTAACAATAACGGGGCGGTTAAGCATCGTATAATTTTCTAAAATATAGTGCCGATAGTCTTTTTCGGTTAGGTTTGCATCTTTTAGCCCCATTTCTTTATAAAGTTTAGAACGCTTGTTAAACAACGATTCGTAGCTACCTATTCGTTTTGCTAAAGCATCTAATTCGTTGGTTTTTATTGGATTAGCTTTAATTTCTTGGAGTTCAAATGTAGCGTTTTTGGGTAGTGCTTTTAAAATTTTTTGACACGTTCCACAGGTTTTTAGATGGTATATTTTTGTCATTATAAAACTTCTTTTTGGATATAATAGGCTGTAAAAATACTACTTTTTTCGTTTTTTCAAAGCAATTGACGGACAGGATTTAAAGTTTACAAAGTGTAAACAATAGCTTATCAATAGCTTATAAAAATATAATTGCTTTGGTGATTTATTTCTAAATTAAAATACTATTTTTGACACACAAAACATTTTAAAAAACAACCCTTATAACGTTCTATAATGACTTTAAAAATTATCAACAATTCAGGATTTGATTTACCTGCTTATGAAACCGTTGCTTCGGCAGGCATGGATATTCGAGCGGTTTTAGCAACCCCCATTATTTTAAAACCTTTAGAAAGAGCACTAATACCAACGGGGCTTTTTATTGAGCTTCCGGTGGGTTATGAAGCTCAAATGCGTCCTCGAAGTGGTTTAGCCATTAAAAAAGGCATCACACTTTTAAACACACCAGGCACTATTGATGCCGATTATAGAGGAGAACTAAAAATTATTGTGGTAAATCTATCTAATGAAAATGTTTCTCTTGA
The DNA here is from genome assembly GCA_964463035.1 of uncultured Flavobacterium sp. Classification (GTDB taxonomy): domain Bacteria; phylum Bacteroidota; class Bacteroidia; order Flavobacteriales; family Flavobacteriaceae; genus Flavobacterium. The sequence continues at coordinate 39,154 of CAYXAF010000011.1, forward strand.
GCATGGTGAACGGATTGCACAAATGGTGATTGCTAAACACGAAAAAGCCTCTTGGAAAGTAGTTACCCAACTTTCGAAAACACAACGAGGAGCTGGAGGTTTTGGAAGTACGGGCGTTTAAAAAAAAGGGGGGGGTTAAACTTCTGCAATTTTTGTGATGCCTCCAATAGCTTTTTGTCCAAGTTGCACTTTTACAGGAGTTCCTAATGGTAAATAAATATCTACTCGAGAACCAAATTTAATAAAGCCTGCATCTTGCCCTTGTATTGCTCGATGACCCACTTTTGCATAGTTTATAATTCTTTTAGCTAAGGCTCCTGCAATTTGTCTGTAAAGCACTTCTCCAAAAACTTTGTTTTCTATTACCACAGTTGTTCGTTCGTTGTCGGTGCTGGCTTTTGGATGCCATGCAACTAAATATTTACCTGGGTGATATTGGCTATATTTTACAATTCCGTTTAAGGCATACCGAGTTACATGCACATTTATCGGGGACATAAAAATAGAGACCATTAAGCGTTTATCTTTAAAATACTCAGGCTCATAAACTTCTTCAATAACCACCACTTTGCCGTCTACGGGTGCTAAAATATGTTTATCGCTATTGATAATATTTCGTTTCGGATTTCTAAAAAATTGTAAAATAAGTAGTAAAAAAATAATTGCTCCTATTTGTATGGTTTTTTGCAACCATATTATTGAAACTAACTCGTCTGTTAAAAAAATAATTGCAACAGCAATTGTTAATGAAATTAAAATAATTTTTGAGCCTTCTTTATGAAACATTTTTATAATGATTAATGATTAATTGTAAATAAGTATTACTTTCTCTCTTTCTTGCTCTTTTGCTCTCTTACTCTTTTAGGGGGTCCTCCTTAATAATTTATAGTTAAAAAAATATATGGTATTGCAAATATAATACTGTCTAATCTATCTAAAATACCCCCATGTCCAGGCATAATTTTTCCGCTATCTTTTACTCCTGCTATTCTTTTAAATCTAGATTCAACTAAATCTCCTAAGGTTCCAAAAAAATTAATAATTACAGCAATTTTAACCCATTGAAATAGTCCAAAAAAAGAAAAATATTGTTGAATAAAATAACTTGCTAAAAGTGTAAATAAAAAACCTCCTACATAGCCTTCGATAGTTTTTTTTGGAGAAATTCGTTCAAAAAGTTTATGCTTGCCAAATGTTTTTCCTACTAAATAGGCAAAAGTATCATTTGTCCAGATTAAAATAAAAATACCAATAATAATTTGTGGTGTAAAATTTTGATTTATAAATGGTGTTTTTAAAATTATCAAAAACGGAAAAATAGTATATCCAATTAGAAATATATTTTTTTTTATGTTATTATTTTGAGAAATTTCATACGGATAAAACAATTCGAAAAGCAACCAAACATTTGTTAAAATTGTAAATACTAAAATTATATTCAAATTTATAAAATTTGTATTTATAAAAGTAAAAAATAATAAACTTGCAAATCCTAATGCTGAAAATTTATTTATTTCTATAAGTTTAGCGAATTCATAAACCGAAATAAATAAAAACATTCCGAACAAAATTACAAAGCTTTTATAAGAATAAATAGTTACAAAAATTAAAACAAGTATATAAATTATCCCAGATAATGCTCGTATTTGAGTTTCATTTTTCATGTTTTTTTAATCTTCTGCCAATATCAAATATAGATTATCTACGGCGGAACCAAAATTTAAAATTGTGTCATCTATTTTAGGTGTAAACTGGCTTATGGTTGTTATATTACTCGGAAATTGTGTGTTGTATCGCTTTTTGATGCTTTGCATACAACCACTTTTATTACTACAAATTTGCGAAGTTGTAGCAAAAACTATCATATTCTTTGGCAAATCAGCAGGTTTATAGTGTTTTAATTGTTTTGATGAAAACATTATTGAGCCTTCATCTGCAACTAATCCTTCGCACGATGAAAAGAAGAATGTAGGATTAATAGGGTTTTGAAATTTGATATTATTATCGCTTAAAAAAACATGTAATTTTTCGTTAAAACAAATAGCGGTGGTTTCAGACCAGTCATTTTCTTCTAAAATATTTAAGAAATTATCGTGCACTTCTTTTAAGCTTTCACAATATATAAATTTGCCTCCGTTTTCACAAAATTTCTTAACAAACATCTCATCAATTGGGGCTTTTGGTTCTTTTGGAGCGTATGGATTTTTTTCTACCTCAGGAGAAATATCTGTTGTTTCATTTCCGAAAAATTTTTTAAAAAAACTCATTTTTTGTTTATGTAAAAATTTATTGATTAAAATTTTGGTTTTATTCTAATGCTACATGATGTTCGTTTTCGTAAGGTCTTTTGCCAAATATTTCTTCTAAATTATCTTTAAAAATAACTTCTTTTTCGATTAGCAAATTGGCTAATTGGTCTAATTTATTTTTATTTTCTTCTAAAATATTAATAGCTCTTTGATATTGTTCTTCAATCATTTTTGATATTTCGTCATCTATCAACTTAGCCGTTACTTCGGAGTATGGTTTTGAAAAGTTATATTCGCTTTGCCCAGACGAGTCGTAATACGTTATGTTTCCAAGTTTTTCATTTAGTCCATAAATGGTAACCATTGCACGTGCTTGTTTGGTTACTTTTTCTAAATCGCTCAAAGCACCTGTAGAAATTTTATTGAACATAACTTTTTCAGCTGCTCTTCCTCCCATTGTTGCACACATTTCGTCTAGCATTTGTTCGGGTCTTACAATAAGTCGTTCTTCTGGTAAATACCAAGCGGCTCCAAGGCTTTGTCCTCGGGGGACAATGGTAACCTTTATCAGTGGAGCAGCATGTTCTAATAACCAACTAACGGTTGCATGCCCCGCTTCGTGCACTGCAATTGTTCGTTTTTCAGCAGGAGTTACAATTTTATTTTTCTTTTCTAAACCGCCTATAATTCTATCAACAGCATCTAAAAAATCTTGTTTTTCAACTATTTTTTTATCTTTACGAGCGGCAATTAAAGCGGCTTCGTTACAAACGTTTGCAATATCGGCGCCTGAAAACCCAGGTGTTTGTTTGGCTAAAAAGTCCGTATCTAAATCATCTCCTTTTGAAAGTGGTTTTAAATGAACCTCAAAAATTTCTTTTCGCTCTCTAATATCAGGCAAGTCTACAAAAATTTGACGGTCAAAACGGCCGGGTCTTAAAAGTGCTTTATCTAAAATATCGGCACGATTGGTAGCTGCTAATACAATTACACTTGTATTTGAACCAAAACCATCCATTTCTGTAAGTAATTGATTAAGTGTGTTTTCCCGTTCATCATTTGCCCCAGACATTGCATTTCGGCTTCGAGAACGACCAACAGCATCTATCTCATCTATAAAAATTATTGAAGGTGATTTTTCTTTTGCTTGCCTAAATAAATCTCGAACTCGGCTTGCTCCTACTCCCACAAACATTTCCATAAAATCTGACCCTGAAAGAGAGAAGAACGGAACTTGTGCTTCGCCTGCTACTGCTTTTGCTAATAATGTTTTTCCTGTTCCTGGAGGTCCAACTAAAAGTGCTCCTCTTGGTATTTTACCGCCTATGCTTGTGTATTTTTCTGGTTTTTTTAAAAATTCAACAATCTCCTGAATTTCTTCTTTAGCACCTTCGAGCCCAGCAACATTTTCAAAGGTTACTTTTGTGTCTTTTTTTTCGTCAAATAATCGTGCTTTTGAGCGACCAATACTAAACATTTGACCTGGTCCTCCAACACCTCCTCCAGCACCTCCTCCCATTCTGCGCATCATATATATCCAAAAGGCTATAAAAATTATTGTAGGTAGTAAAAGAGATATCAAATCTCCGAAATTACTCCTTGTTTCAAAAGCATAAGCATTTATTTTTTTATCTGATTGTGATTTTTGTAGTTGCTCTTGAAATATTTTAACATCTCCTATTTCAAAAGAATAATGAGGTCCATTAATATTTTTATTTCCTGAAAAATCTTTACTTACTTTTTTATTACCTTTTAGGTTTAATGCTTCTTTTTTTAGTATAATTTCGGCTTCTTTTTCGTTATAAACTACTATTTTATCAACTTGGCTAGAATCTATAAGTTGATATGCCCTAGTAATGCTTATTTTTCGCATACCTCCTGAGAAGCCTGAACCGAAATACTGAACTGCAATAAACAATGCTATTACAGAACCATAAATAAAAAACGAACTTACTTTTGCTTTTGGAGCGTCATTTTTAAACGGATTTGGAGTTGTTTTTGGCTTATTTTTAGGCTCGCTTACGTTTTTATCAACGTTTTTGACTTTTTCTTTGTTTTCTGATTCTGAATTGGTTAAATTTTCACCTACCTTTTTTTTATCAGTATCAACAATATCTATTTTATCTTCGTTTTCGTTTGTCATTTTATCCTTAAAATTTATTTTCTAAAATTGTTATTTTGGCATCTCCCCAAAGGTCTTCAATGTTATAATAACTACGAATATGAGGTTGAAAAACATGTAAAACAATGCTTACATAATCCATCAAAACCCATTCTCCGTTTTCTTGCCCTTCGATATGCCAAGGTTTTTCGTTATATTGTTTTGAAGTGTTTTTTTGCACAGAATTTACAATTGCATTCACTTGTGTGTTAGAATTTCCGTTGCAAATTATAAAATAATCACATGCTGCATTATCTATTTTTCGTAAGTCTAACAAGAAAATATCTTGCCCTTTAACATCTTCTATCCCAGCGATGATACTTGTTAGCAGATCATCTATACTAATTTTATTTTTGGTCATCTATACTTTTAAAATTTGCACAAATATATTGTTTTTTTTACAATAATTGTTAGTTAAATGTAACATTGCTAAAGTTTTTACGTTTAATATAAGCATAGCTGTAAGGTTTCACAGCGTTGTGAAACTTTACAACTATACACATAACTTACAAAAATTTTTAACAATATATCTATGGAACGATTTTTTATTTTTTGTTCGGGTGTTGATACTGATTTATTAAAATCGTGTTCAAATGGGGAAAAAACTAAGTACTTTGGTATAGGGGCTACTGTTTTTTTTACTGCTGTAATGGCTGCTATTGCTGGTAGTTTTGCATTGTTTACTGTTTTTAAAGAGCAATATACAGCAGTTTTTTTTGGATTAATTTGGGGGCTTTTAATTTTTAATTTAGATAGATATATTGTTTCTACACTCCGAAAAAAAGAAACATTTTTAGACGAATTTTGGCAAGCGTTACCCCGAATATTTTTAGCAATTATTATTGCTATTGTAATATCTAAACCTTTAGAGATAAAAATATTTGAAAAAGAAATTAAAACCGTTTTATTACAAGAAAAAAACAAATTAGCTTTATCTGAAAAAAATCAAGTTAAAAATTATTTTAAAGCAGATGAGCAAAAAATTGTGGATGAAATAAACCGCTTAAAGGCTACCTTAAAAACCAAAGAAACTGAAGTAAATAGCCTTTATAATACTTATATAACTGAGGCGGAAGGCACAACAGGAACAAAAAAATTAGGCAAAGGACCGGTTTATAAAGAAAAAAGAGAAAAACACGATGCTGCTTTAGTAGAATTAAAAAATTTAAAACAAAAAACTACTGAAAAAATCACAAAACTTGAAAAACAAAAAGATGGTTTAGTAGAAAAACAAAACAAACAAATTGAAAATTCAAAGCCAATTATTGATGAATTTGATGGGCTGATGGCTCGAATAAATGCGTTAAATAAATTGCCTTTAATGCCTTCTTTATTTATTATGTTATTATTTTTAGCTATTGAAACCGCACCTATTTTTACAAAATTATTTTCGCAAAAAGGCGAATATGATTTTAAATTAGACGATGCTGAGCATCAATTTAAACTAAATTTAGAACAAAATAAACATCGAAGAAACATGTTGCAACAAGCTGATAATGAGCTTGCAAAAAACAGCTATAATGATTTAATTGTTGATAATGAACTTCAAAAATACAAAAAAAGCAAAGCTTTTGAACTCTTAAAATGGCAAACAGATACTTTTACTGAAAAGCAAAAAAAATCGTTATAGCATTTCAAATGTATAAAATAGTTTTTGATAATCATGGTTTAATTATTATACAATTCGGCTTCAAGGCTCTCAAAATCAATGGCTATTTTAATGTTGGGACAGCCGTTACACATTGAGCCTTTGGCTATAGATTGTATATTACCGCTAATTGTAGCTTTGGTTGTATTGCCTTCGTATCTGGTTATATTAGCATTGGCACTCACGCTATTGTTGTTGAGTGTTTTTGCATAAGCCGTTTCTTGCCCATACATATTGGTCCAAAAAGCAACATCCATATCTGCATTTGTAAAACTTTTTGTGTTTTCTGGAGCGTGGAATAAAGAAACCTGCAATCGTTCTTCTCCTCCTGTCATTTTTAAATTAGCATTTGCTTTATAAAATGTAATCAAGATATTGGCTGGGTTTTTATGGATCCCGTTATCTTTGGTGTAATGATAAATTTTGTATCCTTCATAGGTCCATGGTTTTCCATCGATAGTAATTGTGGCTTTACCTTTTGTAGCGTTAGAATTAGCAATAGTTTTTACTTCGTTTCCTTTGGCAACAATTGCATATTCGTTGCCATTATTGCTAAATCTTAAATTTTTATCGTTATTTATTTTGAGGTTCAAAGTAACCTTTTGCCCTGCTGTTGCTGTTTTTAGGGGTTGAAAATTTTTATCGTCAATGCGATAAATTTTTGCTGTAGCCTTTTCACTAGGTTTTGATTTTTTTACCAATTCTACTTGTGCATTTTCTTTGATAGAACCTTTGCTTATTGTTGCATCTATATACAAATCGTTAACATTGTCTCCGCTCATATAAAAGGTCGAACCTAATGCAATTTCAAAGGTTTCCGTTTTTGGATTTGTAGATTTATCATCGATATTTGTAGTGTTTTTTTTCTTTTCTTGTGCACAAGAAATTATGAAAAAGGTGTTTAGAATTAATAAAAAGATATGTGTTCGTTTTTTCATAATAAATTTAGTTAAGAATAATTTTTTGATTTGACTTATGATTGTTGGCAACAACCTCAACAAAATAAATTCCTTTGGGTTTGTTAGAAATATCTATTTGTGTTTGATTTCCTTGAAATACCCTTTGTCCTAATGCGTTATATACAGAAACATTTTCGATATTTCCTTCAGAAGTAATATTGAAAAATCCATTGGAAGGGTTTGGAGAAATTGTGAATTTTGATTGAGAGTCAAATTTTTCATTTGCTAGATAATTTAGTGAAGATTGAGGTAATCCTGAAATTGTTATCCAAAAATCAGACGAGTTGGTTTCTGCCATTACATAAAAAGTTTGCCCAGGAGCGATAAAGGCATAACTCGATGTAAAATATCGGCCTCCAAACACAAAAGGTGTAGCATTGTTATCATCTGAACCACCAACCCAATTAGCAATAGTAGATGCAACATCGGTTGGTAAATTATCTTTAAAAATATTAAACCTTGTAGGGCTAAAATCTTTCCCTACGGTTACCCCAACGCAAACTCCAAAGTTTGTGTTGTTTAAATATCGTAAGGCTTTATGGTCGCTAGAAGTTGCTTCGGATAGATACGAATGTTTTGTAAACTCGCACGAACTTATAGGTGAAAAAATTATTTGAGTATATTGCACATTTTGTGCATAGTTCAAAACGTTGCCAACATTTGTAGAAAAAATTTCTAATGGCACAACATAATTGATAGAAACAACTGATGGCAAATTTCCCAACCCATCGTTTAAAGATGCAGCAGAATTTGCGGGAATGTTAATTTGAATTGAACCATTGGTAAACATACTATCTACCCCTATTTTAAAATTTTGTGTTTGAATGATAGGGCTCGATAAAATAAAGGCATTTCCTGCTCCAGATGTGCTACCTGTTAAAGTTATATCAGACTCGGTAAACCCTGCAACTGGTTCGCTAAATGTAACATTAAAATAAGCTATTGGTTTGCTGGTAGGGTTGGTTTGACCAGTTGCCAAAGTTATTGTAACGGTAGGTTGGGCTATTGTTTGTAGAAAAGTTAATAGCAAAATTGCGAGTAATTTTATTTTCATATTGTGTAATTTAATAGAATAATATATTAGTGCCCTATAAAAATTTCTAATATTATCTATAATAACTTTTTGTTTTTTGTTATTTGTTTTGAAGAACAAAGTGTTAATAATAGAAAGTGTGGCATAGTTGTTAACTATCAAATCTCCATTTTTTTGAAGGCTCATCGTAACATCTATATTGGTATTATGCAAGCCATTTTGTTGTGTATATACGGCTTGCGTGTTTCGAGTTTTTGGGTTAAATTTTACCAAACCTGTTAGAGTTCCTATCCACAAATACCCCTTTTGGTCACATACCAATTTATAGCAATAATCTGTTGGTAAATTTCCTGAATTGGTTTTAGTATAATTATAGAGCGTTTCCTTTTTATCCTTAATAATTAGTTCAAAAAGCCCACTTTCTTTGGTAGTTATCCAATAATGATTTGATTTGTCTTGTGCAATATCAAATGAATTTAAAATTTTAGCATTTGTATTTAGTGCTTTTCCAGTAGCGTAATGATGAAATTTTTCGGTTGTTGGATTAAAACAAAAAACACCACTAGTTAATGTTATCCAAACGTTATTATTCTTATCAACCAATCGAGCCGAAACAGTATTGTTTTCTCGTGATTTTATTGTTGTATCTATATCCCAAAGGTTATAATGTTTGAGTCTATTACTGGTTTTATTGTAATAATAAAAACCATTATTGACCGATGTCATATACAAGTTTTCATTACTATCGCTAATAATTCTGTTGATTTAATGTTGCTCATCTGTTTGTATAAAATCCTGAGGAATAAGCTTCTTTTTTGATATATCATATTGATAAACACCTAAATTATCGCTTGCAAAAACATCTCCTTTTACTGTTTTATGCAAACCAATTATTCCAAACGAAGTTCTATTTTTATAGTTATTATTTTCTATAAGTTCGAAGCTATTTACACTTGAATCCCATAGTAATAAACCATTGCTCGAATCGTTGGCAATAAGCCATTTGTTTTTGCTAATATTTATAGTATTTAGTGGCTCAACATTATAATTGTTTTTAGGATTTTTGAGTGTTACGTTCCTTATTTGATTGTTCTGCCAAGGAAATTGCGAAAATCCGTTGTGGGAACATATCCATACATTATTTTCGTTATCGGTAAAAAGTTTTTGTATTTTATGTGTTTTAAAAGAAAACTCATCTCTAAATTCTTTTGAAACTATATAATATTTTTGTTTAGAAATAGAAAAATAACCAAACTCGCCACCGCCAAAAAATATTTCATCTTCATTTTTTTTAGCAATTACATCGACCAACAAATGTTCTTCTTTAAACCGAGAGCTTGCTATGGTAAAATATTGAAATTTTTGGGTTTTCAAATCAAACTTGGCTATACCACTTCCCCTTGCTGCTATCCATATACAGTTATGTTTTGCATCATAAAACCCATCATTGAAATTATTATTAACAGCCAAACCATTTTCTTTATTTTGAAAAAAATTAATTATTCCGTTTTTATCAAAATTAAAAATTCCGTTTTCACCAACAGCCCATAATTGGTTGGGGGTTTCTATAATCTTGGTAATTTTTCTGGAGGCTTTTGCTATATCTTCTTTTGGGAAAAAAGAAATTGTTTTGTTTTGCTTTTCGTTATACAAATACCAAAAATTATTGGCAGTAGCAATCCAAAGCAGGTTTTTAGAATCTCTATAAAAAAAAGTTATGTTGCTTTTTATTAAGTTGGTAATAGGCGTATTATATTCAAACCCTTCAAATTTTTGAGTTTTCAAATTATATTTTTGAATATCATCTAGGCTCGAAAGCCATATATATCCATTTTTATCGCAATAAATTGTTTGTAGAATATTGCTAATTTGATGATTAGGAACGTCCAAATTACTTTTGAAAAGTGTAAACTTCGTTCCGTTATATCTATACAAGCCACTGCTTGTTGCTACCCAAATATAGCCCTGTGCATCTTGGTCGCAACCATATATAAACTTGTCTGGCAAACCTTCTTCTTCTGAAAAATTAACAAACGGCAATGTTATATATTCTTGCGAAAAAGAATTGCAATAAACAAAAAGTAATATGTATAGAAATTTGTTCATAACTAATTGCAAAATAATAACTATTTAGCAAGCAACTAAAATATTATTTAGAATTTAGCATATATTTTTAGTATTCGATTTAAAATTTTAACATTTAGAAGCTTCTAAAAATTGGTTTTGTGGTAAAAAACAGATCCTTTTTTTATAATATAATAAAAAAAATTATAAATTTAGCCCTTTAATCACTAACCAATAATTATACATAATGAAAAAAATTACCTTATTAGTAGTATTTTT
>CAYXAF010000012.1:0-44048 GCA_964463035.1 uncultured Flavobacterium sp.
CATTATAATTTCTTATATCGTCATAAGGTGGTGATGTGATTACAAGGTCAACATAATTGTCTGGCATATTGCTCATTGTAATCAAACAATTTTCGTTGTATATTTTTTTAAGTTCCACGTTGCAAATTTAATCAATTATCTTGTTGCAATGTTAAGCTGTTATCGTTTTGTCAAGTTTGACAAGTGTAATTTATATCTTTCTATTTTCTGCCAAACTCCATTGAGTGCTTTTTAGCCATTCAGGAATTACAACTTCTGTAATTTTCTAGTAAAGTCTTTCGTTAAGTTCTTTTTGAACGGTTTTATTTTGCTTTAGGTCGCTTCTTAAAATTCATTTTTATTACAAAACCAATTTTTAGAAATTCATATTAGGTTATTAAATTTCAAGAAAGCAATAGTTGTATTTAATTTTCAGATTTAAACTTTAAAGAATCGGCAGCTAACGAGTCAATTTCGGTTTCATCAAAGGCTAATTTACCGTCGCCTAAAACAATATCTATTGCAGAGTTTTTACGTATTTTATCGCCTGCTTTTAGTATTTTTCCGTTTTGCTTTATTTCTAAAACTACATCATAAGCCATGTGAGGGATATAGGTTTTACTGCCTTCTTGCAAGCCTAATTGGTTCATATTCGCTCGGGCATGCCTATATGTTTTTTGTATAAAATCGGGCAAGAGAACTAGTTTATAAGTGCCTGCATTTATTCGGATGTAAATTTTACGGTTTTCTTTTACCATTGCTCCGGGTTTTGGGTCTTGTTGCATAATAGTAAATTTTGGATACGCTGGGTTGTAATCTAACGTGTCTAAAATTAGATACTCTAAATTAAGTTCGGACAAAGCCTCTCCGGCTTTTTCAACGGTTAATTTATCAAGATTTGGAACAGCAATTTCTTGCCCATGTCGGGTTAAAAAATTTAATGATTTCATAAATAAAAACATTAAACCTAACACTATTAGTCCTGCTAATGCAAGATTTTTAAAAAATACAAAACTGGTTAAAAATTGTTTAACACTCATAACTATAAAATTTGATACAAACTTAGTCTATTTTTAATAATTTAACAGTATTATTCCATAAAACTTTTATCTGGTTATCATTTTTGCATTAAAAATTTCATAGAAATTAAAAAATAATAGTTTACGGTTAAGCGACTTCTTAAAATTATAAATTTTCATTACATAACTATTTTTTAGAAGTCCTATTAATTCTTTTTATACCTTTGTAAAGCCTAAAAACCCTTTCAATCACTTCAAATCATTCATAAAAGATGATTCCTTTATTATTTATTGATAATTATGACAGTTTTACCTATAATTTAGTTCATTATTTTGAAGGCCTAAATTGCCATGTAACAGTGGTCCAAAACGATGAAATAACAGCAAAAATGATTGAAAAATTTGATAGGATTGTGCTTTCACCAGGTCCTGGTTTACCGTCGGAAGCCGGAAATTTATCCAAGTTTTTAAAACAAGCAATGCATAAAAATATTTTAGGAATTTGTTTAGGTCATCAGGCTTTGGGTGAGGTGATGGGTGCAAAACTTAAGAATTTAACAACTGTTTTTCATGGGGTTTCAACCCCTATAAACATTGATAATCAAAATATTTTATTTAAAAATTTACCTTCAACAATAGTGGTTGGGCGATACCATTCGTGGGTAATAGACCCAGAAAATTTACCTCCAGATTTACAAATAACAGCCACCGATTTTGAAGGAAATATTATGGCTTTTAGGCATCAAAAATTAGCTATTTACGGAGTTCAATTTCATCCAGAAAGCATTTTAACGCCTTTTGGAAAAAATATTTTAAAAAATTGGTTGTCTGTTTAAAAAAGTTACCTTTGCAACCCTAAAAATACTAAAAATATGTTTAAAAATAATGTGTTCAAAGGAATTGTTTTTGTAGCCATTAGTGCTGTGAGTTATGGTGTTTTAGCTACTATTGTTAAACTTTCGTACCAAGAAAATTTTACTACTGCCGAGATAACTATGGCTCAGTTTTTATACGGAATTTTAGGGCTTTTGGTTATTTTTTTAGTTCAAAAATCGCAACAAAAAAAGGTGGTTGAAAAGCCTACACAAAAAAATATTTTTCAATTAGTTTTGGCAGGAACTACTATTGGTTTAACTAGTGTTTTGTATTATTTAGCTGTTAGTTTTGTACCTGTTTCGGTGGCTGTGGTTATGCTGATGCAAACCGTTTGGATGGGGGTGGTTTTAGAAGCTGTTTTAGCCAGAAAAGTGCCTTCGATAATGCAAATTTTAGCGGTTATTTTTGTGTTTGCAGGCACGTTTTTAGCAGCCAAAGTGTTTGAAACGCAAGTAGAATGGAACATAAACGGAATAATTTTTGGGCTTTTGGCAGCTGTTTCGTTTACCATTACAAAATTTACATCTAATGCAATTGCCACACATTTATTGCCTGCTCAACGAGGTGTTTTTATGCTCTTTGGAGGGTTAATTGTGGTAATAATTTTTACTTTGATTACCCAAAACACGCCTTTCAATTTTGAAATATTCGTTAAATGGGGAGTTTTGGTTGCTCTGTTCGGAACTATTATTCCTCCTTTGTTCCTCAATAAAGGCTATCCATTGACGGGTTTGGGCTTAGGCAGTATTATATCCTCGTTAGAATTGGCAGTTTCGGTTACAGTTGCGTATCTTTTGCTACACGAAAGCATTTCTTTTTTACAAATTATTGGAATATCGTTAATACTTTTTGCCATTGTTTTGATGAATATAAATTGGAAGAAAAAATAAATCGTTTATTTGAATAAAATAAATTTGAAAAAACACAAATATTGTTGTTCGAGGCTGTTTTAAACTATTACCCACATTTTTCTACAGAAGAATTAGCCAATAATTTCTACTAAAAAATTTATTCCGAAACACATTCGAAACACAAAAGTATTATAAACATCAAATTCCGAAGACAAAGCATAGTGTTTTAACCATAATAAATTTAACATTTCGTAGAATTTTTTAAAAATAATTCAAAAAAGTGATATAAAATTTGTTTAACCCAGATTACGCATTAGATTTTGACACTAATAATTTGAAAAATCAAAAAATAAAAGCATTTTATTAGCCTTAAAAAACAATTTTAACTATTTTTGCTTTTTTATCGGACAACAGTGATTCACAATTGAACCTCAAAGTTCACAAAAAATTGCGTTTATTAGTTGAATGTATGTTTTGAATTTAGGTGACTTCTAAAAATTGATTTTCTAATGAAAAGTTCTTTTTAAGAACTTTTCATTAGAAAATCAATTTTTAGAAGTCCCTATAATAATTTTTTCCGACACAAAGTATTTACCATCAAAAATTAAAGTTAGCATACTCACAGAATTTGAGGTGTTTTTAAGGGTGAAATTCATATCGTTTTTTCCTATTTTTGAGTTTTTTATTTCTCCTTCAGCTAATATTTTGCCGTCTAAACTTGTTTCTATATAATTTATGGTTGTAATATAAGGCATTTCGAAACTTAACTGAATTTTATTGCTATCACTTGGGTTTGGAAACACATTAAATTTAAACGGATTACCTTGTGTAATTACCTGTGTGTGCAGCGAAGGATTTTTAATAAGCTTCACAGCATAAATACTCGCATCAGCACTGGTTGTAGTGGTTTGATTAACTGTAAAAGGGTTTAATGATGGGCTTAAAATTCCTCCAAAAATATGACCAATAATCGTTTCGTCTGTAGTTAAATTATTTAGCTTTATTACTTCGTTTTCGTAGTGAGGAATATTTTTGTTAAGAATAAATTCAGCACCAGCACCTTTTAGAGCAGGCATTTCTATGGGTAATTGATATTCTGTAAGTGCTCCGTTAGCTGCACGTGTAACTCTGCTTATTGTTTTTACAAACGGAACAGCATCGTCTTGCATTAAAGTATTATTTTGATAATAATACCTGCTCATTCCTCCAAAAAAGATACTGTGCATCTGGTTGTTTTGAGCATCATATAAGCCTACTTTTGCACTGTGATAATTACTTAAATATTGATTAAAACTTGTTTGAGGAACATAACCCGAAGCCGTTATATCAACAGGATACAAAAAAGGCAAATCTACCGAAACTTGAAATACACCTGACGAAATCATATACCCTAAATCTCCGTTTGGATATACCTGTGGCACCAAATTATAATCTCTTCTTCTTAGATTAATAGCATCGGTAATGGTTTCTAAATTTGTAATAGTTGGCAAAGTTCCAGACAAATCAATATTAAATTTTTTAATAGTTGTTGCATAGATTTGAGTAAAGGTTGGGTTACCCATTGGGTTGTATCTTCCGTCAAATTTTTGACCTCCCACTAAATAAAAAACACTGCCTATTTTGCCTAATTGCCCACCTGTATTGGCAAAAATTGGGTCTGAAATTTGTTTAAAAAAAGTTGTAAAACTTGTTTGATTTATAATTGCATTTATCGTATTTGGCACATCAATAATGGTTAATTTATCGTGTGTAATATGGTCATTTGCTGTTGCAGAAAAAGCATAACCACCGATAATGAGAAGATTTGAACCATCTTGATAAAAATTCATATTGGTTGTTTGCAGTTGTTCAGCAATGCTGGTTGGTAAACTATTTACGGAAGCACTCCAAACCTGCTGAGTAGCCACATCTACCACATATAAATTGCTATTATTTTTGTTTTGAGGGAATGAATTAAACGGTTGTCTGGCATGCAGCCCATCTGTTCTACCACCTATAATAAGCCACTTTCCGTTATGCTGCCCAAAAGCATACGAATGTAAACCTGGTAAACCCGAAACTGTTACGGGTTGTAATTGTAGAGTGTAATCAAAGTTTTGAGCTGATAAAAATGTGATTGTAAAAAATGTTAAAATTTTTAGAATAAACTTCATAATACGTAAAATTAATATTAATTTTTGTAAAATTATAAAATATAATTTGAAAAATCAAAAAATAAAAGCATTTTATTAGCCTTAAAAAACAATTTTAACTATTTTTGCTTTTTTATCGGACAACAGTGATTGCAGATCATAAAATCATAGCACAAAGATTAGAAACAGATTATTATTTTGCACACCCATATCATAGATAGGAGAGAGGAAGTAATGAAAACTTTAATGGGCTTTTAAATACAATATGTGCCTAAAAATGAAACAATTAAAAACTATACCGATGAAAAAATTAAAAAAATTCAGAAAAAATTAAACAATATACCAAGAAAAAAACTTAATTTTGAAAAAACAATAAATGTATTTAATCAAAAAAATGCATTTATAACTTGAATTCGCTAAATTTAGTTATTCAGTTCGTTTTTTTTATGTAATATTGACCAGAATTTAAACAGTTTTTAGAATAAGCATAGTTGATTTTACAAATGAAAAAAAATAAAAATCTATCTTTTGACCGAGAAACAATTGAAAGGATTGTAACGATGGCTCAAGAAGAGCGTAATCCGTTTGAAATTATTAAAAAAGATTTTGGTATTTCTGAAAAAGAAACCACCGAAATTATGCGAAAACAACTCTCTAAAGACAATTTTGAACTTTGGAAAAAAAAGGTTGCCACCAAAAAATTAAAACCAAAGCCACCTGCTTTTGATGATTTAGACGATGATTTAGATGTTAAATATTACATTAAAAATAAATTTGATTAGGGAATTAGAAAAAAAATGCAAATTATATAAAACTTCAAAGGTTTTTTAAATATATATCTATGGTATTATTAGATTTGTTTCTCGTAGGTTTGTTAATTTTTGCCTTTATAAAAGGAATTTTCAAGGGCTTGATTGTTGAAATTGCATCCTTGCTTTCCATTATTTTAGGGATTTATATAGCCTTAAAATTTTCGTTTGTGGTTAGTGGTTTTTTGCAAGAACAAACCCATTCTACTGGTACAATCCTCGAAGTTGTTGCGTTTTTAATCACGTTTGTTCTTGTGGTAGTGGTGGTTCAACTGCTTGCTAAAATCTTTAGTTCCGTAGCAGATATGGCTTTTTTAGGCTGGCTAAACAAAGGATTAGGGGGGGTTTTTGGAGCTTTAAAAATGATACTTATTATCAGTGTTTTTTTAAATATTTTTGAAAAAGCCAATCGAACTATCGAATTTATAAGCCCCGATAGCCTTGAAAAATCTATTTTATATAAGCCTATTCAGGCGGTTTCCAAAGCTATGTATCCAACCTTAGAAAATTGGTATAACCAAGGAAAAGAAAAATTTAAAACAAAACCTACTGCCGTATAAATACTAAAAAACCTCACCCTGTTTTATTTAGAATGAGGTTTTAAAGTTTTAATCTCTTCGGTATTATATTTGCTATTTATTATTGAAAATCTGCCTCTGTAACACCTTCGTTTACTTTTACTTCGGTTATTTTAATGTCTAATTCTATTCCTACATTCATAACAATATTAAATGGGAATTTAACTCCTTTTACATCTCTGTAATCTTTATAATAGATAGTTTGTGTCATTTTTTTTCCTTGCATTTCTTGTTCTGTACTACTTGCTATTTTTAATCCACTTTCAACAGCATAATAATGGGTTGTTTTCCCATCTACTAATGCATAAGCATCTACTCCGTCAAGGTTTTCAATGTTTTTTAGGGTTAGGTTTTTGTTTAGCATTGCCAATTCGGTAAAATTACCCATGCCTTCTTTTGTTTCGGCAAGTTTATCACCCGTAAGTTCCATTCGTTGTCCTTGTTGCATCATATAACCTTTATCTCCATTGAGAACCTGTTTCATGATACTCATACCTCCCATAGCCAATTCTACTATAAATTTACCTTTTTTATCCATCGATTTTGAGGTATAACTTAATGGTGCTGGTGCTTGTGGTATTTTTGTAGTGCCAATACTATAGGTTGATTGCACTTCATTTATAGCGTCTGTTCCTCCGATTGCTTTAATATAGTTTTCTAAAACTTTTTTAGCGGTTACTCCTGCTGGCACTGGTTTTGATAATTTTGGTTTTTCGGTTTCTTTACCATATTTATCAAAATACTTAATTGGAATATTTAATTTTTCAAGTGCTGGTAGCACGTCTAAGGCTTTACTTACTACTACAATTCGTAAATTTCCATCTTTAAAGTATTTATTGGCTACTCGTTTTACATCTTCAGCTGTAACTGCATTGATGTTTTTTAAGTAGTTTTCATAAAAATCTTCGGGTAAGTTTTGGGTTTTAATTTTTAAGGCATAATTAGCTACGGTTTGTGGTTTTTCTACTTGCATTACAAATTTACCTACATATCCTGCTTTTACATTTTTAAGTGTTTCTTCGGATACTAATTCGTTTTTAATTCGTTTAATTTCTTTTAACGATTCTACAATAGCGCTATCAGCCACAGTATTTCTTACTTGTGTAGTAGCTGCAAAATCTGAAAGATATTTATTTCCTGAAATGGCAGTTCTGGCTCCATACGTCCAAGCATGTTTTTCACGAAGGTTCATATTAAGGTAACTGTTAAAATCGCCTCCAAGTATTTGATTAGCCACTAATACAGCAAAATAATCTGGGTCGGTCATTTTCAAATCAGCCAAATTGATAAGTGCTAATTCTGTTTGTGCAGCATTTGGCATATCTACAAAATTAATTTCTGTTTTTGCCACATCTTTTGGTTCTGTATATGGGGTTTTAGGTGCTGGTTTATCTACCCATTTCCCGAAAGCAGCTGTTACCCATTTTTTAATATCTTTTGCTTTTACATCTCCTGTTACAACTAAATAAGCATTTTCTGGAACAAAGTATGTGGCAAAATTATTTTTAACATCTTCGAGTGTAATATTATTTAAGGTTTCTTCGCTTGTAAATTCTCCTTTAGGGTGAGCTTTTCCATAAGTTAAAACATTTTGAGTTCTTTTAGCTACTGCTGGCACGCTTTTTTCGCTAGTTTTTAATCCTTCGATAATTTTTGCTTTTTCTTTTTGGAATTCTTCTTCTGTAAATACAGTATTTAAGGCTCCGTCTGCCATCATATCTAAAATTCTTTTTGAATACTTAGATAAACCTGAGGCATAAGCTCCGCTATTCCAAAAATTAATATCGGCACCCATAAAATCTACTTCTTCGTTAAATGCGTCTTTGGTAGTTGTTTTAGTTCCACTTCCTATCAAGGCGCCTGTAAGTTCTGAAATTCCTTTTTTAGAGCCTTCTACATAAGGCATATTATCAAGTGTAAGATTATATGAAACTCTTGGAAGTTTATGGTTTTCTACCACCAATACTTTTAAGCCATTTTTAAGGGTAAAAGTTGTAGGTTTACTAATTTTTATTGCTGGTGATGGGCCTGCTGTAGGCTGTGGTCTGTCTTGTGCTTGCATATTAATGCTAAAAATCAAACTTGCGAATATATAAATTATTTTTTTCATTTTTATAATTATTTAGTGGATGCTTTATCGTTTGTAGGAACATAATCTAATACTAAACGTTGGTTAGGGTTTAAGTATTTTTTAGCAGCTGTCATAATATCTTCACGAGTAATTGAACGATAAATATCTATTTCGGTATTAATAAGGTTTACATCTTTATACAACAAATAATAAGTAGCTAAATTATCAGCAATACCTTCTACGCTTGAATTATTGTTTACAAATTGATTTTCAATTTTATTTTGTAGTTTTTGAAAATCTTTTTCGGAGATTAGTTCTGTTTGTAATTTTACAATTTCGTCGTCTACTTCTTTTAGCAAATCGGCAAGTTTATATTCTCCCATTGGTAACCCATATAAAATATAGGTGCTATAATCTTCTTGGCTATAATTAAATGCTCCTATTTGAAGAGCCATTTTTTTATCATCTACAATTTTTTTGTATAATTTTGAGCTTTTTCCATCGCTTAAATAACTTGAAATCATGTCCATTATTCGAGCATCTTTGGTTTTCATATTCGGGGTTCTATAAGCCGTAACCATCATTGGTATTTGAATGTTTGGGTCTTCCCATTTTGCAAAAATTGTTTGATTAATATCTGGTTCTACAAATTTTTGACGTTCTATTGCAGCACCTCTTGGTATTGGCCCGAAGTATTTTTGTATCCATGCTTTTGCTTGTGCTACTTCAAACTGACCTGCTACTACCAAAACACCGTTGTTTGGCACATAAAATTTTTTGTTAAATGCCTGAAATTCTTCAAGTTTTGCAGCATCTAAATGCTCCATTTCGCCTATGGTTGTCCATCTGTATGGGTGCACTTTAAACATATTTTGTTTTACTGCTTTAATGATATTTCCATAAGGTTGATTATCTACTCGTAAACGTTTTTCTTCTTTAACCACTTCGTTTTGTGTATCTACCCCAATTTGGTTTATAACCGGATGCATCAATCGTTCAGATTCCATCCATAAGCCTACTTCAAGGCTGTTTGAGGGGAAAATTTCAAAATAGTATGTTCTATCATCGGTAGTATTTGCATTGTTTACCCCTCCGTTTGCTGTTACAATTTTAAACCATTCACCTCTTTTTATGTTTTTGGTGCCTTCAAACAAAAGGTGTTCAAAAAAGTGAGCAAAACCTGTTCTGTTTGGTTGTTCGTCTTTTGCTCCCACATGATACATTACCGAAGTAATAATTACAGGAGCAGAGTTGTCCTGATGCAAGATTACGTGTAGCCCATTGTCTAAATCGTACTCTTCAAAAGCCACTTTTTGAGCATGCGATACTCCAAAAAGCATTGTTGATGCACTTAATGTCATTAGTAATTTTTTCATAAAAGTTATTTTTTATATTTTTTTATAAGTAGTAAAAGTATAAAACTTGTTACAACCAAAAGTTATTTTTAACAAAATATTTTAAAAAACGTAGAATGAAGGCTGTAGGATCCCCGAAGGCGAAGTAATTTTCATCTACGGTATTGTGGAGCAACTATATGGGGCTTTTAAAAATTCATTTTTATTACAAAAAGTTCTTTTTAAAAATTAGTTCGTTAAAATTTAAAAATCGTCCTCATTCTAGCTACGGCTAGATCTGCGGTTCTTTTTGATTTTTTGAAAACAACAAATTTTCATTAGAAAATCAATTTTTAGAAGTTCAATTTAATTATAAACCCGAATAACATCTCCATTTTTTTCGGTTCGATAACTTTTTAGTGGATATTGCAATCCTCCTTGCCCTGTAAATAAACTATACGACACATTATCACAAGGACAAATTGCCGAAACTCCGCTAATAGTAAGAGTTGAACAGTCTGTAAGGACTTGGTTAGGGCAAGCCATATCAAAGGCTAAAATACCACTACCACTATTAAAAACAACAATACCCCGAATACCTGCCCCTTGATGTGTAAGCGTTACATAATTGCCTGTAAATTTTAAAGTGCTATATAAAGGTAAATTTGTATCAATAAGTTCATTTACAGTATAGTTAGGTAAATATGGATTATTCTTTACTTCCGATTCTTTACTGCACGAAAAAGTTAGAATACTTACAACTAATAGCCAAAAATATTTCATCGTATCTTTTTATTTATAATTAAAAAATATATATATTTGCACAACAAAAGTTAGCGATACAAATGTACGTATTTTTTTGTTGTGTGTTTATTTAGGGAACTTCTAAAAATTCATTTTTATTACAAAAAGAGGCATTAGTAAAATTTTTGTGATAATAAGTTAGCTAATTGTTATTTCTGCAATTTAGCCTCCCTTTGCTTAGCCATTTCGCTGTCGCTCGTATGGAGAGGGGTTGGTGGTGAGGTAAAAAAGGCAATTATTTAACTTATAAATTAACCACAAAAAAGGTCCATTAAAATTTCACTAATACCAAAAAAGAATTATATATTTGCATTGGAAATCCCTATCGAAAGGGATTTTTTCTATTTAAAAAACACAGTTATGAGTAAAATTTCTTATTACACCGTAGAAGGGTTTAAAAAAATAAAAGACGAATTAGACCAATTAAAAAACGTGGAACGTCCCAAAGCTTCTGAAGCTATTGCCGAAGCCCGAGATAAAGGCGATTTATCTGAAAATGCGGAATACGATGCTGCCAAAGAAGCTCAAGGAATGCTTGAAATGCGTATTGCTAAAATGGAAGAATTGTTAGCAAAGGCTCGTATTATAGACGAATCGCAACTTGACACGTCAAAAGCATTGGTTTTATCAACCGTAAAACTTAAAAATACCGCTAATAATATGATTATGAAATATACCTTAGTTGCCGAAAGTGAAGCTGATTTAAAAACAGGTAAAATTTCTGTTACATCTCCTATTGGCAAAGGTTTGTTAGGCAAAAAAGTGGGCGAATTTGCAGAAATAACCGTGCCAAACGGAACTATAAAATTTGAAGTGATAGAAATTACAAGAGAGTAAATAAAAAATGTATATTGTAACATATATATTGTATTAAAATTTAACGACTAATAGAAATAATGGCAAGTATTTTTACTAAAATTATTAACGGAGAAATTCCATGTTATAAAATAGCTGAAAACGAGCATTTTATTGCTTTTTTAGATGTAAACCCCAATGCCAAAGGGCATACACTTTGTGTTCCTAAAAAAGAGGTTAATAAAATTTTTGATTTAGACGATTTTTTATATACCGAATTGATGGCTTTTTCAAAAAAAATTGCTATTGCACTCGAGAAATCCCTGCCTTGTAAACGAATTGGTATGGCTGTTATTGGGTTAGAAGTGCCGCACGTACATGTGCATTTAATTCCGTTAAATGAGATGAAAGAAATGACTTTCCAGCACAAAATTTCGTTATCCGAAGATGAGTATAAAGCCATTGTTTTTGCCGTTCAGCAATATGTTTAAAAAGTAAAACCCTTGGGAGGCTTGTAAAAATTCAATTTCATAACAAAGGTAATTTTTAAAAGTCCCCTTTAAAAAAATATGATTTTAAATTTAGAAACTCCCGCTTTACTTTTTTCGGCTACTTCGTTGATTTTGTTGGCTTATACCAATCGATTTTTAACCATCGCACAAATAATTAGAGGTTTAAAAGATAGTTATGACGAAAAACTAAGCAATCATATTTTATTACAAATCAAAAACTTAAACATTCGACTTACACTTATCCGCTATATGCAACTTTTTGGTGTTTTGAGTTTGTTTTTATCCGTTTTTTCGATGCTTTTTTTATTTTTTAAGCAACATTTTATCGGAATTTATTTGTTTGTAGCTTCATTATTTTGCTTATTAATCTCCTTAGGAATTTCGTTTTGGGAAATCAACATATCTATAAAAGCTCTTCGGCTACATCTGAGTGATTTAAAACCCAAAAGTAGATAAAAAATCAACAAAAAACATCAATATTTAAAGGAGGCTTGTAAAAATTCATTTTTATGAGGACTTCTAAAAATTGGTTTTCTAATGAAATTTATAATCTTCAGAAGCTCTCCTCTATAAACAATTAAATGTTTTAGCAAAATCGAAAACGATGTAGTTTTATAGCTAATTATTTTTATAAAAAAATTTCTATGTATCTTTGTTAAAAATTTAAATTTATATATATATATTATGAAACCCGATTTATTTCAAGCACACGACTACTATCAATTAGATGATTTATTTACAGACGAACATAAACTGATACGAGAAGCCGCCCGAGAATGGGTAAAAAGAGATGTTTCGCCGATCATAGAAGATTATGCACAACGAGCAGAATTTCCGAAACAAATTATTAAAGGTTTAGCTGATATTGGTGCTTTTGGGTCTTACATACCTGTGGAATATGGTGGAGCTGGTTTAGACCAAATTTCGTATGGAATTATAATGCAAGAAATAGAACGAGGAGATAGCGGAGTTCGTTCAACAGCCTCTGTTCAAACAAGTTTAGTAATGTATCCTATTTACAAATACGGGAACGAAGAACAACGAAAAAAATACCTTCCTAAATTAGCCTCTGGTGAAATGATGGGTTGCTTTGGCTTAACAGAGCCCGATTTTGGTTCAAATCCTTCGGGTATGGTAACCAATTTTAAAGACAAAGGCGATCATTATTTGCTTAACGGAGCAAAAATGTGGATTTCAAACGCTCCTTTTGCTGATGTAGCAGTTGTGTGGGCAAAAAATGAAGAGGGTAGAATTCACGGACTTATTGTAGAACGTGGTATGGCTGGCTTTTCAACTCCCGAAACTCATAATAAATGGTCGTTAAGAGCCTCTGCTACAGGCGAACTAATTTTTGATAATGTAAAAGTTCCGAAAGAAAATTTACTACCAAATGGTTCGGGTTTAGGAGCACCACTTGGTTGTTTAGATTCAGCTCGATACGGAATTGCCTGGGGAGCAATAGGTGCTGCTATGGATTGTTATGATACAGCCTTACGATATGCAAAAGAACGTATTCAGTTTGACAAACCTATTGCAGCTACACAACTTCAACAAAAAAAATTAGCCGAAATGATTACCGAAATTACCAAAGCACAACTTTTAACCTTCCGATTAGGGCAACTCCGTAACGAAGGCAGAGCTACTTCTGCACAAATATCAATGGCTAAGCGGAACAATGTAGATATGGCAATCCACATAGCCCGAGAAGCCCGACAAATACTTGGAGGAATGGGTATTACAGGCGAGTATTCAATTATGCGGCACAGTATGAACCTCGAAAGTGTTATTACTTATGAAGGAACACACGATATTCATTTACTAATTACAGGGATGGACATCACGGGTTTGCCTGCTTTTAAATAGAAAATTTATAAAAAAATAGTTAAGGGGCTTCTAAAAAAATAATTTTTAGAAGCCCCTTTAAGAGCCTTTTTTTACAATTTTTTTTACCCCAACCATCCTTCTCTATCGAGGCTTCTGTATTGGATAGCTTCGGTTATATGGGCTGGTTGTATGGTTGGTTGTTGGTCTAAATCGGCTATGGTTCTTGCTACTTTTAAAATTCTATCATAAGCTCTGGCAGATAGGTTTAGGCGTTCCATTGCTGTTTTTAAAAGTTGTAATGAGGTTTCGTCTAAGGCACAAAATTCACGGATTTGTTTGGTATTCATTTGTGCATTGTAATGTATTTTATCATACGTTTCAAAGCGTTTAGTTTGTATTTCTCGGGCTGCAATTACTCGTTTTCGTATTTCTACACTGCTTTCGGCTTTTACTTTGCTTGATAATTTTTCAAACGGAACGGGTGTAACTTCTATATGTATATCAATTCTGTCTAAAAGTGGTCCTGATATTTTGCTTAAATATCGTTGCATTTCATTAGGAGATGATGTTACAGGGGCGTTTGGGTCGTTAAAATAGCCTCCTGGGCTGGGGTTCATGCTTGCTACAAGCATAAACGAAGAAGGATAGGTAATGGTAAATTTTGCTCTTGAAATGGTTACTTCTCGGTCTTCGAGAGGCTGTCGCATTACTTCTAAAACGGTTCTTTTAAATTCGGGTAATTCGTCTAAAAATAAAACTCCGTTGTGTGCCATTGATATTTCGCCTGGTTGAGGGTAGGTACCTCCTCCCACAAGAGCTACATCAGAAATGGTGTGGTGTGGGCTCCTGAATGGTCTTTGATTCATAAGCCCTACGTCTTTTAATCTGCCTGCTACACTATGTATTTTTGTGGTTTCTAATGCTTCTCGAAGGGTCATAGGAGGTAAAATACTGGGTAATCGTTTTGCAAGCATGGTTTTTCCTGCTCCGGGTGGACCTATCAAAATAATGTTGTGTCCACCTGATGCTGCAATTTCCATACAACGTTTGATGCTTTCTTGTCCTTTTACATCAGAAAAATCAAATTCGGGGAAGTCTAAGGTTTTGTAAAACTCTTCTCTTACGTTTATTTTGGTAGGTTCGAGCGTACCTATGCCATCAAAAAATTGGATAACTTCCATTACATTTTCTACTCCATAGACGTCTAAACCATCTACAATAGCTGCTTCTTTTACGTTTTGTTTAGGTAGAAAAAACCCTTTAAAACCTTCTTCTTTTGCTTTGATAGCTATTGGTAAAGCTCCTTTGATTGGCTGTAAACTTCCGTCTAACGAAAGTTCACCCATTATAATATATTTATCAATTTCGGTTGCTAAAATTTGCCCAGATGCTGCTAATATTCCGATAGTTAAGGTTAAATCATAAGCAGAACCTTCTTTTCGCATATCAGCAGGTGCCATATTGATGGTTATTTTTTTTCCGGGAAGTTGATATCCATTGTTTTTAAGAGCAGCAGCAATCCGATAGCTACTTTCTTTAATCGCATTATCGGGCAAACCCACCAAATGATAGCCTACACCGGTATCGATATTAACTTCTACTGTAATTGTAGTGGCATCTACCCCAAAAACGGCACTTCCATAGACCTTTGTAAGCATATTTTTTCACTTTTTTAAATTGATTATTGATAAAACAAAGAGTAACAAAGATTTCGAATGTTTTTTTGTTCGTTTTTTAAGATTTCTAAAGAGATAAATTTGTTTTTATACATGTTAAATTTCATAACTAATCCACCACATCGTCAAAATATGGATTGTTTTTTCGGATTATAGGAGCATTGTTTGCATCTGTACCAATGGTATTTCTAGACATTGGGTTTTCTGTATTAGGTTCGTTTAGTTCAATTCCATTTCGTTTATAAGCAGGCGTTTGTTCTAAGCGAGAAATTTCAGCATCGGAATTTAGGTTAAATTTATAATTATAATTTTTGAATTTTAGAGCTTTTTCGCTTCGTTTTAATTCTTCGGCTTGTTCAATAGTCATCTCTGTTGGGTCGATGTTTATTGTTTTTTTTGTTTTTTCATAACTTACGGGCGGTTCGGCTGCAATCGAAATTTTTAAATCAGCCCCATCTTCTTCTTTATTTTTTGTTTCAGGTTTTGAATTGATGAGTTGTTTTTCCATTTCTAAATAATCATCAAGGGTATGACGAATAATTTTTGGTTTTTCAGGGTTTAAATTTGCCTGCTTTATTTCTGTAAATATTTGTTGTTTAGGTTCTTTAAAAATATTTTCATGCGAAACCTCTTCTTCAATTTTAGGTTTATTTTGGTTCGAAAGAGGCATCTCAAAAGCTAACGTAAATTGATTTTCAGGTTTTATAAATTCTGGTTCATTTACTTGTATAGCATTGATGTTAATTTCAGGCTTGTTGGGTTGCACAATTTCAAAAATCACTTCGTAATTTTTAATAAATTCAGATGTTGGTATCAATCGTTCTTCTACCATAGGTTGCTCTATCGAGAATTGAAAACTGTTGTCTGCGAATTTATTTACAGATGTATTTTCAAGATTTCCTGGTGTTGCATTTAAAGGCATATCAGGCGACTGGGTTTTGTTTATACCTAATAAATCTTTGGTAATTTTATGTGAGTCATCAAGAGTATAAATAATTTTATTTGGTTCTGTATTGATGATTTCGTTTTGTTGTTCGGGGTCAAAACCTGTTGCAATAATTGTTACACTAATAGCGTTTTCTAACGATAAATCGGTGCCCATACCCGTAATAACATTGGCTTGCAGCCCTGCTTCGGCTTCTATATGATCGGTAATATCTCCTATTTCGTCAAAAGTAATCTCATCGGTTCCAGAAACAATTAACAATAATACGTTTTTAGCCCCTCGAATTTTGTTATCGTTTAACAAAGGTGATTCTAAGGCATCTGTAATGGCAATTTTAGCTCTGTTTTCGCCTGTTGCTTTTGCAGATCCCATAATGGCAGTTCCGCTATCAGCCAGAACCGTTTTTGCGTCTTTTAAGTCTATATTTATAGTATAATGTTTCGTAATAACTTCTGCAATTCCTTTGGCTGCGGTTGCTAACACGTCATCAGCTTTTGAAAAGCCCGAAGTATAGGTTAAATTTCCAAAAACTTCCCGAAGTTTATTATTGTTAATTACAATCATAGAATCACAGCATTTTCGGAGGCGTTCTACTCCAATTTTGGCTTGTTCGGCACGTGTTCGTCCTTCAAAAGCAAAGGGAATAGTAACAATTCCTACGGTTAAAATATCTCGTTCTTTGGCAAGTTTTGCAATTATTGGGGCTGCCCCTGTTCCTGTTCCTCCCCCCATACCGGCAGTTATAAACACCATTTTGGTATTGGCATTGAGCATTTCCTCTATTTTAGGAATGGCTTCTATAGCTGCTTGTTCTCCTATTTCGGGTTTGGCACCAGCTCCTAAGCCTTCGGTAAGGTTTAGTCCTAATTGAATTTTGGTAGGTACAGAGCTGTTTTGCAATGCTTGTGCATCTGTGTTACAAATTACAAAATCTACCCCTGATATTCCTAATTTAAACATGTGATTGATGGCATTACTACCACCACCCCCTACGCCTATAACTTTTATTACGTTCGATTGGTTTTTTGGTAAATCAAAATCAATGTTGTTAAATTCCATAATGCTTTTATTTTTTTAGATTTGAACTTCAAATCGTTATTCTTTTTCTTTTTTTTAACCATATAAGGCATAAGTATCAAATCGTTTTCCGATAAATCGGGAGTAAACAATCTACATTCGTTAATCTTTACTCTACTTTGTCTAAGAAATCTTTTAATTTATCTATAAATTTATCAAAAATTCCTTTTCTTATTTTATTTTTTTCTTCGGTTGGTTCTTCTTTAGGTTCGTTTATTACTGGTTCGTTTATTTTTGTTTCTAAAACAATTTCAGGAGCTTCGGGTTTTGCGATGTTGTTTAAATACTCTCGTATTGGCACGGCCGACACGTTGTTTCTTCTTAAACTTTCCATCACTAAGCCCACCGATGTTGCATATAACGGGCTTGAAAGTTCTTCGCTTGTGTTACCTGCTAAGTGCTCGTTAGGATATCCAATTCGAGTATCTAAACCGGTGATATATTCTACTAATTGCTTAATATGTTTAAGCTCTGCCCCTCCACCCGTTAGCACAATTCCACAGATTAATTTTTTCTTAGGCTCGGTATGTCCGTAAATTTTAATTTCTTCAAAAACATTTTCAAAAATTTCAACCACTCGTCCGTGTATTATTTTTGATAGGTTTTTAAGACTAATTTCTTTTGGGTCTCTACCTTTTACTCCTGGAATTGCTACAATTTCGTGTTCTTTATTTTCTCCTGGCCATGCAGATCCGAATCTAATTTTAAGTTGTTCGGCTCTTGTTTTGGGTATTAAGCAAGCATCGGCAATATCATCCGTAATTACGTTTCCACCAAAAGGTATCACAGCAGTATGACGGATAATTCCGCCTTTAAAAATTGCCAAATCGGTAGTTCCGCCTCCCATATCAATAAGAGCAACTCCTTCTTCTTTTTCTTCGGCTGTAAGTACAGCTTCGGCTGATGCTAATGGTTCAAGCGTGAGCCAATCCAAATTTACATCGGCAGATTTTATACATTTGCCGATATTTCGGATAGAGGCTCCTTGCCCCACCACTACATGAAAACTGCCCTCTAAACGGTTGCCATACATCCCTACAGGATTGGTAATTTCTGCTTCTCCGTTTACTTTGTATTCTTGCGGAATTACATTGATAATTTCTTCACCTGGGAGCATGTTTATGCTTTCCACTTGTTTAGTAAGTGTATCTACTTCTTCTTCGGTTATTACTTCTTCAGATTGATTTCTGCTGATATAATCGGCATGCTGGATGCTGCGAATGTGTTGCCCAGCAATACCTACTACGCCTTGCTTAATTTTATAACCGGAGTCTTCTTCAGCTTTAGAAACTGCTTCTTGGATAGAAGTAATTGCTTCGTTTATATTCCGAATAACACCTCTGTGAACGCCTGAGCTTTTGGCATTTCCGTAGCCTAAAATTTCTAATTTTCCATACTCATTTCGTTTGCCTATCATGGCTACAATTTTTGTAGTTCCTATATCTAACCCAACTGCTATGTTTTCATTCATGATTTTAAAGTTTTATTTTGTTCCTATAACCTGCTTGGTATATGCTAATGTTATTTTTTTATAATTATTTAAAAGATTGTTTTGATACGCAAATTGGTAAAACGCCTTGTAATTTTGAAGTTTTTTATCAATTTCTATCGGCTTTCCAAAGTCAATTTCAAACGTATCTTCTCTGTTTTTTAAAAATATTTCTCCTGAATTATCAATGTAAATTCCAACAATATTTTTTTCTAAAAAATTATCTTCTTTAATTCTTTTAAACAATAGCAATGTGCTGTCTTTATGCTTTTCGGCAACGTAACCGGTTACCAAAGGCACTCGCGCCGCAAAATTATCAGACAAGGGCATTTGCTTGCCTTCTTCATCGGTATAATACGATTGATATCCCTGAACAAAGCGAGCAATAGGTTTTCGTTGCTCAATTTTTGCTTGTAAAACTCCGTTTATCGAAACGTAAACCTGTGATTTTTTGACCATTGGGTTTTTATTAAGCAAATTTTCGCAAGACAACAAACTTATATTTTTTTTAGGGGTATTCAAACCGCTTTTTAAGTTTTCTATTAACAAGTTATTAACCATGTTTTGGGTGATAAACGGCATGGTTTCATCGTTCATAGAAATTTCAATTTTATTAATTTTTCGATTTTCATTTTTTTTCAATGCAAAGGCGTATAAGAATACAATTATTCCTATAATTAACACTAATCGAACGTAGTACCAAATATTTTTCATTTTATTTAATGCTTAAAGGGACTTCTAAAGTATTTGTTTTTTTTAACCGTAAACTACTTGCAATATCGTTTACCATTTCGCCTATATCACCTGCTCCGATGGTTATAAATATTTTTGATTGAACGCTTGCTAAATGATTGATTAAATTGTTTTTACCTATTAAAACTTTATTCTTATTGCTAATTTTTTCTAATAAAACCGATGAATTTACGCCTTCGATAGGAAGTTCTCTTGCTGGATAAATTTCTAACAAAATTACCTCGTCAAATTGGCTTAAACTATTGGCAAAATCATCTAAAAAATCGTGTGTTCGGCTAAATAAATGTGGTTGAAAAATAGCTATCACTTTTTCATTCGGATATAACTCTCTAACTGCTTGATGCACAGCATTTATTTCGGTTGGATGATGGGCATAATCGTCAATATATACTAAATTTTCTTCACGTATTACAAACGAAAATCGTCTTTTAACGCCTTTAAAACTTGCTAAAGCTGTTTTTATTTTATCGTTCGGAATATCTATTTTTTTTGCCATTGCTATTGCCATCAGTGCATTTGTAAGATTGTGTTGCCCTGGTAATCCAAATTTTAAATTTTTAATTGTTTCAAAAGGTGTAACAGCATCAAAGAGATACCAGCCGTTTTCTATTCTTAAATTAATAGGGTGATAAGCAGATGTGTTGCTCATTCCTACTTTTATTCCTTCAATATTAAGATGTTCAGCAATAAATAAATTAGTTTTATTGGTAATCTTTGATGCAAATTCTTTAAAAGATTCTTCGATACTGTTGCTGTTTCCATAAATATCTAAATGGTCGGCATCCATAGAGGTTATACAGGCAACATTAGGGTGTAAATGTAAAAATGAACGGTCAAATTCATCTGCTTCTACAACGCTTATACTTTTTCCTTGACCTACTAAATTTGAGTTATAATTTTCTACTATTCCGCCTAAAAAACCCGTTACATCAGCCCCACTTTCGTGTAATAAATGACTAAGGATACTCGAAGTGGTGGTTTTACCATGCGTTCCTGCCACTGCTAAGCAAAAAGTATGTTGGGTAATTAAACCTAAGACTTCGGCACGTTTTAAAATTTCAAAATTATTTTCTTGAAAATACACAAATTCTGAATGATTTTTAGGCACTGCAGGGGTTAGCACAACCAATGTTTCTGCTGGATTTAAAAAATTTGTTTCAATTTTCGATAAATTATCTTCAAAATGAATTTTAATACCTTCGTTTTCAAGTTGTTGGGTAAGTTGTGTAGGGGTTTTGTCGTATCCTGCCACATTTTTACCTACAAACTTAAAATACCGAGCCAAGGCACTCATTCCGATACCTCCAATTCCGATAAAATAGATATTTTGTTTCATTTTTTATTTAAAGATTTAATGATTGAAATATTTAAAGATTATTACTCTTTTACTTTTTCACTTTCTTACTTTTTTTCTATCTTACTTTTTTTCTATCTTCATAACTTCATCGACAATATTTTTTGTGGCATTGGGCAGTGCTAATTTTTTAATATTTATGCTTAGCTTTGTTTGTAATGATTGGTTGGTTAGTAATTCTGTAAATTTTGTTTCAAAGGTTTCGTCTAACTCTTTTTCTTTTATTAGTATTGCACCGTTTTGGTTCACAATTGCTTGTGCATTTTTGGTTTGATGATCTTCGGCTACGTTTGGCGAGGGTATAAATACCACCGGTTTACCCACTAAACATAATTCCGAAACCGATGATGCTCCTGCTCTTGAAATAATAAAATCGGCAGCTGCATAAGCCAAATCTATTTGCTCTACAAATGCTAAAACCAAAACAGAAAGTTGTTGGTTGTATTTTTCATAGTCATCATAATATAATTTTCCGCATTGCCATATAATTTGTAAGTTATGGTTTCTAAAAAATTCTAATTCTTTTTCTATGAGTTGGTTTATTTGTCTGGCTCCTAAACTTCCTCCTAAAATAACTAATGTTTTTTTGTTAGGGTCTAAACCATAGTATTCAATGCCTTTTTCTTTTTTATCATTTAAGTTTAAAATATCTTGCCTTACGGGGTTGCCTGTTAAAAGGATTTTATCTTTCGGAAAAAATTGTTCTAAATTTGGATATGCAACACAAATTTTTGAGGCTTTATTTGCTAATAATTTATTGGTAATGCCCGGATACGAATTTTGTTCTTGTATAAGGGTTGGTATTCCAAGTAAATTAGCCATTTTTAAAATTGCTCCACTAGCAAAGCCTCCTGTTCCTATTACAATTTTTGGTTTATGTTTTTTAATTATGAAATACGATTTTACTAAACTTAATAATAATTTTATAGGAAATAAAGCATTTTGGAATGTAAGTTTACGTTGTAAACCAGCAATCCAAAGCCCTACAATAGGATAACCTGCTTGAGGCACTTTTTGCATCTCCATTTTATCGGAAGCACCTACAAATAAAATTTTTGCCTGAGGCTCACGCTTTTTAATTTCGTTTGCTATGGCAATGGCTGGGTAAATATGCCCTCCTGTTCCTCCTCCGCTTATTAT
The DNA here is from genome assembly GCA_964463035.1 of uncultured Flavobacterium sp. Lineage (GTDB taxonomy): Bacteria > Bacteroidota > Bacteroidia > Flavobacteriales > Flavobacteriaceae > Flavobacterium. The sequence goes on from CAYXAF010000012.1 coordinate 22,020, forward strand.
ATACATAGTTTTAGTTGTTGGTTGTTGGTCGATAGTATTGACTATTAACTATTGTTATCTAATTCTACCTCTCTGTCTATTATCCTTTGTAATGCTTCTTCACGTTGTTGTTTTTCGAGTAAATCGGCTTTTATTTCGTCTTCTTTTTTAGATACGCTTAAAATAATTCCGAGGGCTGCACATGTCATCCAAATAGATGTTCCTCCACTACTTATTAGAGGTAGGGTTTGTCCGGTGGTTGGAAAAAGTTCTACGGCTACTCCCATGTTTATAATTGCTTGAAAAAAAAGTGAAAATCCTAAACCAATGACTAAATATCTACCAAAAATTGAGGTTGTATTTCGGGCTACCAGCCAAAATCGAAAAAATAGTACAAAATAAATAAACAGTATCCCTAATCCTCCTAATATTAAACCGTATTCTTCTACGATAACGGCATATATAAAGTCGTTGGTAGATTCCGGTATAAAGTTTTTTTGAATACTTTTTCCTACTCCTAAGCCAAAAGTTCCTCCGGTTGCAATTGCTATTTTTGATCGTTCAATTTGGTATTGTTCGGGTTTATTTTCATCGTCATTACCGTAGTTTTTAATACGGTTTTCCCAAGTAGTTATTTTATTTTGAACCGATTGTGGTCCGAAATTTTTACCCGCTACATAAAACATCATTGCTCCGAGAATACCTATTCCGATAGCTAAAAACAGATGTTTTAAAGGATACATTCCTATAAATAAGAGCATACATATCATTGAAAAAATAAAGACAGCTGTTGAAAAATTTGCAGGAAAGATAGCTCCTACAACTGCATAAATAGGCAACCAAAAATCTATAAAAGAATCTCGAAACGATTGTTTTTTATTTACAAAATTTGATAAATATCTTGCTGTAAAAATCATGACTACAATAAATGCCAATGTTGCGGTTTGAAATTTTATGTTTACAAAAGGGATATTTAAACTTCGTGCTGCAAAGGCACCTTCTTTAACGACACCTGTTTTTAAAGTAAATAACAATAAGATAATAACTACATAAATACCATATTTTGTGAGGCCTCTAAAATAATGGTAGGGCATCTTGTGCACAAAATAGATAATAAAAAAACCAATTAAAATAAATAAAAAATGATTCATCAAATGTCCGATAATTGTTCCTTTTTGTTGTATATAAACCAAATTGGTACTTGCACTATAAATAGGTAAAAATGAAGCAATCATCAAGAGTCCTATAAAACCCCAGATTCCTTTGTCTCCTCGTAATGTTTGAAAAATTTGTTTCATCTTTTTTATTACTTATTACTTAAATATTCAACTGCATTTTTAAATTGTGTTCCTCTATCTTCATAATTTTTAAATAAATCGAAGCTTGCACAAGCAGGTGAGAGCAAAACATTATCTCCTTTTTCAGATAGCTTTTGAGCTGATTTTACTGCATCGGTTGCTGAACGAACTTCAATAATTGTATCTACTACATTTTTAAATGTATCAATAATTAACTGATTATCTATGCCAAGACAAATTATTGCTTTTACTTTTTCACGAACCAAAGGCATCAATTCTGTATAATCATTTCCTTTATCGGTGCCTCCTGCAATCCAAATTATTGGAGCATTTATGCATTCCAAGGCATAATAAACAGAGTTTACATTGGTTGCTTTTGAGTCGTTTATATACCAAACTCCGTTAATATTTTTAATTTTTTCTAAACGATGTTCGGGTCCTTCAAAGTCAATTAAACTTTCTTTGATTTTTTCTTTTCTAATTTTGAGTAATTGAGCAACCGAAATGGCAGCCATTGCATTTTTTACATTATGCTTTCCTTCTAGTGATATTGTTTTTCTTTCTATCATAAATGGTTCTTTTTCGATGGTGCTAATTACTTTGTTTTGTTCTGTATAGATTCCTTCTTTTATTTTTTGTGATAATGAAAAGGGTATTTTTCGGGCTTTTGTTTTGTTTTTTATAAACCATTGGTTAATGGCTATATCATCGGCATCGTAAATAAATACATCGGTTTGGTTTTGGTTCATGGTTATTCTAAATTTTGAGGCTATATATTGGTTATAATCGTAGTTATATCGGTCTAAATGATCGGGGCTTATATTTGTTAAAACTGCTATTTCGGGTTTGTATTTTTTTATTCCATCAAGTTGAAAACTACTAAGTTCGAGCACGTAATAATCGAAATTTTCTTCGGCTACTTGCCATGCAAAACTTTTGCCTATATTGCCGGCTAAGCCCACATTTAAGCCTCCTTTTTTTAGCAAATGATAGGTGAGCAAAGTGGTGGTTGTTTTGCCGTTGCTACCTGTTATACCTATGGTTTTAGCTTGTGTATAAGGAAAGGCAAATTCTATTTCTGATATTACATCTACATTTAAATTGTTTAATTTTTTGACGATAGGTGCTTTGTCTGGTATTCCGGGGCTTTTCATCACTATATCAGCATTTAAAATAAGGCTTTCGGTATGTTGTTTTTCTTCCCAAACTAAATCGTATTTATTTAAAATGGTTTTATATTTTTCGGATATTACTCCGTAGTCAGACACAAAAACATCATAGCCCATTTTTTTGCCTAAAATGGCTGTGCCTACTCCACTTTCGCCTGCTCCTAATATTACTAATCTTTTCATTAATGGTTAATTTTTAATGGTTAATGGTTAGTTGTTAATGGTTAATTATTTTTCATCAATCACAAATCGTTAATCTTAAATCGTTAATGATTATCATTTTAGCATTAACAATTAACTATTGATAACTAAACATTACTAAATTATCTAAGTTTTAAGGATACTAATGAAAAAACGGCTAATAGTATCCCTACAATCCAAAAGCGTGTTACTATTTTGCTTTCGTGATAACCTTTTTTCTGGTAATGGTGGTGCAAAGGAGACATTAAGAAAATCCTTCTTCCTTCTCCATATTTTTTCTTGGTATATTTAAAATATGTTACTTGCAAAACCACAGATGCATTTTCTACTAAAAATATTCCGCATAAAATAGGTATCAACAATTCTTTTCGTATTGCTATGGCAATTACTGCTATAATACCTCCGATGGTTAAACTGCCTGTATCTCCCATAAAAACCTGAGCTGGATAGGTATTATACCACAAAAAACCGATTAAAGCACCCGAAAAGGCAGCTATATAAATCGTTATTTCGCCTGAATTTGGGATATACATTATATTTAGATACTTAGCAAAAATTATATTTCCTGAAACAAAGGCGAATATACCAAGTGTAATTACTGATATTGCTGAAGTTCCGGCTGCTAAACCATCGATACCATCGGTTAAATTGGCTCCGTTTGAAACTGCTGTAATGATAAAAATTACAATTAATATAAAAATTAACCAAGCATATTTTTGATAATCACCTCCTAACGGGCGAAGCACTTCTGCATAATCTAATTCGTTGTTTTTTACAAATGGAATTGTGGTTGCTGTTGATTTTTCTTCGATATATGTTCGTTGTGCATCTTCAGTTTTTACAAAGGCATTTATTTCTTTTTTAACCGTTACTTGTGGACTAAAATATAAAACAGAACCAACGATTAAACCTAAACCTACTTGTCCAATTACTTTAAAAATTCCTTTTAAACCTTCTTTATCTTTTTTAAATATTTTTATATAATCGTCAATAAAACCTATGGTTCCCATCCAAAGTGTAGTAACAATTAATAAAATGATGTAAATATTATTGAGCTTTGCAAACAATAAAACAGGTACTAAGGTTGAAAGTATTATAATAATACCTCCCATAGTTGGGGTTCCTGCTTTTTGGGTTTGCCCTTCTAAGCCTAACTCACGAACGGTTTCGCCTATTTGTTGGTTTCTTAAAAAGTTTATAATTCGTTTTCCGAACAAAGTTGAAATTGCCAAAGACATCAATACAGCCATTGCCGAGCGGAACGTTATATACTGAAATGCTCCTGCTCCCGGAACATCAAAGGTTTTGTCTAAATAATCAAATAAATAATACAGCATAATAGTTGGTGGTTGTTAGTTGATGGTTGTTAGTTATTTTATAGTGTTTTTTTGTAATAGTTTATAAATCCATTTAATATTTTTTTACTGCTTCAATACTTTTAAGTAGTAGTTCCTTAGCTACATTGTTCAAATAATTTAAATCAATTGCAATTAAAATTTGTGTTTCTAATTCGTATAAAGATCCTCTTGAAATGTATAAAAAAATTATGCTGTTTTTTGTTGTTTGTCTTCCTAATCCTTCTGCAATATTTGAGGGTATAGAGACTGCACTTCATCTAATTTGATTTGTAATTCCAAATATTTCTTCACTTGTAAAATTTTTAGTTTGTTGATAAACCAATAGAGCTAATTGTTTTGACTCTCTCCAAAGATCTAAATCTGTATATTTCATTTATATATTTATTAAAAACTACTAATAAAACCACCACCAACTAACAATCACCAACTAACAACTGATAAGCTGTTTCATAATCGTCAAAATGGTGTTTAATTCCATTAATTTCTTGGTATGTTTCGTGTCCTTTACCTGCTATTAAAATTATATCGTTTTGTTTTGCCATTTTACAGGCTGTTTTTATTGCCTGATACCTATCTAAAATTGAAATATATTTATGTTGATGTTGTTTTTCAATACCTTGCTCCATTTCGTTAATAATTATTTGAGGGTCTTCGGTTCGTGGATTATCCGAAGTAAAAATGCTCAAAGTGCTGTTTTCAACGGCTATTTTTGCCATTATGGGTCGCTTGGTTTTATCTCTATCTCCTCCACAACCTACTACGGTTATTAGTTGATGGTTGGTTGTTGGTTGTTGGTTGTTTCCTAATATATCATTGATGGTTTTTAATACATTTTCTAAAGCATCGGGTGTGTGAGCATAATCTACAATAGTGGTTATATTATTTTCAGAAACAAAAAATTGAAACCTCCCTGATACACTTTTTAATTCGCTTATCAATCGGAGAACTTCTAACTCATCAATACCTAACTCTACAGCTGTGGCATAAATTGCTAATAAATTATAGGCATTAAACGAACCAATAAGTTTTGTATAAACTTCGTTGTTATTAATTTTTAATACCAACCCCGAAAGCTGATTTTCTAAAACAAAACCTTTATAGTCTGCCATTGTTTTTAAACTATACGTTCGCTTTTTAGCGTTTGTATTTTGGAGCATTACACTTCCGTTTTTATCATCAATATTGGTGAGGGCAAAGGCTGTTTTAGGTAATTCGTCAAAAAATATTTTTTTTACATCTCGGTATTGAGCAAATGTTTTATGATAATCTAAATGGTCGTGACTTAGGTTCGTAAAAATTCCTCCTCTAAAATGTAATCCAAAGGTTCTTTTTTGATGAATTCCGTGTGAACTAACCTCCATAAAGCAATATTTTACGTTGCTTTTTACCATTTCATTTAAATAATGATTAATGGTTAAAGAATCTGGAGTTGTATGTGTGGCAGAAAATTGATTGTTATGAACAATAATTTTTACGGTTGAAAGTAAACCCGAAGCATAGCCCGCATTTTTAAACAATTGATATAGTAAACTTGCAACAGTTGTTTTACCATTAGTGCCTGTAACACCTACTAAATATAATTTTTCAGATGGATTATCATAAAAATTTGAAGCCATAATAGCCAAAGCTTCGTTGCTATCCTTTACTTTTATATAGGTTACTCCGTTTACAATTTTTTCTGGCATTTGCTCACAAACAATGCAGTTTGCTCCTTGCTCTAACGCTTTTTGAATGTATTGATGCCCATCAGAAGCGGAACCGACAATTGCAATAAACAAATCGTTTAAAGATGCTTTTCGAGAGTCAAAAACAATAGAATTGAACGCAATATTGGTTTGCCCAATTACTGCTTCTATCGAAACTTTATATAATATGTCTTGTAAATTTTTCATTTTTTGACATGCAATTTTTAATTTATTCTACAAACAGGTCGCTTCTACGCATCTTTAAACGATTTTGAATTTTTAAATTAACAATTATTTTAAAACTAATCGTATATATTGATTTTTAATTATTGGTTGCCCTGCTTCTATTGATTGTTCGGTTACTTTTCCTACACCCGTTACCACGGTTTTTAATCCTAAATTTTCGAGCAAGGCAACTGCATCCATCCCGTTCATTCCTTTAATATTTGGTATTATTTTAGTTCTATTATTAACTTTGTCTATATATTCTGCATAATTTTTTTCTTGTGAGGCTATTTTTCTATTGATATTTTTAACCTCGTTATGCGTAGGACTATCTGTATAAATTTTTTGAGCAATTCGTTTAAAAACAGGTCCTGCAATATCGGCTCCGTATTTTCCTTTTTTAGGATTAGGTTTTCGGATGACTACAATACAGGTATATTCTGGATTCTTGGCAGGAAAAAAACCTGCAAAAGACGAGGAATATAAACCCGAATCATATGTTCCGTTTGCAAAAATTTTTGCTGTTCCGGTTTTTCCAGCCATTGAAAAATTTTTATCATATAATTCTTTGGCAGTGCCATATTTCACAACGTTTTCTAATGATTTTATTATTTTTTTAATTGTTACATCAGAAGCTATATTGTTTCTCATTATTTCTTTATCATATTTTTTAATGATTTTATCCATAGACCTAATTTCTTCTACAAACAATGGTTTTAGCATTTCTCCATTATTTGCTATTGCATTATAAAATGTAAGAATTTGCATAGGAGTCATTTCTATTCCGTATCCATAAGCCATCCAAGGCACAGAAAGTGCTGACCATTTTTTATCTCCCGGTTTAGGAATATCAACTTTTCCTTCTCCTTTAATAGACAAATTCAAAGCGTCATTTAAACCAAATTGATTAATTTTTTCTAAAAATTGAGATGGGTTATCTCTATAATTATTATAAATTGCCTGAACAATAACCGTGTTTGACGAAACTGCTAAACCTCTTGATAAGGATATATTCCCGTAACCTCCTTTATCTGAATCTTCAATGGCATGATTATAGAGTATGATTTTGCCTCCGTTTGAGCTATAAACGGAACTTGTATCTGCTTTTCCATCTTCTAAAAGTGCCATAAGCGAGGCAGTTTTAAAGGTTGAACCTGGTTCATACGGGTCTCGGATTGCATAATTTAAAGTTTCATAATACGAACCATCTTTTATTTTGCCTAAATTAGAAATTGCACGTATATACCCTGTTTTCACTTCCATTACTATCACACAGCCATATTCTGCCTCAAATTTTGTAAGCGATTCTAACAGAGCATGATGAGCAATATCTTGCATATATACATTGATGCTTGATACAATATCATACCCATCAATTGGTTCAATTTGGTTTTCATTACCTACTGGTTTCCAATGTCCTTTGGCAATTTTTTGAACAATTCTTTTTCCGTTTTTCCCATTTAGATATTCAGAAAAAGCTCCTTCGATACCTACACTTCTTTTTTTTTCTTTTGAATCTTTATGATTTAAAAATTTTTCATAACCTATAGTTCGTTCGGCTATTTTACCCATAGGGTGTCTTCGTTCAAAAGTATCTTTTACTATTAAACCGCTTATATACTTAGCAGAATTAAAAGTTGGAAGGTTTTTAATTCGTTTTAAGGTTCTGAAATTCACTTTATCAGCCAATAGTAATCCTCTGTTTTTGTTGGCACGTGCTTTTTTAAGTTTGGTTTCAAAATAACCTCTTGGTTTATCAAAAATTACATCTAACGAATCGGCTGGTTCCATTATTCGGTTGTTAAAATCAGCATCTTTTTCAATGGCTAAAGCATCAAAATAGAGCTCATAATAAGGCACTGATGTTGCTAACAAACTCCCGTCTGATGAATAAATATTTCCTTGTTTTGCTACAACCGTAACGGTATCAATCATTTTTAGTTGAGCTAATTTTCTATAGTGTTTCCCTTCAATCCATTGAATATTCGTTAATTTAACAACAATAAGTATAGCCAATAGCAAGCCCAATGCTAGTGCGATGTCTATGCGTTGTAATGAATATTTTTGGTTTTGGTTTACCATAATTTTTCTAAAATATTTTTTTCTTTTGGTTTTATAACTTTTATTTTTGTTGGAGGCACTGTGGCTGGTTTTATATTTTTAATTTCCATTAGTTTTCCAATGTTTGACTCCATTCGTCGTTGCATTACTTCCGATTTGGTTTCTACATAATTAGTTTTTAATATTTTAATTTCGTTTTCGAGTTTAGAAATGTTAAATATTTTTTGATCATACCAATGGTTGTTTGATATCATAAGCATAGCCAAAATCATTAAGAAGATGATAAAAATCCAGTTTTTTAAGGAATTATCATCTACTAAAAATTTTGCTTTTAATATGTTATATATCTGACTCATGTTGGTAGTTAGTTGTTGTTTTGGGGGTTCATATTTTTGGTTTTCATAAGTTTAAATTTTTTTTTTATGTTAAAATTACTGACAACCATCAGCCCAAAACTATCAACAAATTTCTGCTATTCTTAATTTCGCACTTCTGGCTCGGTTGTTTTCTGTAATTTCTTGTTTGTTTGGTATTATAAGTTTACCTATTATTTTAAATGGAACACTAAAATTCCCAAAAATATCACGTTCAGGTTCGCCTTCAAATTGTCCGTTTTTTATAAACCTTTTTACCAATCGGTCTTCTAATGAGTGGTATGATATTATACTTATTCGCCCCGTTTGGTTTAAAATTTCGGTTGTTTGGGTTAAAAATTCTTTTAAAACTTCAATTTCTTGGTTTACTTCTATTCTGATGGCTTGATATACTTGTGCTAAAATTTTATGACTTTTATGTGCTGGTAAAAATTTTTGTAATACTTGCTTTAATTCGTTGGTATTGTTTATTGGTTGCTGGTTTCTGTAATTTACAAGAGTGCTTGCCATAGCTTTTGCGGTTATTAATTCTCCATATTCAGCTAATAAATATGCTAATTTTTGTTCATCGTAATCATTTATAATTTTATAGGCATTGAGCTCTTGGTTTTGGTTCATTCGCATGTCTAATTGTCCTTCGAAGCGGGTTGAAAAACCACGTTCGGGCACATCAAATTGATGTGATGAAACGCCTAAATCTGCTAAAATTCCATCTACTTTTTTGATATTATGAAACCTTAAAAATCGTTTTATATATCTAAAATTTTCATTTATTAAAGTAAACCTTTCATCGTTAATTGTATTTGCCAAAGTATCAGTATCTTGGTCAAAAGCAAACAATTTCCCTTCAGGGTTTAATCGTTTTAAAATTTCTTTTGAATGCCCTCCTCCTCCAAATGTAACATCTACATAAACTCCATTGGGTTTTATGTTTAAACCATCTACAGCTTGTGATAATAAAACAGGATTATGATACATAATGTTTAGTTTTTTGGATAAATTTTAGACATTATATTCTGTGTTAAGGCTTTGTAATCATCATTAGAAATAGCATTTGCTTTTTGATAAAGTTCAGCATCCCAAATTTCAATGATATTAATTTTTGAGGTTAATATAATGTCCTTAGTGATGCTTGCATAAGTGGCTAAATCTTTAGCAATTAGTAATCGTCCGGTTGTATCTATATCCACAATTTTAATTCCGTCCTGAAATTTTCGGATAAACAAATCAACTTCGGGGTCGTAAGGGTTTAATTCGCTTAATTTTTCAAGAATATTCTCCCATTCTGTAAGTGGGTAAAGTTCTATACAAGGGTGTAAAACGGCTTTTTTAAGCACAAATGTTTCGCCTGTTGCTAACATCTGTTTTCTGATAGCAGCCGGTATTATTGCTCTTGAACTTGAGTCAATTTTACATTCATGATTTCCTATAAATCGTCCCACTTTTATTATAAAGTTTTGTTTGAGCAAAGTTAAATAAAAATATTGCGTTTTAGTGCAAAATATTGCGTTTTGTTGATAACTTTTTTACAATAATTTGAAAACCTCTTATTTTAATATAGTTTTAACAGATTTTACAAAAAGAAATAGAACGGTAGTTTGTGCTAATATTTTAAAAATCAACAAATTTTAGGGATAGTTTTGTAAAGAGGACCTCTAAAAAAATCTAATGCGCAAGCTGTGTTAAAAGCATATTTATAGGTAATTCTAAAAAATTGTTAAACCTAAATATCCCAATAAAAAATCCTTCTCCAGTAAAGCGTTAAGAGAAGGATTTTGCACTATAAAGATTTGGTGTATTGTTATTTTTTAGGTTTGCTTCGCATAAAAGGTATAAAACCCCGACCCTGAAATTCATAAGTAGTGCCAGAACTGATATGATACAACCGAATACGGACATCGTTGATAACTGTTAGGATAAATTGCTCGCTTTCAGTGGTGCTATAAAACAAGTTTAAGCGCTTAGTATAAGTCCCAGCCGAAGTGTTTTGAATGCTATAATTACCCGTAAAATTCCAATAAATTTGTGCTAAAGACGAGCCTAAAACATCTTGAGACGATTTAAAGGTGTTATTTATAGGAATAAATTTTAAATAATTTTCATAATCAAAAACATTTGGGTTTCCGGCAGCTGAGGTGTACACTTTTTCCCAAGCATGGTATTCTTGCACAAAATATTGTAGGTTATCAAAAAATAATTGATCATAATTAAAACTATTCCGTTGATAGCCTGTTAAGTAATATGAAGTATTTTGAAAACGATCGTATAGCCTTATTCTATTGGTGCTGAGCCGATACACTTCTAAATCGTAATATCCATAGACATTGTGATAACATCGAACAGAAGTTGGTGTATAAGTATAATAACCTAATGAAACTCCAAAGCCATTTCCTGTGGTTCCGATACCCACCAAGTTGTTGTTAGCATACAAGGTTCCGTTTACAAACGAAATGGTAAAAGCTCGGGTTAAAAAAGGCACATCACCAGCCCCTGTGGTTTGGTCAAAATTCACATACCACAAATCATAGCCTTCCATCAATTGTGGAAGCGAAATTGTTTCTTGATAATCATCTGTATAAACATCTACAGAACAAGAAGTTGCAAGAAGTGCAACCATCAAAACAAGGAGTAATTTTATAGTTTTCATAAGCTAAATTTTTATGGGGACTTATAAAAATTGATTTTCTATTGAAAATTAGTTGTTTTTAAGAAGTAGAAGGCAAAATTTAAAAAGAACTTTTTGTAATAAAAATATTTTTTTTAGTAGTCCCCATATGTTATAAGCACTGCTTTCAATTTATGTGCCAAAGTTTATTTTTTATGAACATCTCAAAAATATATTGGTCTATTCTCGATGAATAATTGTATTTTTGGGGCATCTAAAATACTTATAACATCTAAATTACGATACGCATGATTTTAAAATTAGCTTGGAAAAACACATGGTTTAAACCCTTAAACACCCTTTTAAGTATTATTTTATTGGCTGCCAGTATCTCAATAATTACGGTTCTATTGCTTTTGCAAAAACAATTTGAAGAGAAATTTTCGAGTAATATTGATAATATTGATTTGGTTATAGGCGCACAAGGCAGCCCATTGCAGCTTATTTTATCATCGGTCTATCAAATAGACAACCCTACGGGTAATATTGCTTATCAAGAAGCTAAAAATTGGATCAATCATCCTTTTGTAGAACGGGCTGTTCCGCTGGCTTTTGGAGATAATTATAAAGGCTATCGAATTGTTGGCACTACACAATCTTATCTTTTACAGTATAACTTACAAATAGCACAAGGGGAAGTGTTTACAAACGATTTTGAAGTGATTATAGGGTCAGAAATTGCTCGGAATTTAAACCTAAAAATAGGTGATACTTTTTTTGGCTCGCACGGAGATACTGCCGAAGGAGAAGTACACGACCATCAAAAATATACTATTGTCGGAATTTTTAAACCCTCGGGAAAAGTGGCTGATAATCTGATCCTTTCAACAATCAAAAGTGTTTGGCTAATGCACCACCCCGAAGAGCATACTCCCACTGAAACAGATACAAAAACGGAACACATTCACGATGAAAACTCCAACCTCGAAGAACAGGCTACAGAAGATGAACACATCCATGACGAACATTGCACCCACGACCATCACAAAGAAGTGAGTATCAACGAAAACGAGCAAGAAATTACTGCTATACTTATCAAATTTAAAAATAAAATGGGCGTGGTTACTTGGCCCCGAATTATTGCTCAAAACACAAAAATGCAAGCTGTTTCACCTGTGTACGAAGTTAATCGATTATTTGAACTCTTCGGAATTGGTTTAGACGCTCTTAAATATTTAGCCTTTGGAATTATGTTACTTTCGGGTATTAGTATTTTCATATCGCTTTATAATCGACTAAACGAACGGAAATATGAATTTGCCCTGATGCGTATAAACGGAGCAAAACCGTTTCATTTATTTGGACTGGTGCTCACCGAAAGTTTACTTTTATGTGTGCTGGGCTATGCTTTTGGCAAGGTTGTTGGTAGGCTTGCTTTGTATTTTATTTCAAAATCGTCTCAACAAAATTACAAAATAAGTTTTGATGTTTTTGCAACCGATTTTAAAAACGAGTTTTTACTTTTTATAATCACCTTAGGTGTAGGGGTTTTAGCAGCTCTTATTCCTGCTGTAAAAGCCTATACTTTAAATATTTCTAAAACATTAAGCCATGCGTAACATTATTTTTATTGTACTTATAATTACTAATTTTATTGTTTTTTTAAGTTTTAAAACCCAAACCGTTCGATCGTTTCAACCGAAACGAAATAATGTAAAAACATTTGAAAAAACGCCTGAAATGACTCCTTTGTTGGCAACTGATACCCTCACATGGAAACTATTAGGGCAAATTGCTTATGTAAACAAAAAACATCCTGATTATCCACAAGGGGTTGATTTTCCTATTATAAATCCTATCTTAAAAAAACAAAATAAAAAACCAATTATTATGAGTGGTTTTATTGTTCCGATAGACAACAAAACTTACGCTTTGAGTAAAAATGTGTTTGCTGCCTGTTTTTTTTGTGGAAAAGCGGGACCTGAAACCATCATGGGGATTAAATTTAAAAATACAACTCCTCGCCTAAAAACCGATACCTACGTGACCCTGTCAGGCATTTTTAGATACAACGAAAACGATATTAACGATTGGATTTATCATATCGAAAACGCTGTAATAGAAAAACAAAGTAAGTAAAATTTAGTGGTTTTTGTTCTTTTAAAACGTGGATAGACTACAAACTGTGTATTTTAAATTTTCTATAAATATTGTGTAAATTTTAACCCAGATTACGCATTAGTTTTCATAACAAACTCTAATTCGTAATCTGGGTTTAATATATAGACATGATAAATAGTGTCCTCTACTCCTAAAAAACCCTTTTTGACAAAATTCAAAAAGGGCATCTCTTTATTCTTGTATAAAAACTCTAAAATTTTTAATCTATTAAAATGATTATTTTATTATTTTTCATTTCAACTGTTCCAGATGAAATGGCTAATTGAACATTAGAATCATTTATTTTGTTAAATTTCGAAGCAACTTCATCTGCAATTACAATCCTTTTACCTGCTATTTTTACATTTCCCTTGGCTAATGTAGAAACAATAGCAGCGTGATTATTTAACATTTGAAACTCACCATTTACTCCAGGAACCGTAACCGAAGTTACCTCGCCTAAAAATAAAGTGGCTTCGGGTGAAACTATTTCTAAAAACATACTTTTATAGTTGTTGGCTGTTTAGTTGTTGGTTATAAAAAATAAATCATTTTACAACGAACAACACTATTATACTTCGGTTAACATTTTTTCACCTGCTTCAATTACCTCTTCAATACTACCTTTTAGGTTAAAAGCGGCTTCAGGTAGGTGGTCTAATTTACCATCTAAAATCATATTAAACCCTTTGATAGTTTCTTTAATATCTACAAACACTCCTTTTAACCCTGTAAATTGCTCGGCTACGTGGAATGGTTGAGACAAGAAACGTTGCACTCTTCGTGCTCTTGATACAGCAAGTTTATCTTCTTCAGATAATTCTTCCATACCTAAGATGGCAATAATATCTTGTAATTGTTTGTATTTTTGTAAAATTTCTTTTACTCGTTGAGCACAATCATAATGTTCTTGTCCTAAGATTTCAGGAGTTAAAATTCGAGATGTAGAATCTAACGGATCTACTGCAGGATAAATACCTAATTCAGCAATTTTACGAGACAACACAGTAGTAGCGTCTAAGTGGGCAAAAGTTGTAGCGGGAGCGGGGTCTGTTAAGTCATCGGCAGGTACATAAACCGCTTGAACAGACGTAATTGAACCTGTTTTTGTAGAAGTAATTCGTTCTTGCATAGCGCCCATTTCAGTAGCCAAGGTTGGCTGATACCCCACAGCCGAAGGCATACGACCTAAAAGTGCCGATACCTCTGACCCTGCTTGTGTAAATCGAAAAATATTGTCTACGAAAAATAATACATCCTTCCCTTGTCCATCACCTGCTCCATCTCTAAAATACTCCGCAATAGTAAGTCCAGAAAGGGCTACACGTGCACGGGCTCCTGGTGGCTCATTCATTTGCCCAAATACGAACGTTGCTTTTGATTCTTTTAGGGCGTTTTTATCAACTTTCGTTAAATCCCAACCACCTTCTTCCATAGAGTGCATAAAAGCATCTCCATATTTAATGATGCCCGATTCAAGCATTTCTCGAAGTAAGTCGTTACCTTCACGAGTACGTTCACCTACTCCTGCAAATACTGATAAACCTCCGTGTCCTTTGGCAATATTATTGATTAGTTCTTGAATAAGCACTGTTTTTCCTACTCCTGCACCTCCAAATAGGCCAATTTTGCCTCCTTTTGCATAGGGTTCAATAAGGTCAATTACTTTAATACCTGTAAATAACACTTCCGTTGAAGTTGATAAATCTTCAAATTTAGGGGCGGATCTATGAATTGGCAAACCGTTTTCTCCTGCTTTCGGCAAATTTCCGATACCATCAATAGCATCTCCAATAACATTAAATAATCGTCCGAAAACATCTGAACCGATAGGCATTTGAATAGGCGAGCCTGTTCCTACCACCTCAGTTCCTCTTGATAAACCATCAGTCGAGTCCATCGATATAGTTCTAACGGTGTTTTCACCTACATGCGATTGCACTTCAAGGATTAGTTTTGAACCGTCTTTTTTAGTAATTTCTAATGAATCGTAAATTTTTGGAAGTTCTGTATCGTGTGAATCAAACACTACATCTACCACAGGTCCAATAATTTGTGCAACTTTCCCTACAAGTTTAGACATTGTTTTTATTTTTATAATTAGTAAAATTTATTTTTTTATAATGGTTGCAAAGGTAAAAAATTAGTTTGATTAATGCATATTTTTTTCAATAATTTTTAATAAAAAACTATTGAAATTACCACTTAACTTGTATTTTTTAATAACTTATTTGCCTGTAATCAACAATTTAGTTACCAAAATCTCCCTTACAGAGTTTTATATAAGGGGGCTTCTAAATCAAATGATTTTCTTAAACCCAAATTACGCATTAGATTTTGTTATGAAAACTAAAGATACAATAAAATTAAAGACTCACAGACTATTTTTAGATGAGCAATACTTTTGTGTTTTGAATTTAAAAATAGAAATAATTACTTATTTTGAAGTAGATTTAGTTTATAATAGAACTTTAATGCGTAATCTGGGGTTAAAGGTATTTTAGTTGATTTACTGTATGTAATAAACGTAAATACAAAAAGGCTATTCAAAAACATCTGAATAGCCTTTTGAACCTCAATATTTAAAATTTATTTTTTATCCTCTCTTTGAGGACGTGGTATCAATGCTTTTTTAGAAACTTTTTCTTTACGTGTTTTTGGGTCTATACCTAAGTATTTTACCATAAATACATCGCCCATATTTACTACATCGGTTACATTTTCGGTTCGTTCCCAAGCTAGTTCAGATACGTGTAAAAGCACTTCGTTACCTGGGGCAGTTGTATATTCTACAACAGCACCAAATTCAAGTATTTTTATTACTTTTACTTCGTAAGTTTCTCCTACTGCTGGTTTAAATATTATAGAATCTATTTTTGCTAAAACAGCTGCAATTCCGTCTGGGTCAGTTCCTAAAATTTCAACCACTCCTTGTTCATCTACTTCGTTGATTACAATGGTAGTTCCGGTTGCTTTTTGTAGTTCTTGGATTACTTTGCCACCTGGCCCAATTAAAGCACCAATATAGCTGCCCGGAATTGTTCTTGTAATAATTTTAGGAGCATGTTTTTTAACATCTGTTCTTGGAACAGCAATTGTTTCTACTAGTTTTTCTAAAATATGCATACGTCCTTCACGAGCTTGTTCTAAGGCTTGTTCCATAATATCGTATCGTAAGCCTTTAATTTTGATGTCCATTTGGCAAGCTGTTATGCCATTTTCGGTTCCTGTAACTTTAAAATCCATATCACCTAGGTGGTCTTCATCTCCTAAAATATCTGAAAGAACCGCAAATTTTTCACCATCAGTAATTAAACCCATAGCAATTCCTGAAACTGGTTTTGTCATTTGAACTCCTGCATCCATCAGTGCCATTGTTCCTGCACAAACAGTTGCCATTGATGATGAACCATTTGATTCTAAGATTTCTGAAACTACCCGAATTGTATAAGGACAATCAGCAGGTATCATATTTTTTAATGCACGTTGTGCTAAATTTCCGTGCCCAACTTCACGTCTAGAAGTTCCTCGTAAAGGTTTTGCTTCACCTGTTGAAAATGGAGGGAAATTATAATGTAAATAGAATTTTTCTTCTCCTTGTTCTGATGGACTATCAATTACATTTGCTTCTCTTGAAGTGCCTAATGTTACGGTTGCCAAAGCTTGTGTTTCTCCACGTGTAAATAATGATGAACCATGAACCGAAGGTAAATAATTGGTTTCGCACCAAATTGGTCTAATTTCAGTAGTTTTTCGTCCGTCTAATCGTATTCCTTTTTCTAATATTACATTCCGAACGGCTTCTTTGTTGGTTTTATAGAAATACTTACCTACTAGTTCTGCTAAATTTGGGTTTTCTGCATATTCTTCTTCTAAAAAAAGTGCTTTACACTCTTCTTTTACAGTTGCAAATTTGTCGCTTCTTTCTACTTTTGATGAAGCTTCTTGAGCAATAGCATAGCATTTATCATAAGCTGTTGCTTTAACTTTTTTATATACTTGTTCGTCTTCTACTTCGCCTTCGTAGGCTCGGTATGCTGGTGAACCTACTTTTTCACGTAATCGTTGTTGTGCTTGTATTTGTTGTTTTATAGCTTCGTGTGCAAATTTGATAGCTTCTATCATTTCGGCTTCCGAAATTTCTTTCATTTCACCTTCTACCATACAAACAGAGTCCATCGAAGCTCCAATCATCATATCAATATCTGATTGTTCTAATGCTGCTTTGCTTGGGTTGATAACTAATTTACCATCTATTTTAGCAACTCTAACTTCAGAAATTAAGTTGTAAAAAGGAATATCAGAAACCGCTAAGGCAGCTGAGGCAGCTAAACCAGCTAATGCATCGGGCATAACATTTTCGTCATGACTCATCAATTGAATCATTACTTGTGTTTCGGCATGATAATCATCGGGGAAAAGTGGTCGTAAAACCCTGTCAACCAATCGCATAGTTAATACTTCGGAGTCGCTTGGCCGTGCTTCTCGTTTAAAAAAGCCACCTGGAAAACGACCAGCTGCTGCAAACTTTTCTCGATAATCAACCGTTAGTGGTAAAAAATCAACTCCTGGGTTTGATGTTCGGGCCGAAACTGCTGTTGCTAATAACATACAATCACCACATTTAACAACTACGGAACCATCGGCTTGTTTAGCTAATTTGCCTGTTTCGATGGTTATTTTTCTACCATCTTGTAATGTAATACTTTCTTGAGTTACATTCGGAATCATAATTTTTTTATTTTAATTAAACAATGGGTGCTGTGCCGTTGTGTGTAGTTGTAAATGCCCAATGAAAAACTATAACTTCTTTTGTTTTATAAAAATTATTAAAAAAAAGAGGTACAAATGCACCTCTTTTTTGTTGTATTATTTTCTAATACCTAATTCTTTAATCAATTCTCTATATTTAAGAATATCTTTATTTTTTAAATAATCTAACAAACTACGTCTTTTACCTACTAATTTAACAAGTGAACGCTCAGTGTTATAATCGTGTTTGTTGTTTTTTAAATGCCCTGTTAAATGGTTAATTCGATGTGTAAAAAGGGCAATTTGACCTTCGGTTGAACCTGTGTTTGTGGCTGAACCTCCGTGTTTAGCAAAAATTTCTTGCTTAATTTCTTTTGTTAAATACATGCTAATATTTTTAAAATGATTATTATGTAGATTGAGGTTTTCTCAATTCTGGGTGCAAAGATATAATTTTTTATTTTAAAAAAAAGTATCTTATTGAAAAGTTTTTAAAATTGATTAATTCTTTTTTAAGGTGCTATGCAAAAAAGGGTTTTTATTTTGTGTTTTTTTTACATTTATTAAGGAGACTTCTAAAAATTGATTTTCTAATGAAAATTTGTAATTTTAAGAAGTAGCATATAATATTTAAAAAGAATTTTTTGTAATGAAAATGAATTTTTAGAGGTCCTCTTTATTACAAAATAAAATTTAGTTGTCTATTAATTTCACAACATCTTTGGCAAAATAGCTGGCAATTATATCGGCTCCCGCTCGTTTGATAGAATAAATTTGTTCTATCATCACAGCATCGTGGTTCAGCCAACCCTTTTCGGCTGCTGCTTTTATCATGGCATATTCACCCGAAACCTGATACACAGCCACCGGAATGGTTACTGCATTTCGCACTTCCCGAACAATGTCTAAATAGGCAATTCCTGGTTTTACCATCACAATATCGGCTCCTTCTTCAATATCCATTAGGGTTTCTTTGATGGCTTCTGTTCTATTGGCATAGTCCATTTGATAGGTATTTTTATTTTTCGGAACGTTTTGTGCATCTACTGGTGCTGAGTCTAAAGCATCTCGGAAGGGGCCATAATGTGCTGATGAATATTTAGCACTATAACTCAAAATACCTGTATTGATATAACCCGCTTGTTCGAGTGCGGTTCGTATGGTAAAAATCCGACCGTCCATCATATCACTTGGAGCCACAAAATCGGCACCTGCTTGGGCATGCGAAACGCTCATTTCGGCTAAAATTTGGCTGGTTTCGTCGTTTAAAATTTGTCCGTTACCCACAATTCCATCGTGTCCGTAGCTCGAAAAAGGATCGAGTGCAACATCGGTCATTACCACCATCTCGGGGGCAATATTTTTGATGGTTTTGATAGCGCGTTGCATCAGTCCGTTAGGGTTAGTGGCTTCGGTTCCTTTATTATCTTTGAGGTGGTCGGGTATTTTTACGAAAAGTAGAACCGATTTTAAACCTAATATTTTTAACTCTTTAATTTCGTGAGTTAAAGTATCTAAGCTAAAGCGGTAATAATTAGGCATCGATGGTATTTCATCTTTTATATTCGTGCCTTCGGTTATAAAAAGGGGCACTATAAAATCGTTGGGAGTTATGATGGTTTCTCGCACCAAAGCTCGGATGCTTTCTGAGGTTCGTAATCTTCGGTTTCGGGTTAAAGGAAAGTTCATTTTTAAAATAATTATATTTTTATGTGATTTTGAAATACAAAAGTATTGATTTTTTGTATATTTTTACGAATATTTAAACATACGAATGTTTAAATAGCAATGAGCTGTATGCTCATAAAATTATACATTGAAGGAGACTTACAAATAATGATTCGCAAAATAATTCATATTGACATGGATGCATTTTATGCCTCGGTTGAACAATTAGACAATCCGATGCTGAGAGGAAAGCCTGTGGCTGTGGGTGGTGCCGAAAAGCGAGGGGTTATTTCGGCAGCCAGCTACGAAGCCCGAAAATTTGGTGTTCGGAGTGCTATGAGTGGAATTGTGGCTCGAAAACTTTGCTCAAATTTAATTTTTGTTCCTTTACGGGTTGCTCGTTATAAAGAAGTTTCAAAAAAAATTCAAAATATTTTTTATGAATATACAGATTTGGTTGAACCCTTGTCGTTAGATGAAGCTTATTTAGATGTTACACAAAACAAAAAAGGAAACCCAAGTGCCACTCTTATAGCTAAAGAAATTAGGCAAAAAATATTTGAAGAAACGGGTTTAACGGCCTCTGCTGGAATCTCAATCAATAAATTTGTGGCTAAAATTGCCAGCGATTATAACAAACCCAACGGACAAAAAACCATACAACCCTCCGAAGTTGATTCTTTTTTAGAATATTTAGATATTAAAAAATTCGTTGGAATTGGGAAAGTTACCGCTCAAAAAATGTATCAATTAGGCATTTTTATAGGTAAAGATTTAAAAGAAAAAACAG
Source organism: uncultured Flavobacterium sp. (assembly GCA_964463035.1). GTDB lineage: Bacteria > Bacteroidota > Bacteroidia > Flavobacteriales > Flavobacteriaceae > Flavobacterium. The sequence goes on from CAYXAF010000012.1 coordinate 42,345, forward strand.
AAGAGTATTTAGAGGCTAATTTTGGAAAGAGTGGAAAACAATACTATTATTTAGCAAGGGGCATTAGCAACAGTCTTGTAACCCCCGAAAGGAACGTAAAATCGGTAGCTGCTGAGCAAACTTTTGACAAAAATATTACCTCCGAAATTTATATAACCGAACGATTAGAGAATATTGCAAGCGAATTAGAAAAACGTTTACAGAAAAATAAATTAGCCGGAAAAACCATCACTTTAAAAATAAAATATTCCGATTTTACGATGCAAACTCGCAGTAAAACCTTGCCTTATTTTGTATCATCAAAAAGTTTGTTACTTCATGTGGCAACTGAATTACTTTATCAGGAAAGATTGAAAGAGTCGGTTCGGCTGGTGGGGATTTCGTTAAGTTATTTAAACAACGAAAATCGAAAGTCGATTGCTGTTCAACTTGCGTTTGAGTTTTAAGGGCACTTCTTAAAAACAACTAATTTTCATTAGAAAACTAATTTTTAGAAGTGCCCTTAAAATATTTAAATTTTTTACAAAAATAAAGATTTTTTTTAATTTGAAAATTGAGAAAAAACAAAACAAAAATACACCCCACCCTAGGGGCACCCCTCTACGAGAGGAGAATAAAAAAACAAACCTCAAAAGACCGAAGACTTTTGAGGTTTGATGAAAATTATAAATTATTGTTTTACCATTATTACCCCGTTTGGCAAGGTTGCGTGCCCAAAAGTTTGATAAAAAGCACCCGATGTTAAACCTCCTGTGCCTGCTGCAGCATCAGATGCATAACCTGGCAAACCAACTACATGTAATTTGCTGGTAGGAAGTGCAGAACCACTGAGATTAATACCCACATTACCATTATTTTCAATAACCATACGCACTAAAGATGTTTTTGTTCCATTTTCATTCGTTTGAAAAACAAGTTTAGTTCCTGCAGTTGCTGAAGTGTGTGCTTCTGAGGTAACTACATAGAAACCGCTGTATGAATCATTATCTTTATTTCTTCCTTGAAACGAAGCTAAACTAATTCCACTAATAGGATATCCATTTGAATAAGTATTTCTCCCCACAAAGATAGGTGATAGACCATTATTAGCATCTGTCCGTGCAAGTATCATTGCGTTTGCATCACTTGAAAATACATCAAGAATAGCTGTAGGAGCAGTTGTGCCTATACCTACCCTTCCGTTTCCGAGAATTACCATTTTTGTTGATGGTATATTATCTGTTGTTCCTGATATGCTTGGTGTTGGAGTTTGGAAAATAATATCAGCATCAACGTTACCCGTAGAAGTGCCTGCAGAAAATGTTAAATTACCACCTTCTCTGTTAAGCCCTGATAATATAGCAGACCCTGCTGAAATTGTTAAACCAACCCCGTTATTTACAGTAGTAGCACGCTCTACACTTATGGCTCTTGCAACATTACCCCCGAATGACAATGAAACTTGTGTACTTGTCGTTCCAATACCTACGTTACCGTTTTTTAAAACTACAAACTGCTCGACAGTTGTAGTACCTTCTACTTGTAAATTGGCATTGGTTGCCAATGTGATGGGGTTGCTACCCACTTTTACTTGTGCTGTGGCTGTAAATCCTGCCAGGACAAGTGCTGTTAATAAATTTTTTTTTATATCGTTTTGATATTACTTGGTTATGCTTTGCAATCCATAAAATCAAAGCAAAATTGTGTAAAAAACTAAAGGATTCT
>CAYXAF010000013.1:0-5561 GCA_964463035.1 uncultured Flavobacterium sp.
ATTTTTAGATATAAGATTATATTTCAAATATTTATAATTTAATAATAATCAATCAATTTCAATTTTTAATACAAAATTTCATTAAAAATATTCTTCTTTAAAGCCTATTAAATATAGTTTTGATTTGGCTCGGGTAATAGCTGTATAAAGCCATCGAATATAATCTATATCAATTCCGTTGGCTAAATAAGGCTGTTCTACAAAAACAGTTTCCCACTGTCCTCCTTGCGATTTGTGGCAGGTTACGGCATACGAAAATTTAACTTGTAGAGCATTAAAATACGGATTTTTCTTTACACTTTGTAGCTTTTTATAGCCCGTTTTTTCAGAAGCATAATCTTTTATAACCTCTTGATATAGAACATTTGACTGTTCGTAAGTTAAAGAAGGACTTTCGCTACTTATGGTATCCAAAAGCAAAATGGTTTCAAAGGGTTTTTGATTGGGATAATCAATCATTCGGATTTTTACTTTGGCAAATTTAAAGCTATACAATTCAATCAGTTTATAAATTTCTAAAACTTCAATAATATCACCGTTGGCAATAAAACCAATTTCAGATTGGGGGTCTAACCAAAAATAATTATTTTTAACCACCATTAGTAGGTCGCCTGCCGAAAGTTCGCTTTCTTTTGATAAAATTTTAGTTCGTATTTGTTGATTATATTGATTGGCACGCTTGTTAGACCGAACAATAAAAACCGTTTCCTCCACCCCTTTATCGGAATACGATTGATGAATCGCATTTTGAATATCCATCCCATCTTGCAAACGAATAATATCTTTAAAGGATTGTAATTCAAACTGATGTGTTTTAATAAACGTTTTTTGAAGTAATTCTCGTAGCAAGGTTGCATTGTGCAAAATGCCCGAATGCTCGTCTTGCCGCATCACTTCGTCAAATTCTATCCAATCAATTTTTTTTTGATATTTAAGTTCTAAAACATCAATGTCTAAAGCCGGACTAATATCTAAATGCACTGGAGGGAGCTGTGCCACATCGCCCATTAAAAGGAGTTTACAATTTTTACCCTCATATACATATTCCATTAAATCATCTAAGAGTGAGCTACCCACCAAACTTGTTGCGTCTGAAACGTCCGAAATCATAGACGATTCATCTACAATAAAAATGGTATTTGTATGTTTATTAGGTTGAAGTGTAAATTGAACGCCTCCTTTTTTATCTGATTTTGGAAAATAAATCTTTTTATGAATCGTAAAGGCTTGTTTTTCAGAATAATTAGATATTACTTTGGCTGCTCTGCCAGTAGGTGCAAGCAATACAAATTTAGTATTCAGTTGTTCTGCATTGGCAACCAACGAAGCAATTACAGATGTTTTACCCGTACCAGCATATCCTTTTAAAACAAATAAAAAATTTTTATCCTTTGACAGAATAAAATTAGAAATTTTCTCAAAAAAAATATTTTGCTTATAAGTAGGGGAGTGAAGAAACTTTTTTACGAGTAAATTATAAATTAATTTATAGTCCATTTAATAGATTTTAATTTTTTTTTTCAAAAATAAGAATGTTTTTTTGAAAAAAAATTTTAAGATGTAAAAAAAATACATACTTTTGCCCTAATTGTAAACCCTTAAAATATATAATTATGTTATTGATAATTTTAGTAGTAATTTTGATTGCCATAGCATTAACAATTCTTGCACGTGTAATCAACAAAAATGTTGCTGACAAAAACAGAAAAATTGTTAGTTTATTTTTATGGATAATTATCTTGCTTTTCGGTTTTTTAACAGTAAAATCAATATTAAAGCCCATACAGTTTGAAGAATACAAAAAAGAACGTTTCCAGTTAGCCGTTAATAAATTATTAGAAATTAAAAAAGCTCAAGTTGGTTACAAATCATTACACGGAAAATATGCAGCTTCGTTTGATGAATTAGTTAAGTTTATTGAAAACGAACGTTTTGCTATTATCCAACGAAAAGACACTTCGGTAATTGACCGAGCCAGAAATACAGCATTCGGATTAAATGTAGGTGCCGATGGAGTAGGAGGTTATTTTAAAGATGTAGTTATTATTGATACCTTAGGATATATAAGTGTTCGTGATTCATTATTTAAAAATTCTGATAGCTACAAATCCTTAGGAATGGTAAAAATTAACGATAAATTAAACGTTCCAGTAGCTATGAAAACAGGAGAAGTGGAAAGAAAAGGTATTAAACGTTCTACATTTGAAGCAATTATTGATAAAAACAAAGTACTCAATGGTTTAGATTCAGATTTAATTGCTGCTGAAAAAAAGAAAAAAGAAATTGACGAAATTACCGGAGATATTATAAAATTAGGCTCTTTAGAAGAAGTTTCAATCACAGGTAACTGGCCCAAACAATATGGTAACAACGAATAACGATACCACACAAAAAACATACAAAAAATTGTCCATTCAAATATCTTTGAATGGACTTTCTTTTTTGATATATAATATTTTGGACTCTAAGGTTGAAAAAATTAAACACTTTTGGTTTGTAAAAAATGAGTCTTTAGAGGAACAAATTTCATCATTAGTAACAACAGAATTCCTTAAAGAAAAAGAGAAATTTGATAGCGTTAATATATTGCATACTAATGCTTTAAATGCATTTGTCCCGAAGGCAATGTATAAACCAGAGTTGCATAACGAATATTTAAAGAATAGTATTAAAACTTTTCCATCGGATGTTTTTTCTGTTGATGAGTTGGCAAATTATGATTGTATGAACGTCTATGTTCCGTATATGAACATCAATAATATTCTGATTGAAAAATTAGGCTCGTTTACTTATAAAAATAGTTCTACAATATTGGTTTCTAAACTGTTAGATATTTCTAAAAACAACGAAAGCAAACAAGTTTTTATACATTTTCATGATAAAAATTTTGAAATTATTGTAGTTCAAAATCAAAAATTACTCTTGTTCAATTCTTTTGAATACGAAAATGAACACGATTTTGTATATTATTTATTATTTACATTAGAACAACTGCAAATAAACCCAGAAAAAATTGAAGTGATTTGTTTAGGTAATATTACAGCAGAGGATGTTATTTTTAAAGCAGGTTTTACATTTGTGAGAAATTTTTCACTTTTAGATGTTTCAGTTTTGGCAGAAAACACTTGTATATCAACCGAAATTGCCCGTAAAAACTTTGTTTTACTAAATGTATGAGAATAATATCAGGAAATTATAAAGGTAGAATTATTACAGCTCCTAAAAACTTACCTGTGCGCCCCACAACCGATATGTGTAAAGAGGCGTTGTTTAATATTTTAAATAATCGATACAATTTCAATGAGTTACAAATTTTAGATTTGTTTGCGGGCACAGGTAATATTAGTTATGAATTTGCCTCTCGAGGTGCAAAAAGTATTATTGCAGTGGACAGAAATACACAATGCGTAAATTTTATAAAAAAAACAACTGCTGCCTTTGATTTTAATATTTCGGTTGTAAAAAGTGATGTTTTTGTGTTTTTAAGTAATTGCAAAATAAATTCTGATATTATTTTTGCCGATCCTCCGTATGAATTGGCACAAACAGATTTTGAAAAAATAATCAATCAAACCATTGAAAACAAACTACTTGTTAAAGAAAGTGGACTTTTAATTATTGAGCATTCAAAACACACAAAACTAACTGGACATCTTAATTTTTTTGAAGAACGAAAATATGGAGGTTCTATTTTTAGCTTTTTTAAAGCGTTGGAGTAATATTTTTCTGTGCAGAAACCGATTCAAATAATTCTAAATCAAAGAAATGAATGGCTGGAATTAAATGATCAAGCAAATCTGCCGAAATAAATTCATAATTTTCCATCTTTTTATCTTTTGCAAAGCAATAAATTTCAAACGGAATTCCTTTATCTGTGGGTTGTAAATAACGCACCATTAAAGGCATTTTTTCGTTTATAGCAGCGTTATTTTTTAAATACTCAAATGCATATTTCCTAAAAGTGCCTAAATTGGTTAAATTTTTACCATTTAAAGCTAAACCTTTATCTATTTGATTGATTGTATTAAAGCGTAAAACTTCTGCTTGTTTTTTATCAAGATAAGGCTTTATCAACTGTATTTTTTTAAGGTTTTCTATTTCATCATCGCTTAAAAACTTAACAGTAGAGGCTTTTATAAATAAATTTTTTTTAATTCGTCTACCATCAGAATTTAACATTCCTCGCCAGTTTTGAAACGAATCGGAAATTAAGCTATAAGTAGGAATGGTAGTTATGGTATTGTCAAAATTTATAACTTTAACGGTTGCTAAATTAATTTCAATAACATTTCCATCGGCTCCAAATTTCTCAAATGTTATCCAATCTCCAATCCTAACCATATCATTTACAGATACTTGAATACTGGCAACAAAACCTAAAATTGTATCTTTAAAAATTAACAATATAACTGCCGAAATACCTCCAAAAACACCAAATAGGGTAGTCCAACTCACATCAAACAAAGATAAAATGATAGATAAAACACCAAAAATCCATAAAACAATCATAATTACTTGAATATAACTGTCGATGGGTTTATCGCTAAAACGAGGCAATTGTTTTAAATAATTTTTTAGAGCATTAAAAAAACTACGAATAATCCATAAAAATAATAAAATAATATAAATTTTTACTCCTTTGGCAAACCAATTTTCCCAATTAGTAAAATTTCGTAGAGCTGTAGGAATGGCTGTATATACAAATATCAATGTAAATAAATGTGCAACATATTTGATTGTATTATTTTCTACTAATAAATCATCAAAGGTCGATTTTGTTCGTTTTGCAATATAATTTATTCCAAAAAGTAGTATATTTTTAAATAACTTATCAATAAAATAAGCTAAAGTAAAAACAATGATAATATTAACTAAAGCATTCAAATACAAAGATGTAAGATGATTAAAATCTAAATCTCTAAAAATTTTATACGAAAATTTAAATATTTTTAATGCTAATGAGTTTGCCATTTTTATAAATGATTTTAAGGTACAAAAATACAAATAGATTTTGTTTATTATCGTTAATTTTGTATTAATATTATCGAACTATAATTTATATTATGTAAAATAGATAATGTAAAACTAAAAGATTATATTGCTATGCTATTTTTAAAAAAAATAATTATAGGGACTTCTAAAAAACGAGGATTTCTAAAATTTTAAACCACTTCATTAGTTTACTTTAACCCTCCATCCAAAAATATCATCTGCAATATTATATTGAATATCGGTAAGTTTTTCTTTTAAAAATAATGATTTTGGATGTTCAAATTTAGGTAATTCATAGTAAACTTCTTGATATGAAAAGCCAACAATCGGGTTTATAACAGCAGCTGTTCCGACACCAAAAATCTCTTGAAGTGTGCCTTTTTTAGCAGCATCTACTAATTCTGACACTAAAATTGGACGTTCTTCTACTTTTATATTATTGGCTTTTGCAATTTCAATGATACTTTTACGAGTTACTCCATCTAAAATACGTTCGCTTACAGGTGCTGTAATCAAAATATCGTTAATTAAAAAGAAAACATTCATCGTTCCTGCTTCTTCTAATTTTG
>CAYXAF010000013.1:5571-16470 GCA_964463035.1 uncultured Flavobacterium sp.
ATGTGTAGCATCGTCAGTCCAAATAACTTGCTGAAATCCTTTTTTTTGAGCAATTTTTTGTGGATAAAACTGGGCAGAATAGTTCCCCGCAGCTTTTGCAGCACCTATTCCTCCGTTTGCAGCTCGGCTGTAATGCTCTGCAATTATAACTTTTACGTCGCCTGAATAATACGATTTTGCAGGCGAAAGTATAATCATAAACCTATAATCGTTAGAAGGTGATGCAACTACTTCATTACCTGTTGCAATCATAAACGGACGAATGTAAAGTGAATTTCCTTTGCCTTTTTGTATCCAATTTTTATCTAAATCTACCAAGTATTTTATTCCTTCTATAAAAATTTCTTCAGAAATTTCGGGCATTGCCATTCTTTTTGCAGATTTGTTAAATCGCTTAAAATTTTCATCGGGTCTAAACAACCAAATTTTATTATCGTCATCTTTATAGGCTTTCATTCCTTCAAAAATAGCTTGCCCGTAATGAAAAACTTTAGCTGAAGGTTCTAATAAAAACGGTTGATAAGGCATAATTTTAGGAGTTTGCCACTCCCCTGCTGTATAATCACAAACGAGCATGTGGTCTGTAAAAATATTTCCAAATTTAACACTTTCAAAATCAACAGATTCTATCTTAGATTGAGTATTTTTCTCTATTTCAAAAATATCATAAATAGTTGTATTCATATATTTTATTTTACAAAATTGAACGCAAAATTATCAATAAAAATTTAATTTATTATACATAAATATAAATAAATGTTTAATTTTGTAGTAATTATTAAATAATCATTAAAAAAATAAAAAAATGAAAAAAACAATTTTAATTTCCACGAGTATTTTTTTATTCATACTTACTGCATGTAGTAATAGTTCAAAACAAAAAATTTCTACCGATGAATTGCAAAATTATGTAAATTTTGGAGAACAATTTGCAGAAACAGAATACATAACAGCTGAAGAAATGCTTGAAAAATATAAAACATTAAAAAAAGATGACACAATAAATGTTGTTTTTGCTTCTACTATTGATGATGTTTGTCAGAAAAAAGGATGTTGGATGACCCTCACCCTACCCGATTCGCTTAGTTCTTTTGTTAAGTTTAAAGATTATGGTTTTTTTATGCCTTTAAATGCTATGGGTAGCGAAGCAATTGTTAAGGGTAAGGCTTTTGTAAGTATTGAGTCTGTTCAAGACTTAAAGCATTATGCAAAAGATGAAGGTTTAAGCCAAGCTGAAATAGACAAAATAACCGAGCCAGAAGTTAGCTATTCTTTTTTAGCTGATGGAGTTTTAATTAAAAAATAAGATGAAACATTTACTAAAAATTATAATTTTAATATTAGTTTTAAGCAGTTGTAATAATAAAAACTCAGATAATAAAGCCGCAAAAAAAACGCCTGAAAAAAAGTTTAAAATGTATGAATATTCTGAAATGGCTGCTTTAATGGAACGAATGTTTGTAGAGAATAAACAGCTTAAAGAGCGAATAATAAAAGGTGATACCTTAGGTAAATTTCCAAATTATTATTTAAAAATTCATACTGCAAAATTTACAGACGAAAGTGATAATGATGAGGTTTTTAAAAACTATGCAGATGCATATTTAAAAGTTCAAGAAATGATTTACACAACTGATGTAAATAAAGCAAAAGAAAATTTTAACAACGGAGTTACGGCTTGCATAAATTGTCATGATTTAAAATGTAGAGGTCCTATTCAACGGATAAAAACTTTGTATATAAAATAAAAGTATGCCTATACCTATTGATATTTTGAATACTTGGGGAGCTACTCAAAAAAAATATGATAAAAACGAAATTGTTTTCAATGAAAATGATTTTGCACGTTATTATTTTCAAATTATTACAGGTAGCATTCGTATGTTTAATTCAAATAATGAAGGGAAAGAATTTACACAAGGTATTTTTTATAGTAATGAAAGTTTTGGAGAACCTCCTTTATTTATTAACGAAAAATACCCTGCAACGGCAATTACAACGCAAGAAAGCGTTATTATAAAAATTTCTAAAGAAAAATTTTTAAATATTTTAGAAGAGTTTCCTATTTATAAAACCTATTTTATTGAACTTTTAGCTCGAAGAATTTATAATAAATCGAATACTTCAAAAGATATAATAAATCAAAAACCTGATTTTAGGATTATTGCATTTTTAAATAATTTTAAAAAGAATAATAATCCTAATAATAATAAGTTAATTGTTCCTTTTACTCGACAAGAAATTGCTGATTTTACTGGGCTTAGAGTTGAAACTGTGATTAGAGAAGTTAAAAAGATGGAAAAACAAAACAAATTAGTGATTATTGATCATAAAATATATTTTTAGAAGCCTCCTAAAGATAATTTTTAATTTTTATGATTGAACGCATAACTACGTAATAAACTTATTTATAATTTTGTTACATAAAAGTTATTAATTTTAAATTGTAATCAAATGAAAAAATCAATTTATTTATTAGCAATTTCATTAGTTTTGCTAAGCCAAAGTTGTAAAGAAAATTCTGAAAGTTCAACAACTTCTGTTACTGAAAATGGTGTAGATTTAAGTGTAGGGCAAGAAGGGGTGCAAGATGAAACTTCTAAACCAGACATTGTAAAAACAGCAGTAGGGAGCCCTGACCACACTACTTTGGTAGCAGCAGTTAAAGCTGCTGATTTGGTAACTGCCTTGAGTAATGCAGGTCCTTTTACTGTTTTTGCACCTACAAATGCTGCTTTTGATAAATTACCAAAAGGGACTGTTGAAGATTTATTAAAACCAGAGAACAAAGATAAATTAGTTGATGTTTTAGGATACCATACTTATGTAGGTGTTTTAAAAACAGATTATATGCAAGATGGTCAAGAGTTTGAAATGGTAACTCCTAAAAAAGTAAAAATCAGTAAAAAAGGAGATAAAACGTATGTAAACGGAGTTGAAATTATAGCATCAATTGAAACTTCAAATGGTATGATTCATGTAATTGGAGATGTGCTTTTAGCAAAATAACTTTTTCATTTTTATAAATTTGTAAAGCGTAGAAGTTGTCATCTACGCTTTACTATTTTCTAAAACTTTGTAGCTTATTACCATAGCAATATTTTTAGCTCTTTCTTTTATTTCTGATGCTTTTTTACCTTCAAAAAGTGTATCTATTGTTTCAAAAAATAATTTAATCCAATGTTTAAAGTGTTCTTCGTTTAAAGCACTTTTTTTATTTAACTCTTTATGTGCAAGTAATGGGTTGCCAGAATAATTGCCTGTATTAAATAAAATATTATCCCAAAAATCATACATCAAAGGCAGGTGTTTTTCCCAATTTACTTTTGCAACCTCTGTAAATAAATACCCTATTGTTTCGTCATTTTTTACCTTTTCATAAAAAGTATTTACTAATAAAATTATATCTTCTCTATTATTAATATCTCTCATTAGTTTGATTATTTAATTAAAATACATATACTATCTTTGATGGCTTTTACACTATGTAAAACATCAACAGGAATTTCTATAGAATCGTATATTTTAAGAGTTTTATTGTGCTTATTTTCTGTATAAATTACCTCCCCTTTTATTATTAAAAGTTTTGCTGGTGTATTAGTTTTGTGCTCTTTTAAAATCATGTCTTTTTTAAAAGCTAATAAAATTATTTTTCCACATTCGTTATTTTCAATAATTTTTGAAACAGGTGTTTCAGATTTTTTTAATTTATCAAGTAATTCGTTAATCATCATAAGTCTTTTTTATTAAATTTTTTTATAGAAATAATATAAGGTATTATTATCCAAATAATTAGAAGTAAAAACGTGGTTATAAAGCCTATAATATTGCCAAAGTATTCTTTAAATAATGCTCCTGTGTAACCCATCATTGCAGAAACATCTAAGTATAAGAGCATTTGTATTCGAGCTAAATCTATTGGGTTTAAAGAAGTTAGAAATATCATTGGTTTTTCGATAGGGTAATCTGAAAATTGGAACAAGAAAAACAGCACTAAACCGTCAAATAAAAGGGCAAAAAATAGCCAAATAATAATTACAGAACCAATGCCTTTGGATTTATCTCTATTAAAAATTGCACTTAAAAAGGCTAAAGCTATAAATATAATTGAAATTAAAACCCCAATAGTTGTCATCATAATACCATTTATATCTGGAGAATAAATTAACAAAGGCAAACCAGCACCTATAAAAAAAGATATACATATAGCTAATGATAAACTTAGAAACAAATTTTTCCAGATTTTTGTTCGTTTAATTGGCTGGCTCATCAAAAGTTCAATAAATTCGGCACTATTGTATATGTAAATTGTTGAAAATAGGATAGCTACTAATGGAACTGTGAATAAAATTACATTTAAAATAGTTAACATTCCTTTAGCTGTGGTGTCTTCCATACCAAAAGAGCTCCAAGATAAAATACTCAAAACAAGTGTATAAATACCAATAATTTTATTTTTTAAAATGTCTGATAAAATAATTTTAATCATTTTTTGTGTCTTTTAAAATTTTAGCAATTGCTTTTGAAACTTTTATTTCATTTGTTTCTTTTTGTAAATCATTAATTTTTTTATGAAATTTTAGTTCTCCATCTTGCATAAAAACAATTTCGGTTATTAAATCGTCTAATTCGTTCAATAAATGTGATGTGATTAATACCAATTTACCTTGATTTTTTGCTTTTATTATTTTTTCTTTTAAAATTTCAGAAGCCAAAGGGTCTAATCCTGCTGTGGGTTCATCTAAAATTAGTATTTTTGGGTTGAACAAGAAAGCTAAAACGGCACTCACCTTTTGGGTGGTTCCTCCAGAGAGTGTTCGCATTTGTTTGTGCTCAATATTTTTGATATTAAAAGCCTCGTATAATTCAAAATCAAGAAATTCAACAGGTTTATTTCTTATTTTTTTTATCATTTCAAGTACTTGTTTTATTGTCATCATATCTGGATATCTACCAATTTGTGGCATATAGCCGATATTTTCACGATATTGAAATTGATTGTTTATATGAGTGCTATCAACATATATTTCACCAGAGTTTGGGATAACCATTCCTAAAATTGATTTGATAAGTGTGGTTTTTCCACAACCATTAGGGCCTATAAATGCAATACATTCGCCTTCTTTAAATATAACTGATATGTTTTTAAGGGCTTCTGTTTTCCCAAAATTTTTATTTATGTTCTTAATTTCAATCATAAGGTATAATTATAATGCAATTGCTTTCATTAGAGGTTGATTATCAACAAAATTATCGGGGGTTATTGTGGGTAAAACTTTTTCTGATTTGTCTAAAAGAGTTATCATAAAGCTTCTAAAAAGTAGCATTGCAGAAGGATTATTTTCTATTAAAACGGCAAATAAACTTAATGGATGATATGGCACATCTCCAAAACCATCTTTATTTAAATCATATCCTTGATATTTGTCCCAATAATTAGTATTAAAAGTGTTTAAAACTAAGCTTCCGTTGGTTCCCATATCAAACGTATTACCTATAAAATTGTTTTTTACAACTTTATTATCATCACTACTTGCTTGTATTTGCATAGCCCAGCCATTGTTTAAAAATTGATTTTTTTCGAGTAAATTTCTACTACTACCTTCTGCATAAATCCCAGATGTATTTTTATAAAATTTATTATTAAAAATATAACTATCTGAAATATCTTTTAATAGTAATCCGTAAGCTGATGCTCCCCAGTTTTCATCAAATGTATTGTTTTCCATTTTTACATTTTTCGTGTACATAACAGCAACTCCTGCCCCATTATTTCTAAAAATATTAGAATAATAAGCGTCTGAATGTGAAAACATAAAATGTAAACCGTATCGAATATTATGGGTGCTTATATTTCGCCAAATTACAGAGTCGAATACAAATTCAAAATAAATTCCATCTCTATGCCCACAAATTTCATTTGCAATTATTAAAATATCATTGCATTTCCAACAATGAATACCGTTGCCTAACTGTTGTTCTACAACTCCATAAGCTTTTAATTTGTTATTTTTAATGACACAATTTTGAGAATTTTGTAAGTAAATTCCAAAAAAATTATCATCTAAAATATTGTTTTTTATTATTACATTTTTTTTATTGTAAACTTTTATACCACAAGGATCTGTTAATGTTGCATATCCCGATTTTATAATTTTAAAGCCATCAATTACTACGCTATCTGCTTTTATAGATATAACTTCATGTTTTTTTTGCCCATCAAGTATAGGGTAATTAATCCCTTTTAAATAAATTTTTTTGTCAATTATAATATTACCTTCTTGATAAGTCCCTTTATAAACTAATATTGTATCATTATTTTTTGCTAATTTCAAAGCTGTTTTTATTGATTTTACAGAATAGTTTACCCCCACATTTATAGTTTTTGCATATAAAACACCATTAAAAAAGAACAATATTATATAAATTATTTTATCCATATGTATTACAATTAAAAAAGCAATTCTGATGCAATGGTACTAAAATTAAACCATTATTATAGAATTGCTTTTATTTAAAAAATTTATTTTGAATTAATAATTTCTTTCCAAGTAATTGATTTTGCTTGAAATTGTGCTTTTAATTGTTCTATATTAAGTTGATTTTCAGTTGCTATAATATTTCCGTGCATCGGGCTATTTATAGTTCCTCCTTTACAAAAAAAAGCTTTTTCTGCATCTATTAAAGTATTTTCTTTTTTATAATCGTGGACAAAATACTTTTCAATTGCTACATTAGTATTTTGTTCACAAAAATTAATGAGGCAAAATATATCATCAAATTTATAGACTCTTCCTTTTTTAGTAATTAGTTCTGCTCCAAACTTTCCGTCTGCGATATTCATTTTACATTGATGACATTGGTCAATATTTATTTTTATTGGTTCAGCCTCTTTTGGTGCACATGAAAGCAGAAAAATACTTAAAAATATTGTTAAATAAATAAATTTCATTGAATTTAGTTTTTGTTAAACTTATATTCTTTAAGAGTGCTATAAAAAAGTAAAACTCCTGCAACAGTGAGCATCCAACCTCCAATATCGGGTATTGAGTAGGCTCCAAAGTTTAACAATTCTTTGTATCCTAAAAGTGGTGGTTGATAAGCCATACCAGGTACTTTTATAGCAGCATTAGGGTCAAGGTTATGCCCATATTCATAATTCCAATGATAAAAGTCAATAGCAGCTATCACAACAAATAAAATAAATACTATAAGCAAAGCTAAAACACCTTTTCTGTTATTAAAAAAGATTAAAAGCAATGATAGTGCTGCAAATACACTAAATATATATGGTAGTATTTTAAATTCAAAGAAATTTTCTGTATGCAAGGTTGCCATACCAATATAATGGTTTAATCCGTTGATAATTTCAACATCACCTCCTATTTTATTTGCATAAAGTTGTAAAACTAAACCTTCAGGATATTGTGGAGCATCTAACTCAATTCTCCAGATAGGCACAAATAATGAACCTATAAATAAAAATGAAACAATTAAAAGTATTACTTTTGATATGATTGATATTTTTAAGCTTTTCATTGTATATATTTTTAATTAAAGAGGTTGAAACTTTCAACCTCTTTAATTTGTTAAAAATTATTTAGCAGAAGCAGGAAGATTTGTGCCTAAACTATATGAAATAGGAACGTTACTACCAGCTGGTGAAACTCTAATATACCCTTGCATTTCTTGATGTAATGCACTACAAAAATCGGTACAATAAAACGGAACTATACCAACTTGTGTAGCTTTCCAATATAAAGTTGATGTTTCGCCAGGCATTATTAGTACTTCAGCAGTAGGAGCACGTCTAATACTAAATCCGTGAGGTACATCCCAATCTTGTTCTAGATTTGTGATATGAAAATACACATTGTCTCCCACTTTAATTCCTTCTATATTATCAGGTGAAAAATGCGAACGAACCATTGTCATATACACATGGACATTGTTCCCTTCTCTAACAACTTTTGTTTCTTTTTCACCTTTTGCTACTCTTGGATGTGAATTTTTACTTATATCATATATTTTTAATTGCCCATTATTTCTTATTAAATCAGCTGGGGCAGCTTGTGCATAATGAGGTTCTCCTATGGTTGGAAAATCTAATAATAGTTGCATTTTATCTCCACTAATGTCATAAATTTGAGCTGATTGAGTTAGTTCTGGTCCAGTGGGTAAAAATCTATCTTTTGTAATTTTATTATAAGCAATAACATATTTTCCGAATGGTTTTTTGGTATCTCCACCAGGAATACAAAGATGTCCTACAGAGTAGTAAGTAGGAACTCTATCTAAAACTTTTAAGTCTTTAATATTCCATTTTACTAATTCAGATGATACAAAGAAAGAGGTGATTGCATTTCCTTTTCCGTCAAATTCTGTATGTAAAGGTCCTAAACCTGGTTTTTGAACTTCTCCATATAAAACAGAATTATATTTTAAAACAGGTATTCCTGAATAATCACCTTCAAAATCTTTTTTTGCAATAGCTTTGATCATTTTATCAAAACTAAATACGGGTATTAAAGCTGCTAATTTACCTGAACCAACTATATATTCACCTGTTGGGTCAACATCACAACCATGTGGTGATTTTGGGCAAGGCATCATATAGCAAATATCTTTTAATTCAGAAGCGTCTAATACTAAAACTTCTTCTTTAATAGTTGAAGTTGCTGTATGGGTTTCATCATTCCAACGATTGCTTGCATATCTTGCTTTTTCTTTTCGTCCTTTACCTGCTTTTATATATTCTTCTGCTTTTTTCCAGTTTACTGCCATTATAAAATCTTTGTCATTTTGAGAAGCATTTACCTCTAATAAAGTGTTTGCTTGTTCGGTATTATAACAAGTAAAGAAGAACCAACCATGAGATTTGCCCTTACCAGCATGCGAAAGATCAAAATTTACACCTGGTAAGCGTAATTGAAATGCAATATCCATGTGTCCGGTTTCTTTTTCTACTTTTATAAAGCTAATATGTGCTTTAAAATTTTCTTTATAAGTATTGATAGGGACATCTCCATTTTCATAATCACCAGGCACAGCAAACCTTGTTCCTGCTACTACATATTCTGTATTTTCTGTAATAAACGGAGAAGAGTGATTTCCTGCTGAGTTAGGAAGTTCTATTATTTCAGCAGTTTTAAAACGTTTTAAATCTATTCGGGCAACACGTGGAGTATTATTACCATTTATAAAACACCATCTTCCATCTTGCTCTCCATTGGTTTGAGACAACTCAGTATGATGTGAATCATCCCAAGGAATAAAACCTGTAGAAGTGTTTAACATTGGTTTAGTTTCTTCGCTAAAACCCCATCCACTTTCAGGATCTACTGAAAAAACCGGAATAACTTTTAGCATTCGTCCGCTTGGCAATCCATATACGCTAACTTGCCCGCTAAAACCACCAGAAACAAAATTGTAGAATTCATCATATTTGCCAGGGGCAACATACACTTTTTGTGCTGCATCAGCACTAACTGCATTGTTTGAATTTTTTGGCTTACACGATCCAAACAGTGCAATAAACATTGTAACAGCAAGTGTTACTTTCAAAAAATTGGTTTTCATATACTTTCAATTTTTTAAGATTAATATTAATTATTTTTATTTAGAAAAATTAAACAAACGCATCTTGGGTTTTTCAACACAATTACTGTCATTATAATTTAGTTGATTAAAACCTAGATTACATATTTTGAAACTTCTAAAAATTCGTTTTTATTACAAAAAGTTCTTTTAAAAATTAGTTCGTTAAAATTTAAAAACCGTCTTCATCGTAGCTACGACTGTGGTTTTTTTTAAATTTTGTTTTCAACTTCTTAAAAATAACAAATTTTCATTAGAAACTCTTTTTTTAGAAGTCTCCATTAGAATTTAATTTGTTAAATCATTTTATCCCGTCGTTCTGACGCATAAATTCTAAAACGCCTCTTGCTTCATCATCGGTAATTCCTTGATTTGGCATTCTTACTAAACATAGTTCTAATTGAGCTTGTAGTTCAGGATCTTTATCAATCATAGGGTCTGGATTAGTAATAAAATTCATAATCCATTCCGGTCTTCTTCGTTCTGTAACACCTTTCCAACCTGGTCCAACTAATTTTTCATCTGTAAGTTTGTGGCAAGCAGAACATTTTACATCGGTCACTTTTTTACCAATTTCAACCATTGCAAGATCTAAAGTAGTGCCTAATTCAACTTTATCAAATTTCCCCTCTCCTCTATTTGCATCATAAGCTGAGGCATCTGTAGTGGCTTCGGTAGTATCTGGTTTTGAAAAATCATCACCTTCTTTTTTTTCTTTTCCACAAGAAATAAATAAACTTATTCCAAGTGCTAAAACATACATTTTTTTCATAAATTATTTTTTTTAATTATGATACAAATTTCAAACTAAAAATGATCTTAAATTTATGAGTTCAATCATAAAGCATTTAAAATATTTAATTTATATTTGTAGCATAATTTTTTAATTTATCTTATCACTTTTGAAACCATAAATGAAACACACTATTATAATCATATTATTTCTTTTTGTATTCAAACCCTTATTTCCGGTGGTTGAATATGTTGTAAATTATGATTATATAGCAACTAAACTTTGTGAAAACAAAGATAAGCCAGCACTTAAATGTAATGGTAAATGTCATTTAATGAAAGAGTTAGCCAAAGCATCTAATTCGGAAAAACCTATAAACGATAGCTCGAAAAAAATAAGTTTAGATACAGAGAATTTATTTTTCAATAACTCTAAAACAGTTACTTTTAATGTATTTAATACAATTACTTTAAAAACAATAGACATCTATAATAGCATATACTTTCACAAGCATATAACTACTATTTTCCACCCTCCTACCCTTTCTTAATTATTTACATTTTTTTTAC
>CAYXAF010000013.1:16570-43781 GCA_964463035.1 uncultured Flavobacterium sp.
ATAACTACTATTTTCCACCCTCCTACCCTTTCTTAATTATTTACATTTTTTTTACATACTATTTTAATTTTAGCGAAGAAGTTTTTAAAAAGAACTTTTTGTAATAAAAAAGAATTTTTAGAAGTTTTCTAAAAATATTTCAAACATTAAAAATAAAATAATGAAACATATATATATTATATTATTAGCATTAATTTCATTGATAGTAAATGCACAAACAGAACAAAAAACAGATACAATTACCCAAAAAACGTATCAATTATCAGAAATACTAGTTACAGGTGATGCTAAAACAGACCCAGCCGAAACCATTGTAAAAGATGATTATAAAGAAAAAGTTGTTCAGCCCAAAAATACAGGCGAGCTTTTTCAGGAAATAAACGGATTTTCACTTATTAAAAGAGGAAATTATGCCGTTGATCCTTCGTTTAGAGCCAGTCAATACGAACAATTAAATATTCAGTTTGATGGAGGAACCAAAGCAATGCATGCTTGCCCAAATCGAATGGACCCGATTACAACCCTTGTAAATCCTGAAGAAGTTACTAAAATTGAAATTATCAAAGGACCATTTTCGGTTCGGTATGGAGCCACTTTTGGAGGAATTATAAATATGGTTACCAACAATGCTTGCACCTGTGAAAAGAAATTGATGGGCACTTTTTCTTCTGGTTTTGAAAGCAACGGAAGTTCATTAGTTAATTTGCTACAATTAATGGGTCATCTAAATAAATTTGATATAACAGCCAATTTTAGCCATCGAGATTACGGAAATTATCAAGATGGTGCCAATCGTGAAATCCCATCAAGTTTCAGAGCTTTAGGATATGGTATAAAAATGGGTTACAATATGTCAGAAAAACAACGATTGCAAGTAAATTTCAGACAAAATTTTGGACGAGACGTTTTGCATGCAGGCCTGATGATGGATACCGATATTGATGATAGTAGTATTGCAAGTGTTGATTATAGCAATGCAATTAACAAAAAAACAATTAAAAATATAACTGCAAAAGCTTATTATAGTTTTGTTGCTCATACCATGAGTAACTATAATCGACCAAGTTTTTCAACTTCTGAAGCAATATCTGAATTAGAAGCGATTACCAAAGGTGGAAAATTTGAATTACAATTAAATATCACTCCAAAAATTAAACTTTTTACAGGTGCAGATGCAACTTTTATAAGCCGAGACGGAAGTAGAAATCGAATTGTAAAACGAAATATGATGGGAGTTTTGTTGCCTACACCACAGAAATTTACCGATAAAGTTTGGCAAGATAGTTATAACAATTCATTAGGAATTTTTGCAGAATCTAAATATCAAATTACGGATAATGATATTATTACATTTGGTTTTCGGTCAGATTTTGTTACTTCTGAAGCAAAAGATTTAGATGCATCTTACAAAAATTTATATAAAAATATAGGCAAAGAAACGGAAGTTAATTTAAGCGGAACTATTTCGTATAAAAAAATAATTTCAAGCAATTATACGTTAGAATTTGCCTTAGGGAGAGGAACACGAACTGCCAATATCGAAGAGCGATTTATAGCCTTTTTTAACATCGGACGAGATGCTTATGAATATGTTGGAAACCCATATTTAGATGCCGAAATAAATAATCAATTAGAAATAAGTTTAAAAGGGAAAGAGTATTTAAAAGGCTTTTTTAATAGTTTAAACTACGGAATATCAGGGTATTACTCAATTTATGAAAATTACATTATGGGAGTGGTTGATAAAACCTTAACCAGAAAATACAACCCCACTACTCCACCCGTTAATCCAAAAGTTTTTAGAAATATAAACGATGCTATTAAAACAGGTTTTGAGGTTTTTGCGGACTTAAATTTTGCTAAAAATTTCAATTTTACGTCAGAATGTAGCTATGTTTACACTGAAAATAAAGATTTTAACGAAAGTTTACCCTTAACGCCTCCGTTTTCAGCTCGTTTTAAAGTGGGATATGATATAAAAAAGTTTTGGGTATCATTCCAAAGTAACTTTGTAGCACATCAAAACAAAATTTCAAAATCATTTGATGAAATTTCTACAAATAATTATGAAACTTTTGATGCAAAAGCAGGTTTTAAACCAATAGATGGGCTTAATATAGGGTTAGGATTATTAAATATTTTTGACAGAAATTATAACATCCATCAATCGTATGCCTTTAATAATCAGCTTGGTTTTACACGAACTCCAATCACAGAACCCGGACGAAACGGAACTATATTTGTAAGTTATACGTTTTAAAACCAATAGAAATTCCGTAGAAACGACCTTTTGATAGCAAATGAAATTATTTTACAACGACCAATTTTTTTTTTCGGTGGAAAACCACCGAAAAAAATATAGGTTATAGAAGGGACTTACGAAAATTTTCTACCCAAATATCATTTCTACGGAATTTACTAAAAAACCTTTTTTACTTTATAAAATTTTATTGATGTTTTTCTAAAAAACATGTAACACTTTTAGTTTCAGAAAATGTTTTTTCAAATTTCGTATCAACAATAGGAGTTTGAGCTACTAATTTAAGAGGAATTTCGCCCGACCAAGTTTCAAAATCTCCACAAGCCTCATCACCTTGAGGTGCTCCTGCCCTAACCTTTGCCGATGCACTTTCTATTTTCATTTTAATAACTAAGGTTGCTTTAAGTTCTTGTTCAGAGCCAATGATTACTTCGTCCCAACGATTCGGAATAATTTGTTCGGTTATAATTTCCAACGCCTCCATTCGTTCTTGTTCATTATCAACAAGTTGAGCTTTTCCAAATAAAACTACCGACCGATAATTAGCCGAAGTATTAAACAAGGTTTTTGCTAAAACCAAACCATCTAAATGGGTTACCGAGACACAAATTTGTTCGTTTTTTAAGGCTTCGTTCATCATAAAGTTTTTTGTAGAACCATGAAAATAAAGCACATCATCTTTTCTACCGTAGGTTGTGGGTATCATCATCGCTTGCCCTTGATGAACAAAAGCAATGGTGCATAAAAAACCCGCATCTAAAATTTCATAAACGTTTTCAGTAGTATTTACTTCTCGCTTATTACCTCTTGTTATTTTGTTAAATTTCATATTAAAATTGAGTTTTGTTTTACGATAGTATAAAAAAATCGCAACTTTTTGAGTTACGATTTTTTTAAGTTAATATTCGTAATGTTTAGGCTATGCTAACATTGTAACAGGGTTTTCTAAATATTGTTTTAAGGTTTGTAAAAATTGTGCGCCTGTTGCACCATCAACTGTTCTATGGTCGCATGCAAGAGTAACTTTCATGGTATTACCCACTACAATTTGTCCGTTTTTCACTACTGGTTTTTCAACAATCGCACCTACTGATAATATTGCAGAATTTGGTTGATTTATAATAGAAGTAAATTCTGTAATACCAAACATACCTAAGTTTGAAATGGTAAACGTGCTACCTTCCATTTCGGCTGGTTGTAGTTTTTTGTTTCGTGCTTTTCCTGCTAAATCTTTTACATTTGCACCTATTTGTGTAAGACTCATTTCATTAGTAAAAGGTAATACAGGCACTACTAATCCATCTTCAACAGCAACTGCAACCCCAATATTTACATGATGATTTATAATTATTGCATCTTGTTTCCATTGTGAGTTTACTTTTGGATGTTTTTTTAAAGCTAAAGCAGTGGCTTTAATCACC
The DNA here is from genome assembly GCA_964463035.1 of uncultured Flavobacterium sp. Classification (GTDB taxonomy): domain Bacteria; phylum Bacteroidota; class Bacteroidia; order Flavobacteriales; family Flavobacteriaceae; genus Flavobacterium. The sequence goes on from CAYXAF010000013.1 coordinate 20,252, forward strand.
ATATCATTAAATGAAACTTTGGTATTTGGTAAATTATTAATCATTTCACGAGATGCGATTGCATTATCCATCGAAATTTCGATAGTTAAATAAAAATGAGGAGCCGTAAAAATTGATTCAGATAGCCTAATTGCAATAGTTTTTCGCATTTGCGAATTTTTGATTTCCTCTTGATAAACGCTTCCTGTTGGCACAAATGGTTGAACTTTCACAGTGTTTGCAGCATCATTTTTACTTTCTAAAACTGATTGATTTTGTGTATTTTGAGGAGTAAAATTTTCAACGTCTTTACGTGTAATTCGTCCGTTTTCGCCTGTTCCTTTTATTTGAGCTAAATTAAATCCTTTTTCATTAGCTAGTTTTTTGGCTAATGGAGAGGCAAATACTCGGCTATTATTTTTAGTTGGTTGTTGATTGTTGCTGGTTTGTGGTTGTTGATTAGTGGTAGTAGTAGTAGGTAGTTGTTGGTTGTTAGTTGATTGATTTATCGGTTGATTTATTAATGAACTAACATCTGTATCTGCTTTACCAATAATTGCCAAAATAGCATCTACAGGTGCTGTTTTACCTTCTTCTACACCTATATATAACAAAGTTCCTGCATTGAACGACTCAAATTCCATAGTAGCTTTATCAGTTTCTATTTCGGCAAGTATATCACCTTCTTTTACTACATCTCCTACTTTTTTAAGCCATTTTGCAACGGTTCCTTCGGTCATGGTATCGCTCAAGCGGGGCATGGTTATTACTTTTGCATCTATATTTTGGTTAGGAGTTGTTCGTTGTTGGTTGTTCGTTGCTGGTTTAACTATTTCATTATCAATCGTTACTTTTGGTTTTATAAATTCACTTACGTCTTCACCAGCATCTCCGATAATAGCTAAAATAGCATCAACAGGAGCGGTTTCACCTTCATTTACACCTATATACAATAAAGTTCCGGAATTGAAAGTTTCAAATTCCATAGTAGCTTTATCAGTTTCTATTTCGGCAAGTATATCACCTTCTTTTACTACATCTCCTACTTTTTTAAGCCATTTTGCAACGGTTCCTTCGGTCATGGTATCGCTTAACCGAGGCATGGTTATTACTTTTGCCATAATTTTATAATTTATGCTTTAAAAATGGATAATTATCTTGTGCATATACCACATCATACATAATATTTGTATCTGGATATGGAGATTCTTCTGCAAATTTTTCGCATTCATCTACTAAATTGGCAACTCGCTTGTTTATTACTTCAATTTCTTCGTCAGTAGCATAATTACTTGCCAAAACGATGTCTAAAACTTGGGTAATTGGGTCTATTTTTTTGTATTCTTCTACTTCATCTTTTGTTCTATAATGTTGAGCGTCAGACATTGAGTGCCCTCTATATCGATAAGTTTTCATTTCTAGAAAAGTTGGTCCATCACCTTTTCTGGCACGTTCTATAGCTTCGTGCATTGCTTCTGCTACTTTTATGGGGTTCATTCCATCAACAGGTCCACAGGGCATTTCATAGCCTAAACCTAGTTTCCAAATATCTGTATGATTTGCTGTTCGTTCTACGGAAGTTCCCATTGCATATCCGTTGTTTTCACATATAAAAACTACGGGTAATTTCCAGTTCATAGCCATGTTGAAAGCTTCATGTAACGACCCTTGCCTTGCTGCACCATCTCCAAAGTAGGTTAAGGTTACACCTCCGGTTTCAAGGTATTTATCTGCAAAAGCCATTCCTGCACCTACCGGAATTTGAGCTCCTACAATACCATGACCTCCATAAAAACCGTGTTTTTTAGAAAAAATGTGCATAGAACCACCTAATCCCATTGAAGTTCCGGTTGCTTTTCCATACAATTCTGCCATTACACGTTTAGGATCTGCACCCATAGCAATTGGTTGTACGTGGTTTCTGTATGCAGTTATCATTTTGTCTTTTGATAAGTCCATTGCATGTAAAGCACCTGCTAAAACGGCTTCTTGACCATTATATAGGTGTAAAAAGCCTCTTATTTTTTGTTGAATATAAACGGCTGCTAATCGGTCTTCAAATTTTCTCCAAAATAGCATGTTTTCATACCATTTTAAATAAACTTCTTTGGTTATTTTTTTCATAGTCCAAATAATTATTGATTTTTATCGAACTGCAAATTTAATACTTACAATCTTTATGTAAAAATATATTTACTTTAAATTGCAAAAAAATAAAAAAATAGATTAAGGGGACTTCTAAAAATTTATTTTTATTCTAAAAAGTTCTTTTTAAAAATTAGTTCGTTAAAATTTAAAAATTACAAATTTCCATTAGAAAACCAATTTTTAGAAGTCTCCTTAAATGACTTTTAAATCAAAAGTAATTGCAGCCCGACCTGAACGGAGCTCTTTATTTGTTTAGCAATGGTAATGCTCGGGGAAAACAAATAAAAGCGGGAGTGGAGGGCGGATTAGCTGCCCAAATAAATATTATTTTAAGATATATTTGATATTTTATTTTTTTATTTTATAAGTTTTTTCTCAATATTTTCTTTAAACCTAAATTATTCCATAATAAATTTAAAGCCTAAAGTTCCTATATTTGCAACTAATCCATCGGTTCTATTATAATGATTGAATCTAAAATCTATATTTTTTAAGCCAAATTTCCAAATTTTAGTTTTGGTATAAATATCTGTATAATTGAATCCAAAACCTACTTGATTGGCATTAAAACTTGATAAATCATAATCTGAAGTATAAAAAGTTTCTGATGATAGATGTTTTTCAAAGGGTGCAAAATATTTTGATTGTTGTTGTGTATAATATCTATACATTGGATAAATTGTAAAACTTTCTGTGATTTTATATGGCAATTCGATACTTGCTGTATGCGAACTGATGCCCCAATCGTCCCAATAATAGCGATAATATGTTTTTATAACTAATTTTTCGTTGATATAATAGTTTAAACGACCTCCAAATGGCACTTTGAACCGAGTGCTTGGCAAGTGTTCTATATCATCGGCTAATCGATAAACGCCTTTATTTTTTTCATTTTCATAATTGGCAATGTAACTTGTGTTGCCTATATAAAAATTGTTTTTATCGGCAAAATAAATTCGATGATACGGAGTTGATAGTTTGCCATTTTGATGTAAAATATCAACAAAAACAGAGCCTTGTAATTTTTTATTGATTACTTGTGAAAAACTTAAGGTTAAAGAATATGAATTACGTGCAGTGCTATCCCAAGTTTTGAATTTTGTTGGTAAGTATTGAACACTATTATTACCATTTTGCTCGTATATATTTACACCTGCAAAAAAACCTTGATTTCTAAAATTTGAACCGTATTTTCCGTATTCGCTTAATTCTGTTGGGTATATTGGTCTCCATTGGTCTAAATATACATTTGCTTTTGCAGAAATTTCTGAGTTTTTATCATTAAAAAGTTTTGATATTCCTCCTCCAAAACCTATGGATGTATAATCAAATTCGTTTGAAAAAGCCACATCAGTATTCCATAAAAAATTACGATTATCAGAACTATGTGCATAATTAATAACTACAGAAGCTAACACATCTTGTGCTGAAGCACCTGATGAAGCTTGCCAAGGAGTGCCTATCGGAGTTGTAGCAGCAGCAGTATTTTTATAAAGAATTCTATCGTCATCATCGTCTCCATTTCGGGAGGCACCAGATGCATTAAAAGGGTTTATATTGCTTGATGATGCTGATGTATAGGCTGAAATTCCTGTATCAACGGTTAAAACATCGTCATCGTTTAAGGGCATCGAGATGGTAATATTTGATGCCAAATCTTTTAAGTTTTCGGAGCCTATACCTCCTGAAACTGACGAATGCGAGCCATCTTGTTTATAATAGCTTAACAAAAAATCAATTTCGGTGCTTTCTAATACTCTTTTTTTATAGGCTATTGTATCGTTTTCTTGTGCAAATACTTGAAAACCAATGAGTAGCAATGTTATTATTTTTATTTTATCTTTCATTGTATAATGCTTTTAATTACATCCACATCCTCCTCCAGTTTTTCCTCCATTTGCTCCTGAAGCTGCTTCTCTATATACCTGAAAGGTTGTTTCGTATCGTTCGGAGGTTCGTGCTGAAAGTTTCATATCGGGGTCGTTAATATTTTGTTTTTCATATTCTTTTACAGTGTTGCACGAGGTTAAAAGTGTAATAAATCCTAAAATTGAAAATGTTTTTTTCATGATTTTACTAATTTTTATGTTCAAATTTTTTAATATCTATATTTTTTGAGGTATGAATTCCTCCTTTATCGTCAATTATGATACATTCAATTTCTTTGAGTTGGTTGATTAAATCAAGTCCTACATCAATACCCATCACAAAAATAGCAGTTGCCAAAGCATCGGCAATTTCTGTTTGTTTTGCAAAAACCGAAACACTTATAATTCCTTGAGCAGGATATCCTGTTTTTGGATTTATAATATGTGAATATCTGCTACCATTAAAAACTACATATTTTTCATAACTACCTGATGTTTCTACAGCCGAATTGTATAAAGGAAACGTAGCAAAAACTTTACTTTTGTTCATAGGATTAACCAATGCCACATTCCAAGGTTTATTATCAATTTGAAATCCCCAAGTATTTATATCTCCAGAAACATTAACTAAACCAGCTTTGCAACCTTGTTTTGTTAGTAATTCTTTAACTTTATCGGCAATATACCCCTGCCCTATCCCTCCTAAACCTAATTTCATACCTTTATTTTTAAGAAAAATTGTAGTATCTTTTGGGTTTAAAATTATGTTTTTATATCCTACTTTTTCAACTGATTTTTTTATGGATTCAGGGGTGGGCATTTGTGTCATTGTTCCGTCAAATTTCCAAATTTTATCCATCGAAGCATACGAAATATCAAAAGCTCCATTTGTTAATTTTGATATTTTAATAGCTCTTTCAACTAAATCAAAAACTTCTTTATCAACTTTAATGGCTTGTAAACCAGCCTTTTGGTTTACTTGTGAAATTTGTGTTGTTGATATCCAATCAGATATTAAATACTCAATTCTTTTTACTTCATTAATTGCATTTTTGCAGTATTCTTTTCCTTGTAAACTATCATTAGCAATTACAGTAATTTCAAACGGGCTACCTAAAAGTGAGGCTTTTTCACGATAGGTAACTTGTGCAAACATTTGAAAACAGCACATAAATAAAAAAAGATAGTTGAAAATTTTCACGATTTATTTCACAACTAAAATTATTGTTCAAATTTCTTTAGTAATTCAATATATTCTGCTGGAGAAACATTTTTAAAACCTGTTTTTCCTAAAACTTTTCCATCTTTTGTAAGCATTACAACTAATGGAAAATTACCTTCTTTATTATATTTTTCTGCAAGCATTGCATTTTCTTTCGCTTGATTTTCTGATAATTTATTAGCCTTTTTCTTAGGAAAATCGGCTCTTAACAATACCCATTTTTCAGCCGATACTTTTTTAAATTCTTCCGACATCCAAATATTTTTATCTAATTTAATACAAGGAGCACACCAATCAGAACCCGAAAAGACAAGAATTATATTTTTATTTTCTTGTTGGGCTTTGGCTTTGGCTTCTTCAAGCGAATAATTCCAATTTTGGGCTACTAAAAAATTGGTTATTAACAAAGTTACTATTAAAAATATTTTTTTCATTTATATAGAATTTTTAGGTTATATTTTACTTTTAGTGCTCGTCAGTATATTGCACATTTTCAGATGTTTGAATTGAATTTTTAGCATCTGTTCGTATTTCAGGATGTCTTATTTCTCCACCTGTGGTCCCTGCATTTTTTGCAAAAACTAATGTTAGTATTGCTAAAATAAATACTTTATATGTTAAATATTTAGCAAATGGTTTTCTCTTTAATGATAAAAAGAAAGCTACCAAAGAAACTGCACCTAAAAAATAGGATAACAACCCAAATTTTTCTGCAGCTTCTTCATGTTCATGGATAATTTTATGGTCAAATTCTGGCAAATGCTCAAGCAACTCCTCTGCTCCTTCGCCTGTGGCAAAGGCTACAAATGTAAACAAAGCCCCTAAAACAAACACAAAATAAGCAGTCCGTTTCATAATTTCTGATTTAAAAATAAACGAACCTATTAAAATTAGTAACCCCACAAAAGGTAAAATTATTGGAAAATGATTGACAATTAAGTGTAAATGAGCTTGATTCATAGTTTTTATCTTAAAATTTATATACAAAGAAAACGAAAATATTATAAAAAGATTGTAAATTAATATTGTTTTTAAGTAAATATTTAAGGTCTTGAAAAATATCAACGTTAAACGATTTAACAATTGACCAATTATAACAGCCCATTATACTTTCTAATAAACCATTCCGAAGATAATGAAATTGCTAAAATTATTAAAATCAAAATCCAATCTATTAAAGGTGTTTTTTTTATAATAGTTTTTTCAACTGGTTGATACGTAGTGTTTTTGAGTAATTTTTTAACTAATATATCAATTTGATTGGGTGCAAAAACTTGACCATTTGTTTGATTTGCCACTTGTTTTAACCCTTGTAAATTTGCTGATACAAATTGTTGTTCTGCAGAAAAATTTAAAATTTCAAATGAACCATTTATTATTGTTTTTGAATTGTTTTCAACTACTTTATATGTATATTTCCCTATAGGCAAATCGTTAAAAACAGTTGAAAAATAGCCGTTTTTTTGTAAAAAATCATACGTTTTTACTTGTTTTGAAGTGTTGTTTTGTAAATATATATTTAAATTTGCATTTTCGTCAAATTCTAAATTTTTTGTAAAATATTGAGCCTTAATTTCGATTGGTTCTCCAAAATTATAAAAATTTTCAACCTCAATTTGTAAGGGCTTATCAGCGTTTTTAGCGTTTAAATATTGAACTATTTTACTTACAAAAGTATCAAAATTTACAAATGATTTATCATTGATATAGCTTTGCATTCGCCATTTCCAGATGTTTTCTCCAAATAAAAAGGCTTTTCGTTGGTTATTTTGTTCTGTAAATGTTAGTATAGGGTTTTCGAGCTTAATACCATTAACTTTTGCTTTTAAAAGTGTCGAATTTTGAGTATTTGATTTTATATTTCCAAACAAATTTTCTAAAGGTGGATAATTTTCAAAGCCAATATTATCTTGTGCAAATAATAAAAAATCAGTAGAATACTCAGCAAAATATTCTTCTTTTTGACTACCCATTTTAAAAGAAAATTCAGGAGTTTGATTTGATAAAAAAACATAATCTGTTTGTATACCAGTAATTATCCAAGTATTTTTTTTAAAGCTTTCAATTTTGTTAAAAATATTTAAAAAAGAAGTATTTGGTTGATATAGAATATAAAAATTATATTTTTGAAAATCAATTTGTTCTGTTGGTTTTACTAAAGTTATTTTTTGTTGAGAATTACTTTCAATACTTCGTTTTAAAGTTCCTAAATCTGGGTGAATAATCGCTGAAATTAAAGCAATTTTACTACGCTTATCTATTACTTCAACTGCAAATGATTTGGAGTTATTAAAAGTATTTTTTTCGGGTAAATTTGATAAAATTTTAATAGTATATTTATGAGTTCCAATTTTAGTGGCTTCTATTAAAGCGGTTATGCTTTTTGCATTTTCTGTATTGTTAAAACTAATACTTTGTGTAAAAATTTTTGTTTGATTATCATAAATTGACACATAAGCTGTAACTGATTTATTTCCTTGCTTTTGAATAAAAATTTCTACAGGAAATTTGTTTTTAAGAAATGCTATTTTATTAACATTAATTTCAGAAATTTTTAAATCAAAAACTGCAGTTGTATCACCTAAAACAACAGGATAAACGTTTGATTTTTCGTTAAAACCAAAAGTATAATCTTCACCTACGGTTTGGTTACCATCGGTTATTAAAATTATTGGATGTTGGTTTCTAAAAAGTTGATTGTTGTGCTTTGCAACTTTGTCAATTCTGGTATTATTACCATTAAAAGTAAGTTTTTTAATTTGATTGATGCTTTCATCAAATTGAAAAAGTTGAACTTGAAATTTTTCTTGTATTTTTTTTTCTTCCGAAAGTTTTTGAGTGATTTCTTCTGTTATTTTATCTGCTTTTAAATGTTTTATAGAGCTTGAATTATCTATATAAATTGGTAAATATGGTTTTTGAATTTCTGTTGTATTTCGAGTGAAAATTGGGTTTATAAGCAATAAAAAAATACACATATAACTAAGCCAACGTAGTCCAAAAAGCAAATAAGAAAGTGTTTTTGAAAATTTGTTTTTATAAATATATTGAAAAAATGATAAGCCTAAGGCAATCAATATTGAAAATAATATTAATAGTATTGTGCTGATTGTCATTTATTTAGAATGTAAAAAAATAATTATGATGGATTCTAAAATTTATATTTTAGAATCCATTTATTGCATTTTTACGTTAGCATTCCACCACACACGTTGAGCACTTGGCCTGTAACGTATGCACTCATATCAGAGGCTAAAAATACACAAGCATTGGCTACATCTTCGGTGGTTCCACCTCGTTTTAGGGGTATGCTATCTCTCCAACCTTTTACTACGTCTTCGTTAAGTTTAGCAGTCATTTCGGTTTCTATAAAACCTGGTGCAATAGCATTACAACGAATATTTCGAGAGCCTAATTCTAAAGCTACTGATTTGGTAAACCCAATAACTCCTGCTTTTGAGGCTGCATAATTGGTTTGCCCAGCATTGCCTTTTACTCCTACTACACTGCTCATATTCACTATACTCCCTTTTCGGTTTTTAAGCATAATTTTTTGGACTGCTTTGGTCATATTAAATACCGATTTTAGGTTTACTTCCATTACCTTGTCAAAATCTTCTTCGGTCATTCGCATTAGTAAATTATCTTTTGTTATTCCTGCATTATTGATTAAAATATTAACTGTCCCGAAGGTTTCAATAACACTATCGACTAATTGATGTGCTTGGTTATAATCGGCAGCATCTGATTGATATCCTTTTGCCTTTACTCCCAAAGCGGTTAATTCGTTTTCTAATTGTTGTGCTGCTTCGGCAGATGAGCTATACGTAAAAGCTACATTTGCCCCTTGTTGAGCAAAAATTATAGCTACTCCCCTACCAATCCCTCTGCTGGCGCCTGTTATAATGGCTGTTTTTCCTTGTAGTAATTTCATATTATTGTGGTTGTTAGTTGTTAGTTGGTGGTTGTTAGCTGTTGGTTGTATTTTTGATATAACAAATAATCAATCTTTATATAAAATATTTTATTATAAAATTTAGAATCAACAACGAACAACTATCAACAATTTTATTCTTTTACTCGTTCTAAATATGCATACGAAGTTGTATCTATTTTGATTTTATCTCCTTCGTTGATGAATAATGGAACATTTATTCGTGCTCCTGTTTCAACGATCGCATGTTTTGTGGCATTGGTTGCAGTATTGCCTTTTACTCCGGGTTCTGCATAAGTAACTTCTAAAATGATTGAAGCTGGCATATCAACTGCTAAGGGTAAATCGGTTTCTGTATTTATTTGAACCATTACATTTGTTCCTTCTTTCAGTAAATCTGGAGCATCTAAAATATCTTTATTTAAAGTAATTTGCTCAAAAGATTCACTATTCATAAAATGAAATTGGTCGCCTTCGGCATATAAAAATTGAAAAGTATGTGTTTCTACTCGAACATCTTCTATTTTATGCCCTGCAGAAAATGTATTGTCAATTACTTTTCCTGTGGTTAAACTTTTTAATTTAGTTCGAACAAAAGCGGGTCCTTTGCCTGGTTTTACGTGTAAAAATTCTAAAATTTTGTAGATGTCATGATTAAATTTAATGCATAATCCATTTCTAATGTCTGATGTGCTTGCCATTTATTAATTAAATTAAGTTTATTTTTTATTAGTTTATACGGTTTATTAGTTTATACGGTTTATTAGTTTAGGTGGTTAGATAATTAGATAGTTAGATAGTTAGATAGTTGATTGTGTATTTTAACCCAGATTACGCATTAGAGCTTTATTACAAACAAAATCTAATGCGTAATCTGGGTTTAATTTCTAATATACCCCAGAGTATCCTTTCATTATACCTCGAGAAGAATTTCGGATAAATAAAATAATTTCATCTCTTTCAGGTGTTGCTTCCATTTCTGCTTCGATGATGCTTAGTGCTTGGGTTGTATTATAATTTTTTTGATATAAAATTCTATAAATATTTTGTATTTCTCTAATTTTTTCTGTTGAAAATCCTCTTCTTCTTAAGCCTACAGAATTAATGCCAATATATGATAATGGTTCTTTTGCTGCTTTTGTAAACGGAGGCACGTCTTTTCTTACTAAACTTCCGCCCGAAATCATGGCATGGTCTCCAATATGTATAAATTGATGCACTGCTGCTAAGCCTCCAATAATGGCATAATTACCTACTAAAACGTGTCCTGCTAAGGCTACTCCGTTTACAATAATTGCATTATCTCCAATATGACAATCATGAGCAATGTGTGCTGTTGCCATTATTAAGCAGTCTTTTCCTATTTTGGTTTGTCCTGATGCTATAGTTCCTCTATTGATGGTAACACATTCTCTTACAGTGGTATTATCACCTATTATTGCAAGTGATTCTTCACCTCCAAATTTTAAATCTTGAGGCACGGCTGCAATAACAGCACCCGGAAAAATATTACAATTTTTTCCTATCCTAGCACCTTCCATAATGGTTACATTTGAGCCTATCCAAGTTCCTTCACCAATTTCAACATTGTTATGAATGGTTGTAAAGGGTTCTATTACTACATTTTTAGCAATTTTTGCTCCTGGATGCACATAAGCTAATGGTTGATTCATTTCTTATATATTTTAACTATTTATTTTTACAATTTGTGCCATTAATTCTGCCTCAGTAACTACTTTCCCGTTAGCGTATGCATAAGCTTGCATGTGGCAAATTCCTCTTCTTATTGGAGTTACCAAATTGCATTTGAACACTAAGGTATCTCCCGGAACTACTTTGTGCTTAAATTTAACATTTTCAATTTTCATAAAATATGTTAAGTAGTTTTCAGGGTCTGGCACGGTGCTAAGCACTAAAATACCCCCTGTTTGTGCCATTGCTTCAATAATTAAAACTCCAGGCATTACAGGTGCTCCTGGAAAGTGCCCTATAAAAAATGGCTCGTTCATGGTTACATTTTTTTGACCAACCACGTGCGAATCAGATAGTTCAAAAATTTTATCAATCAATAAAAACGGAGGACGATGAGGCAACATTTTCATAATTGCATTTACGTCCATCAAAGGTTCTTGGTTTAAATCATAAACAGGAACTTGATTTCGTTGTTCTATTTTGATAATTTTGGATAATTTTTTAGCAAATTGTGTATTCACAAAATGTCCTGGTTTATTGGCTATTACTTTTCCTTTTATTCGCATACCAACTAATGCTAAATCTCCTACTACGTCTAATACTTTATGTCTAGCGGCTTCATTTGGAAAATGCAGCGTTAAATTATCTAAAATTCCGTTGGGTTTTACGGTAATATTATCTTTATTAAAAACTTGTTTTAAACGTTCCATTGTTTCGGCTGAAATTTCTTTATCAACATACACAATAGCATTGTTTAAATCGCCTCCTTTGATAAGTCCTTGTTCTAAAAGCATTTCTAGTTCGTGTAAAAAACTAAAGGTTCTGCATTCTGAAATTTCTTTCTTAAATTCTGAAATATTTTTCATAGATGCATTTTGAGTTCCTAATATTTTAGTTCCAAAATCAACCATTGCTGTAACACAATAATCGTCTGCCGGAATTATAGTTATTTCGCTACCCGTAGTTTCATCAGTATAAGTAATAACATCTTTTACAACGTAGTACTTCCGTTCTGCATCTTGCTCCTGAATTCCAACTTTTTCTATAGCCTCTACAAAATATTTAGATGATCCATCCATAATTGGTGGTTCTGAAGCATTTAACTCGATAATTACATTATCAACATCACAACCTACAAATGCTGCTAATACATGTTCAGAAGTTTGGATATAAACACCTTTTTTTTCTAAATTGGTTCCTCGTTGTGTGTTTACAACATATTGGGCATCGGCTTCAATAATTGGCTGTCCTTCTAAATCAACTCTAACAAAAGTGTATCCATTATTTATAGGAGCTGGTTTAAATATCATGGTAACTTCCTGACCTGTATGAAGACCTACTCCTTTTAAAGAAATTTCGTTTTTAATTGTGTTTTGTTTTTTCATTACCTTATGCTTTATGCTTTATGTTTAAGGGAGCTTCTATTTTTTTTTAAGTTCTTGAATATCTGCTATTATTTTTGGTAAATTTTTAAAATGAACATACGATTTGTTCCAATCTCCGTAATTAAAAGCAGGGCTTCCTTGTATAGTTTCTCCATCTTTTATATTTCTGCCTATGCCCGATTGTGCTTGTACTCGAACTCCGTCTCCTATTGTTAAATGCCCAGCAATACCTACTTGCCCACCTATCATACAGTTTTTACCAATTTTTGTAGAACCAGAAATACCTGTTTGAGCAGCAATTACTGTATTTTCATCAATTTCTACATTATGAGCTACCTGAATTTGATTGTCTAATTTTACTCCTTTTCTGATAATAGTTGAGCCTAAAGTAGCTCTGTCAATAGTAGTACAAGAACCAATTTCTACATTATCCTCAATAATAACATTGCCAATTTGTGGCACTTTTTTATAGCATCCATCAGCAGTAGGTGCAAATCCAAAGCCATCAGAGCCTATAATTACTCCTGAATGAATAGTGCAATTATTTCTGATGATAGTTTCTGAATAAATTTTAACTCCAGAAAACAAAATACAATCATTACCAATAGTTACATTATCACCTATAAAACAGTTTGGATATATTTTTACATTTTTGCCAATACTCACATTTTGACCAACATAACTAAAACTGCCTAAATATAAACTTTCACCATATTTCACAGTTTCGTGCATTACACTTGGTTGTTCAATACCCGATTTCATTAGTTTAATTTGATTGTAATATTCTAATAGTTTTGAAAAAGATTGATAAGCATCTTCAACTTTTATAAGTGTAGTATGAATTGGCTGTTCTGGCACAAATGTTTCATTAACAATAATAATTGTTGCTTTTGTAGTATAAATATAGTTATTATATCTTGGATTAGCCAAAAAAGTTAGTGAACCTTCACTACCTTCTTCGATTTTAGAAAGTTTATAAACTTCTACCTGAGGATTTCCTATTACAGTTCCTTCTAAAATTGTGGCAATTTGTTCAGCAGTAAATTTCATTATAATAAATCTAGTAAATTTTGTTACTAATTTGCAAAAATACAAATTATTTTAAAATATTATCTTTAGGAAAACAAACATAATGTTTTAAAGTTCGTTTTGTAAAATTTTTTGAATTTAAAATATAGGATATTTCTTTAGCATTTATAATAGTTTCATCTTTTTTTAAGATATATATTGGATTTTTTTTAGAATGATAAGCTTGGTTAGAAAGAGTTCCGGTAAAAACAAAATAATCAAGTTCATTTTCTGTTAAATTATTATTTTTTAATAATTTGTTTTTCAGATAGTTGACTTCATTTATATCAATATTATTTATAGATATTTTAATACCAAAAATTTCTCGATGTAAAATACTTTTACACAATGTTTTTAGAATAAAATCAGGATGATTTTCCCAATTTTTAAGTGCCGAAATAATATCAAAATCATCTAATAAAGTAAATTTTTTAAGTCCAAAGTTTTTAAATTCAATAATCGATATTTTTTCAGTTAAAAAAAAATGTAAAACATCACTGCAAATTAATTTTTCACCTTTGGATACTAATTCTTTAGCACGTTTTAAGATATTAATTAAAATATTCTCAGCTGCAACTCCTGTTTTATGCAAATATGTTTGCCAATACATCAATCGTCGGGCAACTAAAAATTTTTCAACCGAATAAATTCCTTTTTCTTCAATTACCAAAGTATCATCAACTACATTCATCATTTGAATTATTCTATCAGAATTTATATTCCCTTCGGCAACTCCACTATAAAAACTATCTCTTTTTAAATAGTCCATTCTATCCATATCAATTTGACTTGAAATGAGTTGTAGCATAAAATTTCGATGATAATTTCCTTTAAATATATCAATTGCCAAAGTAAGTTCGCCTAAAAAAATTGTATCTAATTCTTCCATAAGGAGCAATGAAATTTCTTCGTGATGAATATTGTTTACAATGCTATTTTCTAAAGCGTGACTAAATGGACCATGTCCAATATCATGCAGTAAAATTGCGATGTATAGTGCTTTTTCTTCTTCAATATTTATAGAAACTCCTTTTTGTTTAAGCACATTTACAACTTTTTGCATCAAATGCATTGCTCCAATTGCGTGCTGAAAACGGGTATGATGGGCTCCAGGATATACTAAATAAGATAATCCCATTTGAGTGATACGTCTAAGCCTTTGAAAATAAGGATGTTGAATTAAATCAAAAATAATTGGAAATGGTATAGATACAAATCCGTAAATTGGGTCGTTTAAAACTTTTAATTTGTTAGTTGTTATCAAAACAGTAAAATATTTTTACAAATGTATTAAAATTGTTAAAATTCAATTAAATTTTATCTGTTTTATACAACTTTGTTATATAAAGGACTTCTAAAAAATGCTAAAACATCTTATATTTGCAAAAATTTATAAAAATATATTAATGAATTTACAAGATATTCCAAAAATCAAACATTTAGAGAGTAATAATTTCTTTCTTTTAGCAGGACCCTGTGCCATCGAAGGTGAAGAAATGGCCATGAAAATTGCCCAAAAATTAGTTCAAATTACTACTGATTTAAAAATACCATATATTTTTAAAGGCTCATTTAAAAAAGCCAATCGCTCTAGAGTAGATAGTTTTACAGGAATTGGAGATGAAAAAGCCTTAAAAATACTACAAAAAGTATCTGAAATCTTTAAAATACCTACCGTTACTGATATTCATACCAACGAAGATGCTAAAATGGCAGCTCAATATGTAGATGTGCTTCAAATCCCTGCTTTCTTGGCTCGTCAAACAGATTTAGTAGTAGCAGCAGCCGAAACTCAACGAGTTGTAAACATCAAAAAAGGACAATTTATGAGTCCTGAAAGTATGAAACATGCCGTTCAAAAAGTATTAGATTGCCAAAACACCAAAGTAATGGTAACCGATAGAGGCACTATGTTTGGCTATCAAGATATGATTGTAGATTTTAGAGGAATACCAACCATGAAACAATTTGCAACCACAATTTTAGATGTTACCCACTCTTTGCAACAGCCCAACCAAACATCAGGCATAACCGGAGGACGACCCGATATGATAGAAACCATTGCCAAAGCAGGAATTGCAGCAGGTGTGGACGGTATTTTTATCGAAACACATTTTGACCCAGCCAATGCCAAAAGTGACGGAGCCAATATGCTGCATTTAGATTATTTTGAAAACCTCATGCAAAAACTAGTAGCCATCAGGCAAACTATCAATAATTTCTAAATCAATTTGGGCGTTCCCCGAATAGTTAAAACTACGTTTTTTTTCAAAAACTTGTTTTAAACTATCGGGGTCGGGCTTTCGCCTGCACACGGTGCTTGGCTCTATCCCTAACGCAAAAAAACAATAACAATTATATATACAAAAATGAAAAAATATTTATCCTAAGCCTACTAATTAGCTTAAACCTTCAAGCACAAAATGTAACAACTGAAAATACACAACCCACAGCAAAGGAAAAATATTCTTCTATTGGGGAGGAAACCGAGAAAAATATTCAAAATCAGACATTACTTTCAAAGGAAATGACTACAATTTCACCATTTTCGATGTAAAAGCACACGACAAACCCAAAGGTTGGCACATGGATTACATCAACCCAATGGAAATGACCATACCACAAACAAATTTTAAATTAGGATATTTTATCAATGATCATTATAACATTTCAATTGGGGTCGATCATATGAAATATGTAATGACACAAGACCAAAAAACAGCAATTTCAGGAACATATCCAGCCCATTATATTGGTAATCAAATAAATAACGGTATAGTTGATTTAGCAGATAAATAATTTTTAACCTTTGAACATACCGATGGTTTAAACTTTATTTATACTGAATTTGCACGTGTAGATGATATTTCAAAAATTTTTAAATTACCAAACACAGATAAATTTCAAATAAACCTAACCGAAGGAATTGGGGCAGGAATATTGTATCCTAAAAGTAATACAAAACTAATGCGCAAAGAACGATATGACGATTTTCACGTAGCAGGTTACGGAATTTCTGCAAAAGCAGGATTAAATTTCACGTTTTTTAAACACTTTTTTATACAAACAGAACTAAAAGGTGGATATATTAATATGCCTGATATACGAACCACACATAACACCGATGATAAGGCTTCGCAAGATTTTTATTTTATACAAACCATAATTGCTTTTGGAGGAATTTTCAGAATTTAATCAAAGAAAATTATAAAATTTTTTTTTATAGTTCGGATTTAGTAGTTTTGTGCTTTACAAAATAACTAAATCCGATTTATTTTTTTAATAATGAAAAAAATTACATATATCTTAGCTGTTTCAGCCTTAATTTCATGTTCAAAAAAAGAAGAACATGCTGATAAAAACCTACATATATCAGGCAATATTGAAGGATTAAAACAAGGAACTCTTTATATAAAACATATTAAAGACTCCCTTATCGAAACCCTTGATAGCATAGTCATAAACGGAAATTCAAACTTTGAAAGCCATATAAAAATTGCCGAGCCCGAACTTTTATATTTGTTTTTAGACAGAGGAACTACAAATTCATTAGATAATAGTGTAGAATTTTTTGCCGAACCAGGAAATTTAAAATTAAACACAACTTTAAAAGAGTTTTATTCAAAATTAAAAGTTGAAGGTTCTGAAAATCATAAACTTTATGAAGAATTTAAAAGCTATAAATCACGCTTTAACGACGAAAATTTAAAACTGATTGAAGCACGATTTAAAAATGAAAAAATAAAAAGTCAAAAATTAGCCGATAGTATAGAGCAAGAATATACTAAATTACTGAAACGTATGTATTTATATACTGCAAATTTTGCTGTAAACCATTCTGATAAAGAGATTGCGCCCTTTATAGCTCTATCAGAAATAAGCAATGCAAATCTTAACCTTTTAGATACTATCGAAAAAAGTATGACCCAAAAAATTAAAAATTCATTATACGGAAAAAAATTAAGTAGCTTTATAAAAGAACGACAAGCAACTGAAAAACAATAACTTATGATATATAAATTTAGAGTAATACTCGATACCGAAGAAGATATTTTTAGAGATATTGCCCTTGAACAAGAGAGCACATTAGAAGATTTTCATAATGCAATTGTAAATGCTTTTGGTTTTGACGGAACAGAAATGGCTTCTTTTTACACCTGTAACGAAAGTTGGGAACAAGACCAAGAAATTCCGCTTTTTGATACAGGTGATGAAATGAAAATTATGAATGATTTTCAGTTAGATGAACTACTTGATAAAGATAAAACTAAAATTATTTATGTTTATGATTTTATAAATATGTGGACTTTTTTAATAGAATTAGCTGCTATTGAAGAAAAAGATACTTCAGAAACCTACCCTGCCCTACTCTTTGCACACGGAACAATGCCAGCCGAAGCCAATACATCGTTTGATAGTAATATTACTGATGATGATTTATATAGTGATTTTGATGATGATTACGATAAAGATGATTTAGATATGTTTTCAGACGATGATTTTTCAGATTTTACTGATGATTACAAAAGTTGGTAATTTTTTTTCATTACTACTAAGTTAATAATAATATATTGAATTCAAAAGTTACTTCCATTCAGAGCGTAGCAAAGAATTTAAAAACAAATGTTTCTACGATCTCAGCACAACACCTTTCAACAAAAACAATTACAAAATAACAATCGCTAAAATTAAATGCTAAATTTATTTAATACACATATAGAAAGCCTTTCTATCCACAGAGTTGGGAACAAAAGCCGAAACGAAGCTATTTTTTTATCAGAAAAGCCTTTTCAATTAAACGATGAGCTAACTCCACTTTTAAAAGAATATTTTTTAAAACCCTTTCGAGAAAAAGAAGAAAATTATTATCAATTTGCACACGAAATTGATTTAGAATACCATGATTTATATAAAATTGCATCAGATATTTTTGATACTCCAAGCCTTGTGCATGAAAAATCAAAGCAAATAACCAAGCATTTATTTGAACAATCAAACCATCCACATATAAAAAATGGAGAAGTTTATGTTGCCTATTTTACACATTTAAATATTGATAATCAAATGGTTGAAGGAATAGGCATCTTTAAAAGCGAACTAAAGTCTGATTTTTTACAATTTTCAGAAGCAGAAAGCAACCTCCAAATACACTTGCAACAAGGCATCAATTTAAATAAACTCGATAAAGGTTGCATAATTTTTAACTATAAAAAAGAAGAAGGCTATAAAATACTTTCGGTTGATAGTAATAGATACGATGCTCGGTATTGGTTAGAACATTTTCTATCGGTTGATGCTTTTATTGATGAAAATTTTATGACTAAAAACTATCTAAAATTTTGTCAAGATTTTGCCAAAGAAGTGGTTCTACCTGCCGAAGATAAAAAAGAAGAAGTAATGTTTTTAAACCGTTCAATGAACTATTTTGCTAAAAATGATGAGTTCGAAGAAACCAATTTTTTAAACGAAGTTTTAGATAACCCTGATTTGATACCAGAATTTAAAAACTACAAAGTTGATAGAGGTGAAAAATATAGTATTGAAGACGTAACTAACTTCCCGATTGCCAATGCAGCCGTTACCGATGCACGAAAAAAAATAAAAAGTGTCATTAATCTAGACACTCATATTCAAATAAAACTTGATTTTATAAACCCCGAAAGTGCCGAAAAATTTGTAGAAAAAGGCTGGGACGAAGAAAAACAAATGTATTATTATCTAGTTTACTTTAATAAAGAACAAAAAGTATAATATTTTACTTTTTTATTTTTTTGTACCTTTTGTATTATAATTTTTAGGAAGCACCCTTAATTTCATACCACAATACTAAACCAAAATTAAAAACGTTTCAACTACTAAAAACCATTGTTTTAAACTAAAAAATTTATGAAAAAAATACAAATACTTTGGGTGGACGATGAAATTGATTTACTAAAACCACACATACTTTTTTTAGAACAAAAAGGCTATCAAGTTACTAAAAGCAATAATGGCAACGATGCTTTAGAACTATTTGATAATCAAAAGTTTGATATTGTTTTTTTAGATGAAAATATGCCCGGACTTTCGGGTTTAGAAGTGCTTGCCGAAATAAAAGAAAAAAAAGCAACTATTCCAGTAATTATGATTACCAAAAGCGAAGAAGAATTTATCATGGAAGAAGCAATCGGTTCAAAAATTGCCGATTATTTGATAAAACCAGTAAACCCAAATCAAATTTTATTAAGTTTAAAGAAAAACCTTGACCATTCTCGACTAATTTCAGAAAAAACTACCTTAGATTATCAAAAAGAATTTAGAAATATTGCCATGGAAATTGCCATGGTAAACCATTATGAAGGCTGGGTTACTATCTATAAAAAACTATTATTTTGGGAGCTAGAATTAGAGCATATTCAAGATAATAATTTAAGCCAAATTTTAGAAAGCCAAAAAGCCGAAGCTAATGTAGCCTTTAGTAAATTTATCGAAAAAAACTACGAAAAATGGTTTGATAATTCAACTGATAAACCTATTTTATCACATCAAATTTTTAAAGAATGGGTAGTGCCACAACTTGTTAAAAACGATAAACCTATTTTATTTGTGGTTATTGATAATCTTCGGTTTGACCAATGGAAAGCCATTGAAAAAACCGTTACTCAGCATTATAATTTACAACAAGAGTTAAATTATTTTGCTATTTTACCAACAGCAACCCAATATGCCCGAAATGCAATATTTTCAGGATTAATGCCCTTAGAAATGGAACAAAAACATCCTCAGTATTGGAAAAATGATACCGACGAAGGTGGAAAAAATTTATTTGAAGCCGAATTTTTAACAGAACAACTCAAACGCCTAGGCTTAGCATCAAAAATTAAACAAGAATACTACAAAATAACCAATTATAAAGACGGAAAAAAATTAGCTGACAATTTCAAAACACTAAAAAACAATCAATTAACAACGGTTGTTTATAATTTTGTTGATATGCTTTCGCATGCCAAAACCGAAATGGAAGTAGTAAAAGAATTAGCAAATAACGACAAAGCCTATCGGTCACTTACAAAAAGCTGGTTTGCCAACTCTCCCCTACTCGAAATTATTCAACAAGCAAAACTAAATGGTTTTAGACTTATTATTACTACCGACCACGGAACCATAAATGTGAAAAATCCTTCAAAAGTGGTTGGAGATAAACAAACCAGCTTAAATTTACGCTACAAAACCGGACGAAGTTTAAGCTATGAAACAAAAGATGTTTTTCATGTAAAAGACCCAAAAAAAATTGGTTTACCTGCTATAAATATGAGTAGTAGCTTTATTTTTGCAAAAAACGATTTGTTTCTAGCATACATAAACAACTTCAATCATTATGTAAGTTATTATAAAAACACATATCAACATGGAGGCATTTCGTTAGAAGAAATGATTGTTCCGTTTCTTGTTTTTGAACCTAAACAATAAGAAAACTTCTAAATAAAAATACTATTTTTTATATATTTGGGCAGCTTTTCCGCCTTCCGCTCCCAATCTTTTGTTTAGCTTACGCTTTCACAAAAGGATTTCCGCTCAAGTCGGGCTGCGATTTTATTACAAAAAGAAAAGTATAGGAAGAGACTTCTAAAAATTGTTTTCGTAATAAAAATTTGTAATTTTAAAAAGAAGAAGGCAAAATTTAATCCAGATTACGCATTAAAGTTCTATTACAAACTAAATCTAATGCATAATCTGGGTTAAAATAAAAAAATCTAACTATTTAAAATTTAATAATTAGATTTTTTTACTGTGGAGAAGATGGGGCTCGAACCCACGACCTCTTGACTGCCAGTCAAGCACTCTAGCCAACTGAGCTACATCCCCAAAACGTTTGCAAATATAGTATTTTTTTTAATAAAATGCAATAGATTAATTTCAAAAAATAAATCTCAAAGGTTTTAAAACCTTTGAGATTTATAGCCTTCAAATTGAAATTTTATTGAACAACAGTCATTTCATCCACAATATGTTTAGCACCTGAATATTTTTCAATCAACCAAAGCACATAACGCATATCAACATTGATAGTTCGTTGTAAATTTTTATCAAAAATAACATCACCTGCCATAGCTTCTATGTTACCATCAAAGGCTAAACCAATCATTTCACCTTTTCCGTTCAGAACAGGTGAACCAGAATTACCACCTGTAATATCATTATCGGTTAAGAAATTAATAGGCATATATCCTGCTTTGTCTACATATCGTCCGAAATCTTTAGCTTTATACATATCAATAAGTTTGGTTGGCAAATCAAACTCAGCATCACCTGCTTTGTATTTTTTTACCATACCTTCCATTGTTGTATAATTGTTTATTTTAGCATCATTACGTTTGTCTGTTGGCAAAGCACGTACTTTTCCATACGTTATACGTAAAGTAGAATTAGCATCTGGATAATATTTAGTATTCGGATTTGCTTTTCGTAAACCTTCAACCATTAATCTAAATGAAGCTCCGTAATCGTTTTCTGCTTTTTGCAACTCGTCTGATTTTGCAGTTAAATGCGTAATTAAATTATTTGATAATTGAACCAATGGATCATTGCTTAACAACCCTTCTGAAGGTAAATTTAAAAAAGCTAAAGCACGCTCTTTTGACCCAAAAATACTCAATTCAAAAGCATTGTTTATATATGATGTAAAGTCGTTTGCATTTGCTTTCCCAATTTTTTCAACCATAGGTGCTAAGGCATAATTAGCTTTAGAAGCATATAAATTTAATTGACCTGCTAAGATATCTTTTTCTGCTTGTATATGATGGGTTGCAAAAAAATCATCAATCATGGCTATTAAATCTGCTTTCATACCTGCTTGTTTGACAGCATCTGCTTTGGCATATCCTTCTAATTGACGTCCTAAGGTTCGAGCAATAGGTGCATAATCGCTGGTTCTGAAAATTGCTTGTAAATAGTTATCATGTCGTGCTTTATCATTGGTCATTGCATAAAAGTTATTGATATTTTCCATCACTTTACCATAACGCTCTTTGTTTTCAGCTTTTTTTGCCCATTTATCAAATGCTTTTTCAGCTTTCCGTTTGGTTTCAGCTGTTTTGTGTTTTGATAAAGCATCAATCATTCCTTGTCGATTTTTCCAATAATTAGCCACATACGAATATTTAGAAGCGTACATAAGGTTTAAATCTTCTGATTTGTCCTTGTGAACTTTCATTTTATCCATTCCTAATTTTGAACCTTCAACCCAAGCAGGATAAGCAAATTTTACATTTTGTTCAATTCCCTCTGCTGGCATCCAACGGTTTGTTCGGCCAGGATAGCCTAAAATCATCGCAAAATCGCCTTCTTTTACACCTTTAATATTAATAGGTAAATAATGCTTTGGTTTTAAAGGAATATTAGCTTCAGAATATTCAGCTGGGTTACCATTTTTATCTGTATAAACTCTAAACATTGAAAAATCGCCTGTATGACGAGGCCATTCCCAGTTATCGGTATCACCTCCAAATTTTCCTACACTTTCGGGTGGAGTTCCTACTAATCGAACATCTTTAAAATCTTGATATACAAAATAATAGTATTCATTTCCTTGAAAAAATGGGCGAACCGAAACGGTATATTTTCCGTTTTCTGAATTTTCTTTTTGAATTTTAGCAATTTCTTGATTGATAGCTGCTTCTCGTTCCAATTCGTTCATTTTTTCATTGGTAACCGATAGAATTCGTTTGGTAACATCATCCATACGAACAAAAAACCGAACCGAAAGTGGATTTTTGGTTTTAATTTCGCCTGTTTTGTTGGCAGCCCAATAGCCATCTTTCAAATAATTTTTTTCGGGTGTAGATAAATCTGCAATAGCATCGTATCCACAATGGTGGTTTGTTAAAACTAAACCATCTTTTGAAATAATTTCGGCAGTACAACCACCGTTAAATTGCACAATTGCATCTTTTAAACTGTGGTTATTGATGCTGTAAATTTCTTCGGCTGTTAGTTGCAAGCCCATTTTCTGCATATCTCTATGATTTAAACGTTCTATAAACATTAAAAACCACATACCTTCGTCTGCACGTGCAGGAACTAAGGTTAAAGAAAGCATTAAAAATAATACAATTTTTTTCATAAAATTTTACTTTTTTAAAGTTAATATAATATTTAGGAGACTTCTAAAAATTTATTTTTATTACAAAAAGTTTTTTTTAAAAATAGTTTGTTAAAATTTAAAATCGTCCTCATCGTAGCTACGGATACACCT
>CAYXAF010000014.1:0-42650 GCA_964463035.1 uncultured Flavobacterium sp.
TACCCTTGCAAAAACAAATAAAGAGCTCCGTTCAGGTCGGGCTGCAATTACTCTTTTATTTAGAAACTAAATATATTATAAGGACTTCTAAAAATTGATTTTCTAATAAAAAATTGCAATTTTTAAGAAATAGAAGGTAAAATTTAAAAAGAATTTTTTGTAATAAAAATCAATTTTTAGAAGTCCCCTATAGTGTTAATTCTTTTTCTGTTGCTCCGTAGGAGCAATATGTTTGTAGAAAACATGAATATTTTTAATGATGATAGAGCTTAGGCTTATTGGAAGCAAAATGCCTTAATAAAAAATCTAACAAACCATTTAAAATAGTCATTATCAATGTTTTACAAATAAATTTAGTGACTTCGAAGGGACTCGAACCCCCAACCCTCAGAGCCGAAATCTGATATTCTATCCAATTGAACTACGAAGCCATTGATTTCCGTTAAAAACCGAGCACAAATATAAATAATTACCACGTACTATGCAAAATATTTTATATATCTTAGCTATTACGATAGCTTTATAAACATTTTTTATGTCTTTAACAAAAATTTAATTAAACTATTTGTAACTTGGCACAGTTTTTAATTACTAATAAAAATGCAATCAAAAATTTGGAATTTTATGAAACGAAATTATAAAATTATTGCACTGATATCCATAGTGCTAACCCTTGTATTTGTAGGCTTTACAACCTTAAAAGAAAAAGAAAACCCCGAAAAAGACCGAGTATTACTCGATTTACTAAACTTTGTTTTAGAACGAGGACATTACAACCCAAAAGCGATAAACGATGATTTTTCTAAACAAGTTTTTGATGCGTATATTGAAAATTTAGACCCTACAAAACGGTTTTTTACACAAGAAGATATTGATGTTTTTAAAAAATTTGAGCTGGAATTAGACGATATGTTTAAGGCAAAAGATTTAGCTTTTTTCGACCTAACTTACAGCCGTTTACAACAACGAATGAGTGAATATAAAGCAGCATATCCAGAATTTTTAGACAAACCTTTCGATTTCAAAACCGACGAAACCATTAGTTTTGATTACGAAAACTTGCCATACGCAGCCAATAAAACAGAACTTAAAAAACGCTGGGAACAACAATTAAAATACTCGGTCATGACAA
This sequence comes from uncultured Flavobacterium sp., assembly GCA_964463035.1. Taxonomy (GTDB): domain Bacteria; phylum Bacteroidota; class Bacteroidia; order Flavobacteriales; family Flavobacteriaceae; genus Flavobacterium. The sequence goes on from CAYXAF010000014.1 coordinate 1,133, forward strand.
CCATAGCCGATAAAATGAAACTATCAAACGATACAATTTTTAACGAAACTGAACAAGAAAATTTAAAAGAAACAGAAAATAATACCAAAAAAAACTTTGAAGAACTTGAAGAAGAAGCTCGAAAAAGCACTTTAAAATCATCAAACGATTACTGGGATTTTGTAGATGATTTAGAGCGAAAAGATTGGTTTACCGTATATATAAATGCTATTGTTGAACGCTTTGATCCTCACACTTTTTATTTTGCCCCCGATGATAAAGAAAAATTTGACGAAAGTATGAGCGGAAAATTTGAAGGTATTGGCGCTCGATTACAAAAGAAAACCGATGCTATTGAAGTTTCTGAACTTATATCAGGAGGACCTGCTTGGAGAGGAAAAGAATTAGAACAAGGCGATATTATTTTAAAAGTTGGACAAGGAAAAGAAGAGCCCATTGATATTGCAGGAATGCGAATAGACGATGTGGTAAAAAAAATAAAAGGAAAAAAAGGAACCGAAGTACGGCTTACCATAAAAAAAGTTGATGGAAGTATCAAGGTAATTTCAATTATCAGAGATGAGGTTGAAATGGAAGAAACCTTTACCAAATCAAGCACGGTAGAAAAAGATGGAAAACTTTATGGTATTATTTATCTTCCTAAATTTTATATTTCGTTTGACAATAAAGATAACCGAGACGCTTTTAAAGATGTAGCCAAAGAAATAGACAGATTAAAAGCCCAAAATGTGCAAGGAATAATTATGGATTTACGAGACAACGGAGGAGGCTCCTTAAAAACAGTGGTAGATATGACAGGCTTGTTTATAAACGAAGGACCTGTGGTGCAAGTAAAATATCCAGGAACCAAAAAAGAAGTGCTTTTTGATACCGACCCTCAAGTGCAATGGGAAGGTCCTTTGGTGGTTTTGGTTAATGAATTTTCTGCTTCGGCTTCCGAAATTTTTGCTGCTGCCATTCAAGATTATAAACGAGGAATTGTGATGGGCAGTAAACAAACACACGGAAAAGGAACTGTTCAAAACGTGGTTGATTTAAACCAATTTATGAGAAACAGTGATTTAGGAGATTTGGGAGCCCTCAAGCTTACCATTCAAAAATATTACAGAATAGACGGAGGCTCCACTCAAATAGAAGGTGTGAAAAGCGATATTGTGCTGCCCGACCAGTATTCTTACATCGAAATGGGCGAAAAAGATTTAGATAATGCAATGCCTTGGGATAAAATTGAAGCATCGAATTATAAAAAATTAAATTCAAATTTTACGAAAATTATTGAAAATAGTAAAAAACGAATTGAAGCAAAAGAACAATTTAAATTGATAAATGAAAATGCTTTGTGGATTAAAGAACGTAAAAATGATAAAATTTCAAGCCTTAATTTTGAAAAATTTAAAGCCAAAATAGAAACCTTAAACCAAGAAACTAAAAAATACAGAGTCTTAAAAAAATATTCTAATAATATGAAATTCAATTCATTGCCCTATGAAATGGATTTATTTGTGAAAGACACCGTTTTAAAGCAAAAACGTGAGCGTTGGCACGAAGATATGACAAAAGATGTATATATAGAAGAGTCGTTAAACGTTTTAAACGATTTGACAGGGATGCAAACCAAAACTAAAGTAGCCGATTTTAATAAAAAACAGAAAAAAAGAGTGAATTAAAAGCAAAAAAAGCCTCAAAAAAATTAACTTTTTGAGGCTTTTTTTAGAAGCCCATCAAATTCTATCAATACATTTCCATCTTCGTCAATAGCTTTTAAAACAACGGTTTGTAAGGTGTTGATAAAGGTATAATCAAAAGGTGTTTTTACTTTTATATAGTTTTCGGTAAAACCAACCATAAACCCTTCTTTATTTTCGCTTTCAAACAAAACGGTTTTTGTTTTGCCTAATTGGCTTTCGTAAAAAGCTCGTCTTTTTTTAACGGATAACCCTCTCAGCATTTTGCTTCGTTTGGCTCTCACTTTTGTAGGAACAACTCCTTCCATAGTCACGGCCTCGGTATTATCTCTTTCAGAATAGGTGAAAACGTGTAGATACGAAATGTCTAAATCATTCAAAAAATGATAGGTTTCTAAAAATTGTTCGTCTGTTTCGCCTGGAAAACCTACAATCACATCTACTCCAATACATGCATCGGGCATGGTTTTTTTAATTCTTGAAACACGCTCCTCATATAATTCTCGCAAATATCTACGTTTCATTTTTTTTAAAACTTCTTTGCTCCCGCTTTGCAACGGAATATGAAAATGTGGCACAAATATTTTACTTTGAGCTACAAAATCAATGGTTTCATCTTTCAATAAATTAGGTTCAATACTCGAAATTCGGAGTCTTTCAATGCCCTCAACCTTGTCTAAGGCCTTTACTAAATCTAAAAACGTATGTTGGTGTTTCTTGTTTCCAAATTCTCCCTTGCCATAATCGCCTATGTTTACACCTGTTAGGACAATTTCTTTGATGCCTTTGTCCGAAATTTCTTTAGCATTTTTAAGAACATTTTCTAAGGCATCGCTCCTAGAAATTCCACGAGCCAAAGGGATGGTGCAATATGTGCACTTATAATCGCAACCATCTTGCACTTTTAAAAAAGCCCGAGTTCTATCACCAATAGCATAACTACCCACATAAAAATCAGCTTCTTCGATTTCGCATGAATGCACGTGCCCATAATCGTTTTTAGAAAGGTCGTTTAAATAATCGGTAATTTTAAATTTTTCAGTCGCTCCTAAAACCAAATCAACCCCATCTACAGTTGCCAATTCTTCTGGTTTTAGTTGAGCATAACAACCCACAGCTACCACAAACGCTTGTTCATTTTTTTGAAGAGCTTTTTTAACCACTTGTTTAAACTGTTTATCAGCATTTTCGGTTACCGAGCAGGTATTTATCACATAAATATCAGCCCATTCTTCAAAATCAACTTTTTGAAAACCAAGCTCCTGAAAACTCCTTGATATAGTAGAGGTTTCCGAAAAATTTAACTTACAACCCAAAGTATAAAATGCAACTTTTTTTGTCATCATAAAAAATAAAAAGGAAGATGTAGAATTTTTATAAAAAACAATATCTTTACATCTAGAATAAAACGGTTGCAAAAATACAAATAATGCCTCTACAGAACAACTATGAAAAAAACGATTCTTTTATTTTTATTAATATTTATTTGGGTTGCTTGCCAAAACACTTCTTTAATACTTGATGAAAAAACAATCTTTCGATACAACGAAAATGCAGCTATCAACTCGCTCGACCCTGCTTTTGCTAAAATTAGACCCAGTATCTGGGTGTGTAACCAAGTGTTTAATGGGCTGGTGCAACTAGATGAAGCTCTGAATATAAAGCCTGATATTGCCAAAAAATGGTCTGTTTCAACAGATGGAAAAACCTATAGCTTTACACTACGGAACGATGTTTATTTTCATAAAAACAAAGCCTTTGGTATTGCAGAAACTCGAACCGTGAAAGCTGCCGATTTTGTGTACAGTTTTAAGCGTTTGTTAGATGAAAATATTGCCTCGCCAGGTCGATGGATTTTGCAAAATGTAGTTTCGTTTAAGGCTGAAAACGATAGTGTTTTTAGTGTTCAACTATCCAAACCTTTTCCTGCTTTTTTAGGTTTATTAACCATGAAATATGCTTCGGTTGTGCCAAAAGAGGTGTTGGAAAACCCCAATCATAACTTTAGGGCACAACCTATTGGCACAGGTCCTTTTTATGTGAAACGATGGGAAGAAAATATAAAATTAGTGCTTCGAAAAAACTCTTTGTATTTTGAAAAAGATCCTAAAGGCAAGCAATTACCGTATTTAGAAGCCGTTGCTATTACACTTTTGCCCGATAAACAAAGTGGTTTTTTAGAATTTGTTCAAAATAAATTAGATTTTGTTTCGGGTTTAGACGCTTCGTATAAAGATGAAATTTTAACCGCTACCGGCAAACTTCAACCCAAATACACAACTACTAAAAATATTACAACAGGCAATTATTTAAATACAGAATATATTGGTTTTCAATTAGATAATAAAAATTTACCGATAGCCGACAAACGAATAAGGCAAGCCTTGAACTATGGTTTTGATCGAGAAAAATTAGTTGTGTTTTTGCTTAATAATATGGGAACCCCAGCCACAGGGGGTGTTATTCCGAGCGGTTTAGAAGGAAATATTGTAGGGAAAGGCTATACTTATAACCCCGAAAAAGCCCAAAAACTCATCCAAGAATACAAGACAGAAACTAACCAAAAAAACATTGAAATAACCTTGGGTATAAGTTCCTCTTACCTTAATATTGCGGAATATTTACAAAAAGAGTGGGAAAAATTAGGCTTAAAAATAAGCCTTGACGTGCAACCACCCTCGCAACTTACCCAAGCAATTGCTTCTGGAAAAATTTCGGTTTTTAAAGCGGGTTGGATAGCAGATTATCCAGATGCTGAAAATTATTTATCATTGTTTTATAGTAAAAATTTTGCCCCAAATGGCCCCAATTATACCCATTTTAAAAACGAAAAATTTGATAAATTATACGAACAGAGTTTTGTGGAAACCGATGCTAAAAAACGGGTTGAACTCTACCAAAAATTAGAACAAATTGTTGTGACCGAAGCTCCAATAATTCCTTTATTTTATGACAAAGTAGCCCGATTTACACAGAAAAACGTAAAAGGTTTAGGCATCAATCCGTTAAATTTATTAGTTTTAAAAAGAGTATATAAGCAATAAAAAAAGCCAACTCGGTTTATATAATGAGTTGCCTTTTTTAGTTATAGGGGGCTTCTTCTAAAAATTGGTTTTGTAATAAATTTTTGTGATTTTTTATATCTCGCCTAAATTATTTGTTAAAAATTAACCTTCTTGCCCGTCCTTTTTAGTTGTTAAAAAGGTGAATTCTGAGGCGTGTATTTCGGTTGCATATTTTGTGGTTCCGTCTTCGGCTTGCCATTGTCGGCTTTTTATTTTGCCTTCTACATATATTTTATCGCCTTTTTGGAGGTGTTTTTCACAAATTTCAGCCGCTTTGTTTCGCACCACAATGTTGTGCCACTCTGTTGTGGTTGTTTTTTCGTTGGTTTGTTTATTGGTGTATGTTTCGGACGTGGCTAATGGGAAACGTCCGATACAGTTTCCTTCTTCAAAATAGTGCATTTTTACGTTGTCTCCTAAATGCCCAATTAACATAACTTTGTTTAATGTTCCGCTCATAATAATAAAATTTTAACCAAAGATATAAATTTTTATTTACAAAAATAATTTTCTGATAAAAAATTATAAATTACAATTGGGAAAGGATGTTTTTTAACTTCTTCAAAATCAAGAGCATTATTAAGGGGTTCAAGCAAATGTGCTTCCCAAAAAGTTATTTCTAAATTTTGATGTGAGAGTTTATGCTTTACAGTTTCTTTTTGTTCAATTTTTTTAAGCGTATTTTTAGCAAATAATGTAACTATTTGTGGCTCAATTTCAAAATTTCTATTTATGGTTTCTATCAGATGAAATTCGTATAAATTATGCCAAATTCCTTTTTTCGTTCGCTTTTTTATAGAGGTTTTCTGGCAACTATCAATAGGGATAATATAGTGTAAAAACCGCTTTGTTACTTTTGTTTTTTTAAGTTTTATAGGGAGTTTTTCTACTATTTTTTTTTGTAAACTAATGCATGAATTATTAAATATGCAGGTTTCACATTTTGGTTTTTGAGGTGTGCAATTTGTGGCTCCAAATTCCATAAGTGCTTGGTTAAAAGCAGCTGCATTACCTATTGGTAATAAACTTTGAGCGAGTTCAAAAAAATATTTTTTACTGCTGTGTGCTGCTATATCCATTTCAACACCAAAATATCGGGCTAAAACTCGGTAAACATTTCCATCTAAAACAGCTATATTTTCATCAAAAGCGAACGAGGCGATAGCTGCAGCCGTATAGGTGCCTATACCTTTAAGATTTTGTAAGTCAATAAAATTTTTAGGAAACTCTCCATTAAATTTGTTTACAATTTGTTGTGCTGTTTTATGTAAATTTCTGGCTCTGGAATAATAGCCTAATCCTTGCCATAATTTTAAAACCGTTTGTTCATCAGCATTAGCAAGATGAAAAACGGTTGGAAAGTTTTCGATAAATTTTTCGTAGTAGGGCAAGCCCTGTGCTACTCGGGTTTGTTGTAGTATAATTTCAGAAAGCCAAATTTTATACGTATCCTTTGTGCCTCTCCAAGGTAAATTTCGTTGATTTTTTGTGTACCAATCAATAAGTAAAGCAGCAAACACTAATAAATAATTTAGATTTTTCTGTTTTTAATAAATTATTTTTGATGTTTTAGCGGTTTCAACTACATAGGCTAATAACCAAGCTATTTGACCTTGTTTTACAAAGTAATATCTTTTATCTTTGGGGTCTTCAAGGTTGTTTAAAAGATTTATTAAAATAGTATTAGCCGCTAATAAATATTTTTGTTGATAGGTTTTTAAAACTCGTTCGGCTTCTTTATTAGTTTTGGCTAATTCTTCAAATTTTTTAAAATTTGAGAGCAAATCTAACTGATAATTTTTAACATCTTGTATTTTAAATTCAGGGAAATTAGGGTCGGCACCTGTAATTTGTGATAGTGTTGCAAATGCCCAAACAGCACCTCCGCTAAAGTAAACATTCTTTTTTATACGTGCTAATGGTCTTGTTTCATAAGCTTTTTTTACTAACGCATTTATACTGTCATTTTGAACTGTAAGTTCGTTTAAAAAAGCAGAAAAGTCTTCAAACGATGAATTTTTTTTAATTTTTTCAGTAAGCGTAACCGTTCCGTAATTAAACCCAAGAGGCATAAACACAAAATTATCTTCGTTAAAAACCCCTACAAAACCACCTTTTGTGTTACCCCCTCCAATATCAATAATAAAAGAATTTAAGTATCTGTTTGCCGGTATCCCTCCTTTTACTAAAAGCTTAGCTTCCGTATCCATAGTAATAGTGCCCAGTTCTTTTTTTGTAGATTTTTCAATAGCATCTGATAATTCTTTTACATTTTTTGCCATTCCTACTCCAGAGGAAGCGATTATAAAAATTTTTGAGTCGCTTATTTTATATTCTGTAAGTAGTTTTGTGTAATTTTTTAATACTATCTGTGTTGTTTTTTCAATATCATCTTTAAACAAAATTCCATCGGTAGAAATTCCTTTGGCAATGGCTGTGTTTTCTGTCCAAAAATCTTTAAGTTCAAACTCACCTTTTTTAGCGTTTTTAATATCTAAAACGGTTATTTTTACTCCTTTTGAGCCTATTTCTATACCTCCGTATAAATCTTGAGCACGTGTAAAATTGCTTATCATCAACACCATCAGTGCTGTTATTACGTTAATTTGCTTCTTCATTTTTAAATTTTTAAGGGCACAAATATACAAAAAACAGCAATTCAATGTTAATAAATATTTATAAAATTGTTAAATTTTAATAATTTTGGCTGCCAAAAAAAGTGTTTATTGTTGGATTTCGCGTACCGAATCTACAATATAAGCGACTAACCATGCTGATTGCCCCTGTCTTACAAAATAGTATTTTTTTGTTTCTGGGTTGTCAAGTTGCGAAGTTACAGTAACCATTAAATTTGCACCTGAAATTAAGGTTTCTTTTGAAAACGTTCTAAAAACACGCTCATAATCTTTGCTCACATAATTATTTGTTCTTAAAGCATCGTATTTATAGGTAATATCGTTTTTATATTCTAAAAGCTCTTTATACGTAAATTCTTGATAAGCGTCCGTTTCATTTGGTTTTTTGATAGAAATAAAAGCCCAAACGGCTCCTCCGAGCATATAAATATTCTTTTTATTTTTTAGTTTGATGTCTTTTTCGCAAACTGCTTTACAATTCATCGCTAACGTGTCTTGAAAGGCGGTCATAGTAGAAATAAAATTTGAACTTTCGCCTGCTTTTTTTTGAATTTTTTGGGCTAAACTCATACTGCCTAACTTCATTACAAACGGATGAAAATCATAGTTATAGGTTTTTGGGTCTATTTCTACATAACCGCCTTTGGTATTTCCGCTACCAATATCTATTATTAAAGAATTGTCGTATTTACTTTGAGGAATAGCACCTTTGGCTATCAATTTTGATTCAATATCGGGGGTTAAAAACGCTAATTTATAATTGGTTAATTTGTTTATTTTTTCGGTTAATATATTTTTGTTTTTAGCAACAGCAACGCTTGAAGAAGCAACCACAAAGATGTTTTTAGGAGTAATTTTATATTCTTTTTTTAGTTGTTCAATAATGTCTAAAACTGCATAACTGGTATCGTCTATATCTGCCTGCAACAATTGCCCATCAGCTGAAATGTTTTTTATAACATTGGTGTTTCGAGTCCACGACTTTATTATTTCAAACTCGCCTATTTCAACATCTATAATTTTTATAATTGTAACTTTTAGTCCCTTGCCTCCTATTTCTACACCTGCATACTCTGTTTGGGCATTTATAAAAAATAAATTACCTAAAACTAAACTTAAAAATATACTAATTTTTGATTTCATAACGTCTTATTTTAAAAACAATACTATTAATTAAAAACCAATTTTGGTTTTATAAGTTCAAAAGTAATATTTTAAAATGTAATTTTCTTTTTAATTGTATAAATATTACGATAAGATTTAATTTTTTTAAACTTTTTTACAATTTAATTGCAAAAATCAAACAAATAATAATAAATTTGTAAACCAAAACAAAACTAATAGGTATCATTTTTGTTTAATGATGGTGCCAAAACTAATTAAAAATTATGAAAAAGATACTACAGGTAATGTTTTTGCTTATTACAACCAGCATTTTTGCACAATCGGATTATTTTATTACCGAAAAAAACGGATTGTTTGGAGTAATTGATAGCAAAGGAACACAAATTATTAAACCAAAATACGACAAAATAGAAATGTTTGGTTCGTATAAAGAAAATTGGGCTAAAGTATATTTAGACGGTAAAATTGGCTTTGTAGATTTAACGGGTTATGAAATTGTGCCTGTTAAATATACCTCCATAGATAATTTTAACGAATTTAACAAAGGCTGGGCGATGGTTTCTATTGATGGAAAATTTGGATTTATTGACCAAAATGGAAGAGAGGTTATGGAGCCGGTTTATGAAAAAATAAATAGACTAAGCGAAGAAAGAAAAGATTGGGCTCGGGTTGTTTTAGATGGTAAAACAGGTTATATAGACAATACGGGGGCTATTATAGTGCCTACAATTTACGATAATATTTTCCTATTTGGAGAGTATAAAAAAGATTGGGCTAAGGTTCAAATAGGCGATTTATTTGGTTTCATTTCTTATGAAACAGGAAAAGAAATTGTAACCGTTAAATATAGAGAGATTGAAAAATTTGGACTTCGTAAAAAAAATTGGGCACTTGTAAAATACAATAGTTTATATGGCTTTATAGACAATACGGGCAAGGAAATTATTCCTCCATCATTCGAGAGTATAACCCCAATTGACCAACTTAACAAACAAAAAAACGACAAAAAATAAAGGGCTACTAAAAATATATTTTTAGACAGCCTCCTATAACCTTAAACAGCTACATCATACTCTCGAAGAGCCTCGTTTAACGAGGTTTTTAAATCGGTTGATGGTTTTCGTTGCCCGATGATCAAAGCACAAGGCACTTGATAACTTCCTGCTGCAAATTCTTTGGTATAACTACCTGGTATTACTACGCTTCGGGCTGGTACATACCCTTTATATTCTATTGGTTTTTCGCTCGTAACGTCAATAATTTTGGTAGAAGCCGTAAGCACCACATTAGCTCCTAAAACCGCTTCTTTTTCCACCCGAACACCTTCTACCACAATACATCGAGAGCCTATAAAAGCCCCTTCTTCAATAATAACAGGGGCTGCCTGCAAGGGTTCTAACACTCCTCCAATACCCACACCTCCGCTCAAATGAACATCTTTACCAATTTGTGCACAACTGCCTACGGTTGCCCACGTATCTACCATCGTTCCTGCATCTACATAGGCTCCAATATTTACATAACTGGGCATCAAAATAACCCCTTTTGAAATATACGCTCCATACCGAGCCGTAGCTGGTGGCACCACCCGAATTCCTTTTTCGGCATAGCCTGTTTTAAGAAGCATTTTATCATGATATTCAAAGATACCAACCTCGTGTGTCTCCATTTTTTGGATAGGAAAATACATCACCACTGCTTTTTTAACCCATTCGTTCACCTGCCACTTTCCTGTTGCCTCGGGGTTGGGTTCGGCTACTCGTAAAACACCCGAATCGAGCCTAAAAATTATTTCTTTTATAGCGTTTATGGTAGCTTCTTCTTTTAATAATTCTCGGTTTTCCCAAGCATTTTCGATGGTTTGTTGTAAATTTTGCATACTTTTTTTATTGTTTTAACTAATTTGTTTTTAATGTAATTTTAATTTTTGTTTTTTGCTACTTTATTGCACTTGTTTTTCTCTTTTAATTTATTAAGGGGACTGCTAAAAATTCATTTTTATTACAAAAAGTTCTTTTTAAAATTAGTTCGTTAAAATTTAAAATCGTCCTCATCAACCAAGTTTGGCAACGTAACTTTTAAGTTTGGATTATGTTCCATAGCGCGTTTTATAGCAAAAATAGCCCCATCATTTCGAGCCCAACTTCTTCGTGAAATTCCGTTGTTTACATCCCAAAAAAGCATATTTTGTAATCGTTCTGATGCCTCTGGTGTGCCGTCTAAAAGCATTCCAAAACCTCCGTTGATAACTTCTCCCCAGCCTACACCCCCTCCATTGTGTATAGAAACCCATGTGGCTCCTCTAAAACTATCCCCAATCACATTATGGATAGCCATATCGGCTGTAAATTGCGAACCATCATAAATATTAGAGGTTTCGCGATAAGGAGAATCTGTCCCAGAAACATCGTGATGATCTCTCCCTAAAACTACATAGCCTATTTCTCCTTTAGCAATAGCTTGATTAAAGGCTTCGGCAATTTTTATACGTCCTTCAGCATCTGCATATAAAATTCGGGCTTGCGAACCTACAACCAAGTTGTTTTTTTGTGCTTCTTTTATCCACTTAATATTATCATTTATTTGTTGTTGGATTTCAATAGGTGCTGAAATAGCTATTTTTTCTAATACTTCACAAGCAATAGCATCGGTTTTGGCTAAATCTTCGGGTTTGCCAGAACAACACACCCATCGGAAGGGTCCGAAACCATAATCAAAACACATAGGACCCATAATATCTTGCACATAACTTTTATACCTAAAATCGAGTTGGTTTTCTGCAAAAACAGCAGCTCCTGCTCGGCTAGCTTCTAATAAAAACGCATTACCATAATCAAAAAAATAAGTTCCTTTAGCAGTATGTTTGTTTATAGCATCTACTTGTCTTTTTAATGATTCTTGCACTTTGACTTTAAAAATTTCAGGATTGTTTGCCATTAGTTCGTTGGCTTCTTCAAATGATAAATCAACAGGATAATAGCCTCCTGCCCAAGGGTTGTGCAACGATGTTTGGTCGGAACCTAAATCTATATAAATATTTTCGGTATAAAAACATTCCCAAACATCTACAATATTCCCTAAAAAAGCTATAGAAACTACTTCTTTTTGTGCTTTGGCTTGTTTTACACGAGTAACTAAATCGTCTAAATTATCAATAATTTCATCTACCCATTTTTGTTCGTGTCTTATTTTGGTAATTTTAGGGTTCACTTCGGCACATACGGTAATACAACCCGCAATATTTCCTGCTTTGGGCTGTGCTCCGCTCATACCTCCTAAACCAGAAGTTACAAATAATGGACTGCTTTCGGCTCTTACTCCTTTAGAGAGGGTTGAGGTGAGGCTAATTTTCCGAAGAGCGTTCATAACGGTTATCGTTGTTCCGTGCACGATGCCTTGTGGGCCAATATACATATAACTTCCGGCTGTCATTTGCCCATATTGGCTTACTCCGAGTGCGTTCATCCGTTCCCAATCGTCTGGTTTTGAATAATTTGGAATAACCATTCCGTTCGTTACTACCACTCTTGGAGCATTTTTATGTGATGGAAAAAGCCCCATCGGATGACCCGAATACATAACTAAGGTTTGTTCATCGGTCATTTCCGATAAATATTGCATGGTTAAGAGGTATTGTGCCCAATTTTGAAATACTGCTCCATTACCTCCATACGTGATTAGTTCATGTGGATGTTGTGCTACTTTGTGGTCTAAATTATTTTGAATCATCAGCATAATAGCTGCTGCTTGAGGTGTTTTTGCAGGATATTCGGCAACGGGGCGGGCATAAATGGCATAATCGGGCATAAACCGATACATATAAATACGTCCGTAGGTTTCTAATTCATTTTTAAACTCGGGCAAAAGCGTTGCATGATGCTTGGGGTCAAAATATCGTAAAGCATTTTTTAGAGCTAATTTTTTTTCAGTTTCGGTTAAAATTTCTTTCCTTTTAGGAGCATGATTTACCAAAGTGTTGTAGGGTTTCGGCTGTGGTAATTCAGCAGGAATACCTTGTTTTATAAGTTCTTGGAAGGTCATCAATTTTTAAGTATAAATTTAAACGTCTATTTTTTTTCTTTAGAAAGTAATTCTGTTCTATCAGTAAAATTTTTCAGTAAAACTTCGTGGGGGTTTTTGGGTTTTTCTTTGGTTCCTCTGAGGTATATCACTAATCCGTTTAAGAAATTTCTAAGCACTTGGTCTCCACATTCCATGTATTTTTCGTGTGCTTCGGAGCGGCAAAAATTGCCAATTTCTCCTTTTGAAATTCGAAAATTTACTAAGTTTAAAATTTCTACGATTTGTTCGTCTCGGAGCTGCAGGGCAACCCGTAGTTTTTTTAAAACATCATTGTTGTTCATTTCTTTTTATTTATTTCGGCTGTTTTAGGGTTAAATCCATAGGGGCAGTGCTTGCAACCGCTTCTGCAACAATACCCACGTTTTAGGTGGTATTTTTCGGTAAAAACTTTGTATCCTAGTTCAGAATAATAAAAATCTTCACCTTTTATCAATTTATTTTCTGAAATTTGCTCTTTCATAGGTTACAAAAGTAACTAAATTTTTAATTTTAAAAATGTATGCTATCAATTGTACTTAAAAAATGATTGTATTTATAACCAAATATTTACTTCCTAAGAACATTCGAGGGATTACCCTTTTTCCATTCGTGCTTTTAAAACATAGAGCAGACATCAACAATAAAATATTACTTAACCACGAAAAGATACATTTACAACAACAAATAGAGCTTTTAATTTTACCTTTTTATATTTGGTATTTTGTAGAGTTTTTAGTGAAGTTAGCGATTTATAAAAACAAAAATAAAGCCTATAAAAATATTTCATTTGAACGGGAGGCATATAGTTTTGATAATGATTTAGACTATTTAAACACCCGAAAAACATTTAGGTTTATCAAATATTTATAAAGTTGTATTAGGCAGTATATTAAACCTATAGTACGCATTAGATTTAGTTTGTAATAGAACTCTAATGTGTAATCTATGTTAAAATTTAAAATCGTCATCATCATAACTACAGCTACGCCTGCGGTTCTTTTTTAAATTTTGCTTTATACTTCTTAAAAATTACAAATTCCCATTAGAAAATCATTTTTTAGAAGTCCCCTATAAAAAAATACCCACTACAAACAATATAGAGTCAAATAATTCAATAGCGCCTCAAAAAAAATTAACCAATTTTTTTTTTGAAATTTATAAAAAAATATTAATTTTTATTTCTAACTTTGGGAGTTCAATAAATTATTATACATTTTAAATAAAATATTATGTCAAAAACAGCTTTTTTAGAGTTAGATGGCAAACGATACGAGTTCCCAATTATAGTTGGAACCGAAAACGAAGTAGCCATTGATATTGATAAATTACGAAGTGCCACAGGTGCTATAACTCTTGATCCGGGTTATAAAAACTCGGGTTCGTGTGTAAGCGAAATTACTTTTTTAGATGGAGAAGAGGGTGTTTTGCGCTATCGAGGCTATGCTATTGAAGAATTAGCAGACAAGGCTTCGTTTGTAGAGGTTGCCTATTTAGTTATTTTTGGTGAATTACCAACAAAAGTAGAGCTACAGCACTTTAAAAAAACCATCAACAAATACACACTTGTAAACGAAGAGATGAAAAATATTTTAGATGGTTTTCCCAAAACAGCGCACCCAATGGGGGTTTTATCTTCTTTAACTAGTGCTTTAACAGCTTTTAACCCAAAACCTGTAAACCCTCACAACGAAAAAGAAATGTTTGAAGCTGTGTGTAAAACAATGGGTAAATTTTTAGTAATTGCAACTTGGACGTATCGAAAAATGATGGGCTATCCTCTTAATTATTACGATAATACCAAAGGCTATGTTACTAATTTTATGCACCTTATGTTTGCACTACCTACAGAACCATATACTATTGATAGAACCATTGTAAAAGCCTTAGCAAAATTATTTATTTTACATGCTGATCATGAGCAAAATTGCTCAACTTCAACCGTTCGGATTGTGGGCTCGTCTCATGCAGGCTTGTTTGCTTCTATTTCGGCAGGAGTTTCTGCACTTTGGGGACCACTACATGGAGGAGCAAACCAAGCCGTTTTAGAAATGCTTGAAGAAATACGAGACAACGGAGGCGATGTAGAAAAATACATCTTAAAAGCAAAAGATAAAAACGATTCGTTCCGATTGATGGGCTTTGGGCACAGAGTTTATAAAAACTTTGACCCTCGTGCAACCATTATTAAAAAAGCGGCAGATGATGTGCTTTCAACCCTAGGTGTAAACGATCCAATTTTAGAAATTGCTAAAAAACTTGAAAAAGTTGCTTTAGAAGATGAGTATTTCAAATCAAGAAATCTATATCCAAATGTGGATTTTTATTCAGGAATTATATACCGTGCCATAGGAATACCTACTGAAATGTTTACCGTATTGTTTGCAATTGGACGATTGCCAGGATGGATAGCTCAATGGAAAGAAATGCGATTAAACAAAGAACCTATCGGACGGCCAAGACAAATTTATACTGGGCATACACTGCGTCCGTTTAAAAAAGAGGACGATAGATAATTATATTTTTAGAGGCACTTTTAGAGGTGCCTCTTTTTTTGCCTTTTTTAAAACCCAAACCAATTATTCTCTTTTTTGTTCTTCTAATGCCTCCCAAAACTCGTAAGCTCTTCGTAGATGAGGTATTACAATAGTTCCACCTACCAAAGTGGCTACACTTAAGGCTTCCATAACCTCTTCTTTAGTTAAACCAATTTTAAAACTTGTTTGCAAATGATATTTAATACAATCATCACACCGAAGCACAGCCGAAGCCACTAAACCCAAAAGCTCTTTGGTTTTCACATCCAAAGCCCCCTCGGTATAGGTATTCGTATCTAAATTAAATATTCGTTTGATAATTTTATTGTTATCAGCCAATAATTTTTCGTTCATTTTTGAACGATAGTCGTTAAAATCGGTTACAAGTGTCGTCATTTTTTTTAAAAAAAATAAGTTATTAACCCGATGAATATATATAAGTATTTTTTTTTATATTTTATAGGTTGTTGTGTTTTGTGCTTTTTTAAATGCACTACTATTGCCGTCAGATTTAGTAAAGGCAAATATAATAAAAAGATGCTTAAAAATTTTGCTTACAGCTTATCCTCTATCACAAAAAAACCTCTATATAATCTTAACAACTATATAGAGGTTTGTACCCGGAGTGGGAATCGAACCCACACCCCGAAAGACACGAGTTTGAGTCGTGCGCGTCTACCAATTCCGCCATCCGGGCATTTCATTATTTTTTAGGAATGCAAATGTATAACGTATTTTTTAAAAATAAAACAAATATATTATAAATATTCCAAAAAAGATATTAAATTTGCCCCCAAATAAAAAACACAACAACCTTTTAATGATCGCTCAATAAATCTGATGGAGCCCCAAGCAAAAATATTCGCTACTTCAAATAGTATCGTTCTTGCTGAGAAAATTGCAGAAAATTATGGTATTCCATTGGGAAAAATGGTTTTATCCAAATTTAGTGATGGTGAATTTCAGCCCTCATTTGAAGAATCAATACGAGGAATACGCGTTTTTTTAGTTTGTTCAACAGTTCCTTCGGCTGATAATTTAATGGAACTTTTGCTGATGATTGATGCCGCTAAACGTGCTTCTGCAAGGCATATAACAGCCGTGCTTCCGTATTTTGGCTGGGCAAGACAGGACAGAAAAGACAAACCAAGAGTTCCAATAGGTGCAAAATTAGTTGCAATGATGCTCGAAACAGCAGGAGCGACACGAATTATGACTATGGATTTGCATACTGATCAAATACAAGGTTTTTTTGAAAAACCAGTAGATCATTTGTTTGCAGCGACTATTTTTGTTCCGTATTTACGAGAACAAAACATTGAAAATTTAACTATTGCATCACCAGATATGGGAGGTTCTAAAAGAGCGTATGCATATTCAAAATTCTTAAAATCAGACGTTGTAATTTGTTATAAACAACGAAAAGCGGCAAACCAAATAAGCACAATGGAGCTCATAGGAAATGTAAAAGGTAAAAACGTAGTTTTGGTGGATGATATGATTGATACAGGTAGCACATTAGCAAAAGCAGCCGATATGATGGTGGAAAAAGGAGCCTTGAGTGTTCGTGCTCTATGCACACACGCAATTTTATCAGGAAATGCTGTTGAAAAAATAGAAAAATCAACCTTAGCCGAACTGATTATAACAGATTCAATACTTGTAAAAAAAGAATCAAAAAAAATAAAAGTTGTGAGTTGTGCTCCACTTTTTGCAGATGTAATGCACAGGGTTCAGGAAAACACCTCAATAAGTTCTAATTTTTTATTATAAATATTTATTAACCCTAATTTATTAACAAATGAAATCAATTACGATCAATGGATCTGAAAGAGAAAACGTAGGAAAAGCTGCAACTCGCAAACTACGTGATGCTGGAATGGTACCTTGCGTGTTATACGGAGGAAGTGCACCAGTTCATTTTGCAGCAGAAGAAAAAGCATTTAAAAACTTGGTTTACACCCCTAACGTACACACAGTTGTAATTGACCTTGGCAACGGAAAAACCTTTAACGGAATTTTGCAAGACATTCAGTTTCACCCAGTTTCGGATAAAATTCTTCATATAGATTTTTATCAATTAGACGAAAACAAAGAAATTATGATGGAAGTTCCTGTAAAAATTGTAGGAAATTCTAAAGGTGTAATGGCTGGAGGTACCTTACGATTAAATGTTCGTAAACTAAAAGTAAAAGCATTGCCTAAAAACCTACCCGATTTTGTAGAGGCAGACATTTCAAACCTTGAAATGGGTAACAAATTATATGTAACAAAATTACCTGTTGATAATTTCAAAATTTTAAATCCTGATAATACAGTTGTTTGTCAAGTTCGTGTTTCTCGTGCTGCTATGAAAGCTGCTCAAGAAGCTGCAAAAGCAGAAAAAGGAGGCAAAAAGAAAAAATAATTTTTAAAAATAATTTTCTATTCAAAGAGGCTTTTTATAACAACGAAAGCCTCTTTTTGTTATCTAAAAAAATATCCACTATAAACAATATAGAGCCAAATAGTTCAATAGCGCTTCAAAAAAATAACAGAATTGATATAATTTCTATATTTTTGCAGTTCTAAATCATTAAACAAAATAATAGTATGAGTTTATCAACACAAATAATGGAAGCTATGAAAATCGCTATGAAAGCGAAAGATGGTGTTGCTTTAGAGTCCTTACGAGCTATAAAATCAAGCATTTTGTTAGCCCAAACTGAAAGCGGTGCTAAAGAAGAAATTTCGGAAGAAGATGAAATAAAACTATTACAACGATTGGTAAAACAACGAAAAGATAGTGCTACGATTTATGAGCAACAAAATCGTCTCGATTTAGCCGAACTAGAACTGGCACAAATAAAAATTATTGAACAATTTTTACCTGAACAACTTTCTGAAACAGAGGTAGAACAAATAATTTCAAAAATAATAACCAAAAACAATTTTTCGGGGATGCAAGCAATGGGGCAAGTAATGGCTTTAGCCAACAAAGAATTGGCGGGCAAAGCCGATGGAAAAACCATTTCTGGTTTAGTTAAAAAACTTTTAGCGTAATTTTTAATATTTTTTAAGTTTACAAATTTTTGTTTTATAAAAATATGTATATTTGCGATCTCAAAAATGAAAATACCTAAGCGGGTGTGGTGAAATTGGTAGACACGCCAGACTTAGGATCTGGTGCCGCAAGGTGTGTAGGTTCGAGTCCTATCACCCGCACAAAAAAGCCTTTAAACATTTACAAATAATGTGTTAAAGGCTTTTTAATTTAAGGGACTTCTAAAAATTGGTTTTTATCCCAGATTACGCATTAGATTTTGTTATGAAAACTAATGGGCAATCTGGGTTTATTACAAAGAGTTCTTTTTAGAAGTCCCTTTTTAAAAAAATAAATTATTTTTCTATTCTTTTTTAAAAACAAAAAAAGCTATCAGAAAAGTTTTCTGATAGCTTTTTAACTAACTAAAAATAAGTATTAAAATATATATCGTATTCCGAATTGTGCTTGCCAACGAGAATTTAAAGACGTGTCATAATTGAATGTTTTTTGATTTCCGTTAAAAGTGAAAGTAGGTACTTTCGTATTAGGATTAACACTTACCCCTACAGGCTGAACGCTTGTAGGCACTTGAACAAGCCCCCAATCTGAATTTAGTAAGTTTCCTAAATTAAGAACGTCGATACTGAATTGAATGGTATTTGTTTTTCCACTACCTACATTAAAGTTATAATCTTGTAATAGTTTTAAATCCCAACGATTTCTCCAAGGTGCTAAAGCTCCGTATCTGTCTGTAAATCTTCCTCTCATTTCTTTTAGATAATCATCTTGATCAATATAATTGTCAAAAGCTTGTGCTTGTGCTGGATTTGCAAAGTTCATGGTTGCAATTTGTGCTTTTGTTGGCACGTATAATAAATCATTCCCTCCTGCTCCATCGTTGTTAATATCACCTCCATATGTATAACTAAATCTGCCGCCTTGTGCATATTCAAAGAATGTAGAAAGGGTGGTACTCCATTTGCCATTTCCGTAGTTCCATTTTTTAGATGCTACTCCTATAAACCTGTGTTTATCTCCATATTTTGAGTTGGATAAAGTTGCATCGTTTACATTTCCTTTTGCAGGATTAAAAGCGAATGCATCACCCGTAATTTCTGCTTCAATAGAGTTTACATCTTTTGAATCTAAATAATTATAAGCAAAACTTGTATATAAACCGTTTTCAAATGTTTTTTGTATTTTAATACTTGTATTAAAAGCACTTCCTTTGTCAGTGTTTGTTAAAACATATGCATTAGAACGTACTGGAAAACCATAATCAGTCCAAATCCCATAATCGTTTGTTCCGTCAGGCACTACGTTTCCATAATATGGTCTGTTACTTCCATCGGCTACTGTTTGAGTAGGTTTTTTAAGCCCCCAATTTTGAACATGAACTCCGTTAATATCTTTATTATATGACATATCAACAGAAAGGATTAAGTTGTTTTTAAACTTTTGGTCAAAACCTAAGCTTGTTCTCCATACTTGGGGAAATTTAAAATCGTTATCAACTACTTGGTAGAAAAAAGGATCTATTCCACTCACTTGATTGCCTATCCAAACAAAAGGAAATTTACCAGTAAATAAGCCCGAACCTCCTCTAACTTGTGCTGTTTTATCTCCTTTAACATCTATATTAAAACCTATCCGTGGAGAAAATAAAATTGCATCGCTCGGCATTTTTGTTGAGTCAAATTTTACTTCTGCTAAGGTATTTGGATTATAATAAGTAATGTTTGGTAAGTATCCTTCAGAATTATCGGTATCAATAAATTTTTGAGCCATTTCAGAGGTGTCAAAATACATAGGTTTATCAATTCTGATTCCTGCGGTTACTTTAATATTATTCGTTATACTAATTTCATCTTGTGCATAAAATGATAATTGCCCTACATTAATTTCAGCTAAATTCCATCCTCCATTTGTTCCGGGTTCAATTTGGTTTTTAGTGTTGTAAGTGTTTTGTGCATTTAATAAAGCAGTTTGGTAATAAGGTAAGTTGGCTGCAAAATTATTTATATCTACACTTCCAAAAACATCAAAACCATAACCTTTTAAATTGAAAGAATTTTTAAATTGAAATTTTTCAAACGAACCACCAATTGTAAAAGTATTTTTACCCAAAATATAGTTTAAATTATTGGTTATTTGAAATACTTTTTGATCTAAAGTGTTGTGTATAGAAAAAGGCTCATGACCAGCAATAATATATGGTGAACCATTTTTTGTTATTGTAATTACAGGTGCCGGTGTTGAAAACGGATTTCTCGAATCATCAAACAAAGTATATCCTGCTTGAAATTTATTAGATATATTGTCTGAAAATTTTGAATTTAATTCAATTAAAAAAGAGTTTAAAATATTGTTAATTTTATATCCTGATTTTTCAAATTGAAGAGTATTTGCATCAGGTCCTCGTCTGAAAATAGCTGTTGGATGTGCTGGTTTTTCTTTAGATGCATCTAAAAAATTATATATAAATGCTAATTTATGATTATCATTAATGTTCCAGTCAAGCTTTATAATTCCTTTTTTAGATTCTGAAAGATGAGAAAAGCCTTCAAATGATCCTGGATCGTAGCCTATGTTTCTTAATCCGCTTTGAACGGCTAACAAATCTGAAAGTAATACTCTTGATTCGTTTATAGATGTTGTAGCGTCTCCATTATTAGCAATATAACTTGACCCTAAATCTGACCGATTATCAATTTCAAAATTACCAAAAACAAATAATTTATTTTTAACAATTGGAAGCCCTATGCTGAATCCGCTTTGAACTTGCTCTAATTTTGGAACAAAAATACTTTCGTTCTTAATTTTATCGCCCGTAAAATCTTGATTTCTATAAAAAGAATAGGCTGTTCCAGTAATTTTATTAGTTCCTGATTTTGTAACAGCATTTATAGACGCTCCTGTAAAACCAGCCATAGTAACATCATACGGAGCTGTTGCTACTGATATTTGTTCGATAGCATCTAATGAGATGGGTTGAGCATCGGTTTGTCCGCCTGGTGTAGCAGCATCTAACCCGAAAGGATTATTAAAAATAGCACCATTAAGAGTATAATTGTTGAATTGATCGTTTCTTCCTGCAAAAGAGCCGTTGGATGAAGAAGGATCTAGCCGAGTAAAATCGGCCGCTGAACGGCTAATGGTTGGTAATTGAGTGAGTTCTCGTTTACCTACACTTGTTACAGCTCCTGTTTTATTCCCTGAAAAAACACCTGAACTTGTGCCTGTAACCACAACTTCTTTTAGTTGGTTGTCGTTTGAGGTTAATACAATGCTTACTTGTTCCGTTTTACCTAAATCTAACATAATTCCTTCTGTAGCAGCGTCTTGATACCCTACATAAGATACTTTTATGGTATAAGGACCACCTACACGCATATTTAAAATGGTAAATTTACCATCTTCATTGGTTACAGCTCCGTATTTACTACCGGTTGGGGTATGAAGTGCAACCACATTTGCACCTGTTAAGGGTTGATTGTTACTGTCATTCACATAACCAGCCATATTAGCAGTAGTTACTTGTGAAAAACCCGAAATTGTTGCCGATAATGTTATCAGCCAAAGAAAAAGAGTTTTTTTCATAGTTAAAAAATTAAATTAGTAAAAAATTATCAAAAAATTATCAAAAAAAAAGAGGCTATCTTCCACAGATAGCCTCTTTTTTAGGGACAAAAACCACGTTCTTATTGTTTGTGATAAGAAAATTGTTTTTTGACCATATAGTTGTTAAACTTTTCATATTATTTTTATAAGTGCAAAAATATAATGAAAATTTAACAAACTCAAATTTGAATTTTAACAAAATGTTAAGTTATTGTTAAGCCATAAAATTAAAAAATTAGAAATTAGAAATTTTTTGGTTCTATATTGCTTATCTGTAACTAACTATTTTTAAACAAACACTTCCGAAAGCCTGTTGCAAACTTGCAGGAAGGTTTTAGAAACAATAAATTGCTCTCTGCGGTTATGTAACTCTAAAAAAATATCCCCGAAAGCCTGTTGCAAACTTGCAAAGAGGTTTCGGGGATATTTATATGTATAAAAGAAATACTATTTCTAACTTCTACTTTCTAATTTAAAAATTATTGCAATAAATTTACCCCTTCGGCAGTTGCCCAGTTGCCAGCTGTTAAAGATGCTCCTGTGGCAGTGGTGCTTGTGGTAAAATTAGCCGCTGGAAAGGTTACTGTAAAGGCTGTTCCTGCAGCTGCATAGTTGGGTGTTCCATCGTTAATTTTTATGTTTAATAGTTTAATTTTATTACCGTTTACTTGGTTTGTGTTTGTATTGGCATCTTGAATACGAACGGCTACTGCAGAAGGATCGGTCGTATAACCAGAAATTACAATATTTGAGTACTCTCCGTTCCCTTCTTTTTTAAATTGAATAGCATCATATTCTGCAGCTGAAGATCCCCCTTCGGTTTGCGTTCCTGCTGCTCTTTTTAGGGTTATATTGGTTACTTTAGGGTAAAAGGCATTGTTATAACTTTTGGCTTCTATTTCCATACCATAATTACCCGTTCCTACTTGATAGGCATACCAATTGCTGCTTTCTTGTCCTTTCCAGCCATCTTGCCAGTCGAACGAGTCATCACTATTACCATACGAAATTGCATTTTTTAAACTCACGGTTCCTCCGTAAAATTCGTAGCCATCATCTGCTCCTTTATAGGATACTAAGTTTTCTAAAATGGTTCCAGAGCCTACTGAATAGAACGAAAACCCATTCATTTCTGAAGTTCCATCGGTAATTTTTTTGCCTGCATATTCAACCCGAACATATCGTAAAATTCCTCCATTGTGTGTTGCATTGGTTCCTCCATAAGACAATCCTAAACCATCTTCAGATGTGGCAGTTGTAACCCCTGCTGCTCCCACAATGGGTGCATCACCATACATAATGATACCTCCCCATGAGCCTGGTACTTTCGATTTTTCGGTAGTAATAATTGGTTCGCTTGCTGTGCCATTCATGATTAGTTTTCCTCCGTTTAAAACCACCAAAGCATCTACTCCATCTGTTTTATCTGCAGTGATGGTTGAACCAGCATCAAAGGTAACGGTTACTCCACTTTGGATTTTTACAATTCCTTTCAAGGTGTATGTACCATACGCATACGTTTTGTTGGCTGTAATATCGCCTGTTATTTCACCTACTATGGGTGTTTTTGTGTTGTTTTCTTCGTTATCGTTGTTTGTGCAACCAACAAATACAGAAGCTAAAATTGCTAGACTTAAAATTGTTTTTTTCATGTTTTTAAAATTTAATTATTTAAGGTAAAAGTATAGTTGTTATATTATCAAAAGTTAATGGTAAACTTATGAATGTGTTATCTTTGTGTTTATTAATTATTTGTAGTGTGTAATAAAATTGTTAAAAACTATAGGTTACTTTCATTGAAAATTCAGTGCCTCTTTTATAATTGGTTAAGATTACTGATTCTTCTGAAATAAAAAATTTGTTGTTTTTTCCTAACTCTTTTTTATAGGTATCGTTTAAAATGTTGTCAACGGATAATTTTACATCCCATTTTTTGTTGTAATTGGTTGTCCAAACAAAATCTAAATTATGAAAAGGACTTTCGTAAATGTGGTCGTTTCCGGCTACACCTGTTGCATAAATTCGTTTTCCATTTACTGCATATACGAAAGATGTTGTGTTTTTCCAAGTAGTTGAAAAATCAAATTCATATTTTATATCTGTGTTTAACAACCAATTAGAAGCTCCTTGAAGTTCTCTATTTTTAAAGGTATCAAAAGCACGTTCGGGTGTGTTGGCAACGGTTACATCGGTTTTCATAAACGAAGCATTCATGCCCCACGAAAAATTAGACAAAGCATTTGATAAGCGATCTAATTTTACTATAAATTCGGTTTCTAAGCCATATAAAACAGCTTCTTTGTTGTTATCAAACGTGATAATTTGCCCAGCACCTGTGCCAGAATGTTCTAGTACACGTTCGATAGGATTGGTTATGTTTTTTCCGAAAATTGTAACTGCTACAAGTTCTGATTTTGAAGGAAAAAATTCATATTTAGCATCTAAAAGTAAATTTTCAGAATTTTTAAGTATTGAATTTCCAGTTATAGAAGTTCCATCGGCATCTATATAATCAATAGGTATAACTTCTGCATCGGTTCCTTGTGTTATTGTTTTTCCGAATGCAATTCGGAGATTGTTTCGTTCGTTTAGTTTATATTTAAGGTTTAAGGAAGGTAATACATAACTTTTTTCATAAACTCTATTCAACATTTTATCAGTTATTGAGTTGCTTATGGTTCGGTATTTTAAGGTTCTGTTAAAGTTCTCGAACCGAATGCCTGCCGTTAGTTCAAAATTATCAGAAAATTTATAGAAACCATTTATAAATCCAGCATTTACTTCTTTTATAATAATGTTTTTATATTCCGCATTGGAGCCTTCTTCGTATCTAAATACTGAGTTAATAATATCTTGGTTTAAAGTAGCATCTATTGAATTAATATTTACAATTGCTGTGCTCGAAGTATTTGGCACGCCTGAAACAAACCTAAAAATCGAATTTAGTTCGCTGGCATATCCGTTGTATCCTGCTGAAATTTTATGTTGCTGGTTGTTTCCGAAAGCTCTTGTATAAACTAATTTTCCTGAAAAATAATAGCCATTATCAATGTCTAAAAACTGACGAATTAAATGATTGCCCCCATAGGTTGTTTGATAGGTTTGTTCGTTTATTTTAATGGCATCA
Source organism: uncultured Flavobacterium sp. (assembly GCA_964463035.1). Lineage (GTDB taxonomy): Bacteria > Bacteroidota > Bacteroidia > Flavobacteriales > Flavobacteriaceae > Flavobacterium. The sequence continues at coordinate 26,013 of CAYXAF010000014.1, forward strand.
ATAAACTTGCGGTCGGGCTGGTCAAAAGTTGTTTTGGTATATGAAAAGCCGTAGTCAAAATTATTTTTATCGTTAAATTTATAGTTTCCGAATACTTGCCCTACGAAGTAGTTTGAAATATCTAACTGATTTAATCGGATGTATTGATTGGGGTTTTGCACCTGATTTCGGGTATATCCCCACTGATCTTTTATTGTATTTTTTGTATTCCTGATAAATAAACCAACGGTATTCAAATTAAATTTTTTGGTTTTAAAATATACACCAGCTAATGCTGAACTTTGGGTATCAAAAGTATATTCACTTTTTACAAAATTATTATCGTAAATACCTTGTCCTTGGTAAAAAGTTCGGTCAAAACCTTTTTTAATTTGATAACTATTATCAAAATTCATTGAAAAAATATATCGAAATTTTGGACTAATTGTTCCTGTGTTGCTAATGCCAAAACTTTGATTTAAAGGTGTTTTTATTTCATCAACATTCCAGTTCGACCCAAATTTATTATAGGTTACAGCAGCTGGTGAACTTCCAAATGCTTTAGGCAAGGCTCTATCTTGTCCGTTAAAACCAAAAAAAGTTTGGTTATTATTGGCATCGTAAGCAATTAAAAAATCTGTAAAATTATTTTGCTTGGCATATCCCACTCCGTAGCTAATTTTTGTGGTACTATTCGTAGGTTGGCTTGTGTTAATATTTATGGTTCCACCTGCAAAATCCCCATAAGTTTCGGAAGAAAATGTTTTAAAAATGTCCATATAGCCCACCACATCGGTAGGAAACTGTTCTAATGGAACTATTTTTTTAAATGGGCTGTTAGAAGGAACTGCTAAACCATTGATTAGTAAATTATTATATCTATCTTCTAAACCTCTCACAAATAAACCTCTTGATTCGACCTTTGTAAAACCTGTAACTTTTGTAAGTCCTTCTGCTACATTGCTTATTCCTTTTCGAGAAAGTTCTTGTGCACCCATACTTTGTTTAATTTCAGCTGCTTTTTGTTGTTCTTGCAACAACGCTGTTTCAGATTCTTTGTTGGTGGTATGTACAATTTCAACTTCTTTTATCTGTAAACCACTACCACCCATGGCATAGTTTACAATTTTTGTTTCATTTGCCTTAACAGTAACATTTAATTCAACCGTTTCGTAGCCCACAAAACTTATTTGTAAAATATGACTACCTTCGGCCACTTTTAGTTCATAATTGCCAGAGTCGTTTGTTATTGTTCCGTTCTTTGAACCTTTTATCATTACAGACGCATAAGGCAGAGGCTCGTTGTTGTTTTCTCTGTCGGTTATGGTTCCTGTAAGTGTTCCTTTTTGCTGTGCAAAAGCCAGTGAGCTTACAAAAATTGGAACAATTATAAATAATAGTTTTTTCATTTTAATTAAGTATATTTTTTTGCAAATAACCCACCTTAGTGTTATTATAAATTAAAACTAAAAATATTGTTGTGTTTTGTAAATGTTATTAAAATGTTACGATGTTATTTTTATGTAAACTTATTGTTGAACCTAATTTTATTGTTAATTTTACCCTCCGAATAACACAAGTTTTTATGAAAAAAAAGGATATTAAAATACTTCTGGTTGATGATGAACCAGATATTTTAGAAGTTATAGGATATAATTTAGAGCAAGAAGGCTATCAAGTTTTTACGGCACAAAACGGTAAAATTGCAGTAGAAATTGCAAAAAAAACAATTCCTCACCTTATTTTGCTAGACGTTATGATGCCTATAATGGATGGTATCGAAGCGTGTGAAAAAATTAGACAAAACCCAGAAACCGAAGAAACAATTATTGCTTTTTTAACTGCCCGAAACGAAGACTATTCACAAGTGGCTGGTTTTGAAGCTGGTGCAGATGACTATATAACAAAACCCATCAAACCAAAATTATTAGTAACCAAAGTAAAAGCACTTTTAAGACGCCTAAAAACAACTGTATCTGAAAACACAAGTATAATTGTTATAGGAAACATTACCATAAACAGAGAAGAATATAAAATATTAAAAGATAATCAAGAAATTATTTTACCTAGAAAAGAATTTGAATTACTCTATTTATTAGCTACAAAACCAGGAAAAGTATTTAAACGTGACGAAATTTTAGATAAAGTTTGGGGCAACGAAGTGGTTGTGGGAGGTAGAACCATTGATGTTCATATCCGAAAACTTAGAGAAAAAATTGGAGACGATTTTTTTAAAACTATCAAAGGAGTAGGTTATAAAATTGAATTTTAAATGATTTTAAAGTATAAAAAAACATATAAATTTGCTTTTAAATCAACATTTTACATTGTTCTTTTTTCTACATTTTTATTAGGGATATTGTATCTGTTTTTTAAACCCATAAACCTGTGGGTTATCTTTTTTTTCTTACTTGGTTTATCCGTTTTTTCTTTTTATATAATTCAATATCGGGTTGAACATTTTATTTACAAAAGGGTGCAAAAAATATATAATAACGTATCGTTGTTAGAAAATAGCCCCTTTCGAAACCAAACTATTACAACTGATATGCAAAGCTTATTAAATGATATTCAAACGTTTGCAACCCAGAAAAAAATAGAAATCGAAGATTTTAAAATCCGAGAAGAATATCGAAGAGAATTTTTAGGCAATGTTTCACACGAACTAAAAACACCACTTTTTACCATTCAAAGCTATCTTTTAACCTTGTTAGATGGTGCTATGGACGACAAAAACGTTCGAAAAAAATACCTACAGCGTGCCGAAAAAAGCGTAGAAAGACTTATTCATATTGTGAAAGATTTAGATATGATTTCTAAATTAGAAAACGGAATACTAACCATTTATAAAGAAAAATTTAACATTGTTGAAATCGTTCGGAATGTGTTTGAATTGCTCGAAATGAAAGCTCTTTTAAAAAATATTACCTTAACATTTGACCGTACTTATAGAAAACCAATTTGGGTGATGGCTGATGCTGAACGAATTCAGCAAGTGATTATGAATTTGATACTCAATTCTATAGCTTATGGTAAAGAAAACGGAACCACCGAAGTTAGCATTGAAAATTTAACCCCTCAAAAAATAATTGTTCAGATTACCGATAATGGAGAGGGCATCGAAAAAAACAACCTTGAACGGGTTTTTGAACGCTTTTATAGAGTGGACAAAAGCGGAGCCCGTTCAGAAGGTGGCTCTGGCTTGGGTTTAGCAATTGTAAAACACATCATCGAAACCCACAACGAAAAAATTTATGTAGAGAGTGAAGTAGGAGTAGGTTCAGAATTTTCGTTTACATTAGAAAAAAGTTTATAAAACACCTTGAAACCATGTTAATTTTAACCTTTTTTGATTTTGGCAATTGTTCCAAAACCGAAACAGTAGTATTCCGTTTTTAGAAGCCACCCTTAAACAAATCAAATCATTCAAAAACCTTAAACAAATTGTCCCAGTTTGTAGAAGCATCGTACCCTTCAAAACCTTTATAAAAAGGAACTTTTGAGAGCATTTCCAATTTAAAATTATCTTGTTTTGCCATCGGAATCATACTTTTTCCTTGCAGGCGTTTGGCTAAATACTCTTGTTCAAATTGTCCTGGGGTGGGGATAAAAAACGCTTTTTTTTGTAATTTAGCCAAATCTAAAATGGTTGTATAACCCGAACGACTCAACACTAAATCTGATTGTAAAATAGCTTCTTCTAATTTTTCTGATGTTAAAAAATTACAATAGGTAATATTACCTTCGGTTGTAGTTTTTTGTTTATGTTCTATAACTCCGCTTACAAATAACACTCTTTTAGGGTAGTTTTTAAGCTGCTTTTTTAGCAACTCTTCCAATAAGGTTCGCTGTGGTTCGGGCCCCGAAAGCAACACTAATAAATCATACAACTTTGGAGCTTCTTTTGGGCTAAATCTACTAATAATTCCTATATATTTTACAGAAAACGAAGCGTTTTTTAGGTGCCCTAATTTGCCCGATAAATTATTTTCACCAGCAACATCGGGCACCCAACACTCCCTGTATTTTTTTATAAAATATTGATGTAAATAGGTTGACAAACCTGTTGTTTTACCTGCCAAAACTTGTAATTGGTGGCTTATAATAACACTCGGAACACGTTTACTATAACAGCCTAAGCGGTTGTCCGAAACAATTCCTACTAATTTATAGGCATCAATCCAGCGATTAACAATTTTGTTTTCAGCTTTTATGCTTTTAGCAATTTTAGGAACTTGTTTTAGGATAGTTATCAAAAAAAGGGAAGCTTTTTTAGCATATTTTACCTCATAACTAGGTAACTCAAGAGCCAATAAATGCGGAAACTCTTTTCGTAGCAAGGCAAGTGCCGCCCCGTCCGATGCAAGGATCGGGGTATAACCAGCATTTTCAAGAGCATTAATAATAGGTATGCAACGGGTGGCATGCCCCAAGCCCCAGTTTAACGGAGCAATCAATATATTTTTTGTAGTTTGCATAACTTTTAGGTTCAGCTTTTAAGAATTTCGATAAATTGTTCGGCTAATTTGTTTTCTTGTTCAAAATGGATTTCATCTTCTATTTTTTCTAATTCTTTGGCTGTTGTATGTTTATAAATTTTCCATTTCTTTTTATGGTATTCTAAAGCAGTTAGATTTTCAACCCAATCGCCTGAATTTAAATATATTACACTTCCTTTTTCGGTGATTATGTGTTCTAATTTTGGCTCATGTATATGCCCACAAACGACATACTCAAATTTATTATCAATGGCTAATTCGATACACGTATTTTCAAAATTTGAAATAAATTTAACAGCTTGCTTTACATTACTTTTTATTTTTTTAGATAATGAATAAGGCTCTTTTCCAATTTTTTTTAGAATCCAATTAATCAATCGGTTTAATAGAATAAGTATATCATAGCCCCAGCCCCCTAATTTTGCTAACCATTTGGTATGATTTATAGACGCATCAAAAACATCTCCATGAAAAATCCACGCTTTTTTATCGTTTAATTCCAAAACCAGTTTATCTAATAAACTAATATTACCGAGATGCAAATCGGTAAATTTTCGTAAAAACTCATCATGATTACCCGTTATGTAATATATCTTGGTGCCTTTGGTACTCATCGAAATTATTTTTTTAATTACTTTTAAATGAGCAGGCGGAAAATAGGACTTTCGGAACTGCCAAATATCAACAATATCACCGTTTAAAACCAGTGTTTTAGGGTTTATGCTTGCTAAATAGTCTAACAATTCTTGTGCATGGCAACCATAAGTGCCTAAATGCACATCCGAGATAACTACTAATTCAACCTTACGCTTTTCCAACTTTTATACGTTTATTTTTTTGCAAAAATACCCACTTTAATTTTATCAAAGTATTATCAAATGATTAATAAAACATGTTTTTAATAATTCATCGAATTGATTTTTAAAGGGACTTCTAAAGGGTAAACGCATAAAAAAAGCTCCAAATTTTTGGAGCTTTTTTAAAATCATTAGATTTTTTAAAAACGATAAATTAAACCCACAGAATACTGTATCTCGTTCCCAAACTTTTTTTGAGCAAAACTTGATTTGCCCTGTACTTGAACAAAAATACCTGCGTTATCTATAAAATTCTTTAAGTTTCCGAAATCCCAAGATTCTGAAGCAAACCAAAGATTAGTTCCAAAACCATAGTTAAACGTTGTATATGTTTGAAAACCGTCCACACTTGTTTGCCCTAATCCCCCAATTAAATAAGGGTCAAATACATAATCAATTTCAATAATTTTATTATTTATAAAATCGTTCAAATCGTATTTTGCGTTTATATCAAGTGCAAAATAATTTAAATCTTTCGGGTTTATTGCTCCGTCAATTAATTTTCCTTTTTTATATTTATTTACTGATACGGAAGTTTCTATACTAAAATTTGTAGAAATCCAACGTTCGTAACTAAATTTTGAGGGAAAATTTGTAACGTTCCACTGGGCAGTTACATCTACCAATTTATGGGTTTTGGTAAAGGTATCGTCAATGATATTGATACCAACGGAGACTCGGTTAGGATGCGACCCTTGATATCTATCTTGTGCAACGGTGACGACCGAGACACAAAAAAGAATAATTGTTAAAATCTTAGTTTTCAAAATATTTATGTTTAGTTAGTTTACAAAAATAGGCTTAAAAACACTCATGTTTTGGCAACCTTTGTTACAAAGATAAAGTTATAAAAAACAATACACAAATATACAACTAAAACAGCAATAACAAAGCAGAAAAACTGCTTTTTTTGAAAAAAGTCAGGCTATTCAAACAATTTTGAACTGCCTGATTTACTGTTGTTTAACTGTTTTAAAAATTAAAATTTAACCCTAAACCAATTACTTGTCGGGTTTGCAAGCCCCTAAAAGCATTGTCGTCGTAAATGGTTTGATACGCAAAATTGGTTGTAAAATATTTGTTAATTTTCATCACAATATTTAATTGAAAATCAACATCCACATTTTGAGCATCTTCTAAATAATTAGAATATAAATTTAAGATATTTTCAACAGAAACATTTTCCATAGCTTTAAATTTATAATAACCCGAAACAGATGCTCCTAATTCGGTTCGTACATTTTTACCTTTATCAACTCCAAAAGCACCAATATTGGAGAGCTCATCTTTCATCACAAATACAAAACGACTTGTAGCAGGAGCAATATTTATTTTTAAATCGTCTGATTTTTTCCAAAGCATTCCAAGACCTGTTTGTAAATAAGCTGGTGCCATAAATTCTGACGAAAATGGATTGTTTTTTAAATCGTCTGTAAATTGCGTTTTAAAATTTAAAAACATAGAATAATACCAAAAACCTTTGGCTTTTTTACCTAAAAGTGAGTTAAATTCAAATCGATCGTCCGATTTTTGAGTGTCTTGCCCTTTAATTTTGTTTAAACCATAGCTTCCCATCAATTTATTGTCCCAAACAAGGGTTTCTTTTTTTAGGTTAAAGTCGTAATTAACACCTATATTTCCGGCTAAATTGCTTTGACCACCAGCTTGCCAATTATCAAATGTCGATTGGTTTGCTATAAACATAAAAGTTCCTTTTTTTGTCCAGTTGCTTTCTGGTGTTGTGGTTTCTTGTGCTGTGATCACAAAACTTGTGGCTATCAACAACACGATCGCTGAAATTTTTTTCATTAGAATTGTATTTTTTAAAAATTAAACGTGTAAAAGTAATTATTTTTTATAAATTTACATTTGTTTTTAACCCAGATTACGATTATATTTTGTTATGAAAACCAAAGACACAATAAAATTAAGAACTCACGGACTATTTTTAGATAAGCAGTACTTTTGTATTTTGAATTTAAAAATAGGAGTAAGTGCTTAATTTTGAAGTAGATTTAGTTTGTAATAGAACTCTAATACGTAATCTGGGTTTAACCAATTTATATGTGTTTGATGACAAAATTACGATATTTTTTTTTCTTTTTTTTCTTTTTTTATACAATTTGGGCACAAGAATCGCCCGAGAGTATTTTACCAAAAGAAAATCCTTTTGAAAACTATTTTTACGATGCTTTAACCCAAAAAGGTATCGAAAATTATGACAAATCGATTGATTTACTTCAAAAATGCTTGAGTTTAGAGGCTCAAAACCACGTGGTTTATTATGAATTGGGCAAAAATTACTTGTCCTTAAAAAAATATACAGAAGCCGAAGAAAATTTTATCAAAGCAACCAAGTTTAACCCTAACGAACGCTGGTATTGGAACGGCTTATACGACGTGTATTATCAAACAAAAAACTATCAAAAATCGATACCTATTGTGCAAAAACTGATTGTTTTTTCGCGAAATTTTGAAGACGATTTGGTATCACTTTATATGTACACTAACCAGCACGAAAAGGCGTTGGAATTGCTCAACCAAATGGAACATATCTCCAACTTGTCTAAACAAATGGAACTGTATAAGTTGCAACTTATTCGAAATCAAAACAATAGCAACAACCAAGTAGAATATTTAGAAAAACAGCTCCAAAAAAACTCAAAAGATGAAAACGCTTATATTCAACTAATTCTTTACTATTCAGAAAACAAACAAGAAGAAAAAGCCTTTGAAATTGCTCAACAACTACACAAAAATATTCCCACTTCGGAATGGGCACAAGTAAGTTTGTTTAAGTTTTATTTATCACACGAAAAAGACATAGACAAAGCCATCGAAGCAATGAACCATGTGATGATATCTACAAAAATAGACACAAAAATAAAACATCGAATCATCAATGAGTTTTTAATTTTTACTACTCAAAATCTCGATTATATTCCTGCCTTAAACCAGGCCATTGAAGCCTTTGAAAAAACAGATAATCTGATGGTGAGCAACGAAATAGGTAAATATTTTTATACAAAAAACAATTTTTTAGTAGCCGAAAAGTATTTTGAAAAAGCGATTCAAAAAAATCCGAACGAAATTGAAACGATTGATTTATATTTGCAAACGCTTTTAAATCAACAAAAAATGGAGTTATTAACCCAAAAAGCAACCTTTTTTTTAGATTTTTTCCCTACCGATGCCAATTTATATTACTATCAAGGAGTAGGATTTTATAAAACTCAAAAAACAGAAAAAAGTATTACAGCTTTAGAAAATGGCTTAGATTTTGTGATAGAAAACCCAATGTTAGAACAAAAATATTATCAATTACTCGTAGAAATTGCTCAAAACACGGGCAATATTTCGCTCAAAAAAAAGTATAAAGAAAAACAAACGAATGCAAAATAAAATTAAAATTTACTTCTTATTTTTTAGTCTTTTTTTAGGGCTAAACGCTTGTAAAACTAAACAACTTGTAACCGAAACCAAAAACACATCTGCCGAAAAAACCATTGATGTAGCGGAGATTTATACGGATCATCTGACAAATATTCCTGATTTTTCGACTTTGGTTTTTAAAACAAATCTAACTTTTGAAAACGAAAAGCAAACCCAAAATGCAGTGGTTGATTTTCGGATGAAAAAAAATAAAATTATTTGGATAAACGTAAAAATCGTAGGCTTTCCTGTAGCAAAAGCACTGCTAACCCCAGCCAATGTTAAATTTTACGAAAAAGGAAACAAAACTTTTTTTGACGGAAATTACAACCTTTTGAGCCAGTGGTTAGGCACCGATTTAGATTTTGAAAAAGTTCAAAATTTACTACTTGCCAAAACTATTTATCCTCTTGATAATCAAATAGCTAAAGCGGTTATTGAAGCAGATAATTATTATGTTTCTGTAGCAGACAGCATCAAGCAAGCCTATTATTTTTCTCAAACCGAAAAGTTTTTAAAAAAACAAGAATTGATACAAACCGAACCTAACCGAACCCTTTCGGTGGCTTATAAGAACTTTCAAACCATAGAAACTAAAATTTTTCCAAAAGATATTTTAATAGAAGTTTTAGCACACAAAAAAACAACTATTTCTTTAGAATATAAAAATATAGAGATCAATCAAAACGTTACATTTCCGTTTGAATTTCCTAAAAATTACCAAGAAATCATCATCGAATAAAAATTTATGACAACGATACTTACCGGCATTCAGAGCACAGGAACTCCACACTTAGGCAATATTTTAGGGGCTATTGCACCGGCTATACAACTGGCAAACGAACCCAAAAATCAATCGTATTTGTTCATTGCTGATTTGCACTCCATCACACAAATAAAAGACGGAAAAACTCTTAAAGAAAACACCTATAGTGTGGCTGCTACTTGGCTTGCCTTTGGCTTAGATACCGAAAAAGTTATTTTTTATCGACAGTCAGATGTGCCACAAACAGCCGAATTGGCTTGGTATTTAAGTTGTTTTTTTTCGTTTCAACGCCTTACGTTGGCACATTCGTTTAAAGACAAAGCCGATCGTTTAGACGATGTAAATGCAGGACTTTTTACCTACCCAATGCTGATGGCTGCTGATATTTTGTTATACGATGCAAACTTTGTTCCGGTGGGCAAAGACCAATTACAACACCTTGAAATTACACGAGATGTGGCTCAAAAATTTAACAACCAAATGGGCGAAACCTTTGTGCTACCCGAAGCCAAAGTGCAAGAAAATACGATGTATATTATAGGTATCGACGGACAAAAAATGAGCAAATCAAGGAACAATGTTATCAATATTTTTTTAGATGAGAAACCTCTTCGGAAACAAATCATGAGTATCGAAACCGATAGCACACCGCTTGAAGAGCCTAAAAACCCTGATACTTGTACTGTTTTTGCATTATACAAATTGTTAGCTTCCGAAACTGAAACCGAGCAAATGAAACAAAATTATTTGGCAGGAAATTACGGTTACGGACACGCAAAACAAGCTCTTTACGAATGTATCATCACAAAATTTAAAACAGAAAGAGAAAAATATGCCTATTATATGGCACATCTAAACGAATTAGAAGAAATTTTGAAAGCGGGAGCTGCAAAAGCCTCTATAAAAGCGACCGAAGTTTTGCAAAAAGTAAGAGAAAAATTAGGGTTTTGTTAAAGTTTTTAAATTCAATTAGTCCTATGCCCATAGCGGTTCTCCTAAAATTACCCATGCAAAATAAGAACATTACACAAATTTTTTATGTGGAAAATTAGGATTTAAAACTGTGGGGAGTATTGATTTTGAGGGATATATAATGGTTGAAAAAGACAATATTCAACTTCACTTTTTTGAATATCAACTTTTAAATCCGTCTGAAAATTATGAACAAGTTTATATCCGAGTAAACAATATTAAACTCAGCTTACACATTAGAGTTCTATTACAAACTAAATCTACTTCAAAATTAAGTCCTTACTCCTATTTTTTTAAATTCAAAATACAAAAGTATTGCTCATCTAAAAATAGTCTGTGAGTTCTTATTTTTATTGTATCTTTAATTTTCATAACAAAATCTAATGCGTAAGCTGAGTTAAAAATAATAATTTTTCGAGCAGATTTTGTATCTTTGATGTTTCAATTTTACAATAAAATGCTTTTTATTTATACGACTCTTCTTAAAATTATCACTTTGATTTTGCCCATAGGGGCTTTGTTTAGCAAAAAATTACAACTTTTTGTGAATGGACGAAAATTGGTTTTTGAAATTTTAAAACAAAATATTACCTCTTCAGACAAGGTTTTGTGGTTTCATGCAGCTTCGTTAGGCGAGTTTGAACAAGGCTTGCCTGTGATGGAGTATTTCAAAAAAAAGTATCCTCATTATAAAATTGTTTTAACTTTTTTCTCGCCTTCGGGTTTTGAAATTCGAAAAAACAACCATGTGGCAACTATTACGGTTTATTTACCTTTAGACACGCCTAAAAATGCTCAAAAATTCATCGAATTAGTGCATCCTGAAATGGTTTTCTTTATTAAATATGAATATTGGTTGCATTATTTAAGCGTCTTAAAACATAAAAACATAAAAACCTATTTAATTTCGGGTATTTTTCGAGAAAATCAATTGTTTTTTAAGTTTTATGGGGGTTTTTATCGAGAAGCGTTGCAAGCGTTTACCTATTTTTTTGTGCAAAATCAAGCCTCCGAAAACCTATTAGTTTCCTTGGGCTATACGAATGTTTTAGTATCGGGAGATACTCGTTTTGACAGGGTAATAGGTGTTTTAAACAGAGATAATTCGTTAGAATTTATAGAGAAATTTAAAAACAACACCCCAACCATCGTTTTAGGCAGCACTTGGAAAGACGATGAACAATTGTGGTTAAATTTTATAAAAAATTTGCTTCTAAAAGTAAAATTTATCATAGCTCCTCACACTCTTAACCCCGAAAAAATTAAAGAACTAAAAGAACAATTGGCTCCTAAAAAAGTAGTTCTTTTTTCTGAAAAAGAAGGTAAATATTTAGCAGATTACGATGTTTTTATTATTGATACTATTGGTGTTTTAACTAAAATTTATAGCTATGCAACCCTTGCTTATGTAGGGGGAGGTTTTACCAAAAGCGGGGTTCATAATGTGCTGGAACCTGCTGTTTTTGGATTGCCCATTATCATTGGACCTAATTTTAAAAAATTTGAAGAAGTTAAAGATTTAGTTCGTTTAAAAGGTTGTATTTCGGTGGATAACGAATCTGATTTAAAACATACCATCGAAAACCTATTAAGCCACCCAGAAAAACAGCAAACACAAGGGAATATTTGTAAAGAATATGTTTTTAACAATCAAAATGCTACAGAAAAAATCATCACAACAATAGAACAGCTAACCAAAAATATATAAAATTACCATTAACAACATTGTGAAACTCGACCGCAAACAATTAAAAATGTGAATTAAATAAATATCTACACATGAAAATAGGTTTATATTTTGGCTCATTTAACCCCATCCATGTAGGGCATTTAATTATTGCAAATTATATGGTTGAATTTACTAGCTTAGAGCAGGTGTGGCTTGTGGTTACGCCTCATAATCCACATAAAAATAAAACCAGCCTTTTAGCCAACCATCATCGGTTCGAAATGGTTTATTTAGCCACTAAAAATCACCCTAAACTAAAACCTTCAGATGTTGAGTTTAATCTGCCTCAGCCTAATTATACGATTCGAACATTGGTGCATTTATCAGAAAAATATCCACAACATCAGTTTTCAATTTTAATGGGTGAAGATAATTTAGACAGCTTGCACAAATGGAAAAATTACGAAGCTATTTTAGAAAATTATTCTATTTATATCTATCCCAGAAAAGGGTCTTTTACCAACGAAAACAATCTTAAAAATCATAAAAACATCCATCTGGTAGAAGCTCCCATCATCGAATTGTCGTCCACATTTATACGACAAGCCATCAAAGACAAAAAAAACATTGCCCCCATGCTCCCCGATGCTGCTTTTGAATACTTAAACCATAACTTGTTTTATACCAAATAATTTTTTGTGTAAAATTATGAAACTTCAATAAATATTTAACACTATTTTGTTTTTTGTGGAAAATTTGTAGTTTCGTAGTTCCAAAATAACCAAACTATGAAAAAACTTCTATTTTTATTAATATTTATCTTTCTATCAAAGGTAAATGCTCAAGAAGATGCTTGGGTATATTTTACGGATAAACCCAATACATCAACCTATATAACAAACCCTTTAACCATGCTTTCGCAAAGAGCTTTAGACAGGCGAACTATGCAAAACATCAATTTAGACGCTACCGATGTGCCTATTTCGCAAACCTATATCAACCAAATAAAAAACACAACTGGAATTACAGTTATGGCAAAATCTAAATGGTTAAATGCTTTGCATATTAGGGGTACTGTGGCAAATATTACAGCTTTGAATAATCTTAGTTTTGTGAACGCTATCAAATTTGCCAATCATAGTTTAAATGCTCGTTTACACAGTCCGAAACATAAAACAAAGGCAGTAAACAAACAACTTTCGGTGGATGAAACCTATAATTATGGAAGTTCTACTAATCAAATTCAGCAATTAAACGGCCACTTATTACATCAACAAAATTTTACAGGCAACGGGAAAATAATAGCTGTTTTAGATTCTGGTTTTATTGGGGTAGATGCGGTTCAGCCGTTTCAAAATTTACAAACAAATAATCAAATTTTAGGTGGTTATAACTTCCCCGACAGGAATACCAATTTTTATACCCGACACAATCATGGAACGATGGTGCTTTCAACCATGGGTGGTTTTACAGATAATCAATTAGTAGGCACTGCCCCTAATGCACAATATTATTTGTTTATAACGGAAGATGTGCTGAGTGAAAACCCTGTAGAAGAATCATACTGGGTAGAAGCTGCCGAACGTGCCGATAGTTTAGGTGTAGATATTATCAACAGTTCGTTGGGCTATTTTGAGTATGATAATCCTGCTTATACATATACCTATGCAGATATGAATGGAGTAAAATCTTTTGCTAGTAGAGGAGCATCTATGGCTTTTGCCAAAGGAATGATTTGTGTGATAAGTGCAGGAAATTCGGGCTCTACAAGCAATCCACACATAGGTACTCCAGCCGATGCTTTTAATGCCTTAACCGTTGGAGCGGTCAATTCCACAGGGGCTTATGTAAGTTTTAGCAGTATAGGACCCTCTGCCGACGGACGTGTAAAGCCTGATGTGGTGGCAAAAGGAGCCAATGCAACGGTTTCAAACACCTCAGGAACAATAATCACAGCCAGTGGAACATCGTTTTCAAGCCCTATTACTGCTGGGATGGTTGCCAGTTTGTGGAGTGCCTTGCCCAACAAAACCAATGCCGAAATTTTGCAATATATCAAACAATCGGGCAGTAATTATGCAACACCCAATGCCGAAATTGGCTACGGAATACCTAATTTTATGGCTGCTTATACCTTAGGTTTAGCCCAAGAAAACACCCTATCATCAAAAATAATTGTATATCCGAACCCTGCAATCACCTATATCACGTTTAGACTACCCGAAAAGCCGACCGATTGCACTCTTTATATCTATAACACCTTAGGGATGTTGGTATTTCAAGAAACACTTACGCATTTAACATCGCAAATAAACACCAGTAATTTAGGCAAAGGGACCTATTTTTACGAACTATCACTCAACGGAAAACCTTTTTATGGTGTTTTTTTAAAAGATTAAACCCAAAACAAATCAGCAATAATTCCGTCCATTATAAACATCCCTTTTTCGGTAGGTTTTAGATAGTTGTTTTCAATAATTAGTAAGTTTTTTTCGATATTTTTTTGAGATAAATGCACTAAATATTCATATTTTTCTTTACCAAAATTGGTTTCAATTTCGGTTAAGTTAATGCCCCATTGGGTTCGTAGTCCAACGAGTAAGGCTTCGTTAAACCGGTCAGTTTGGCTTAAAATTTCGATGGTTTGAGGCAATGTATTCGTTTCTAAAGCTTGGATATATTTGATGTTATTAGCTACATTCCAACTCCGAGTAGTGCCATTAAAGCTATGAGCAGAGGGTCCAACACCCATATATTTTTTCCCTAACCAATAAGCTAAATTATGTTGAGAAAAAAAACCGTCTTTGCCATAATTTGATAATTCATAATGGATAAAACCGTTTTTTTCTAAGATCTTTTTGCATAGTTCAAAGTGTTTAACTACTTTATTTTCAGGTAAAAGGTTTATTTTTTTATGCGCAACCTTGTGTTGTAAAGCTGTTTTTTCTTCAACGGTTAAGGCATAAGCAGAAATATGATTGATACCAAAATTTAGAGCCGTTTTTAGGTTATGTTTCCAGTTTTTTAAAGGCATATTTGGCACTCCATAAATCAAATCAATGGTAATATTATTAAAATACTGTGTGGCAATTTCTAAGCATTTTTTACTTTCGTTGGCTGTATGTGCTCGATTCATCAAGCGTAAATCATCTTCAAAAAACGACTGAATACCAATACTCAAACGATTTACTGCCGTTTTTGAAAGAGCCGAAATAAACGTTTCGGTTAGGTCGTCTGGGTTGGCTTCCAGAGTAATTTCTGGGGTTGGCAAGAGGGTGTAATTTTCTCGAATAGTATCTATTAAAAACACTATCTCGTTGATAGACAACAATGATGGGGTGCCACCTCCAAAATATACACTATGGATTGTGTGGTTTTTTAACTCCTTTTTTCTAAGCAAAAGTTCGTGTGCAAGTGCCTTGATGAGTGCTCTTTTTTTGTCCATTTTTGTTGAAAAATGAAAATCGCAATACGAACAAGCCCGCTTACAAAACGGAATATGAAGATAGATAGAAGCGGTTGGGTTTGTCAAGGGTTTAAAAATAATTTAAAATTTAGCTATTTATCCCATAATCATATCATCTCCGCCTCCTTCTTGTTTGGGTTTTCGGGTGTTTTCTTTTTCTTTTTTCGATTGATTAAATCGGTAGGTGAACGAAAGGGTTATTTGTCGTTCTCTAAACTGCATTTTGAAATAAGTTCTAAATTTAATTATTAATTATCAGTTTTTCATGATAGATATTTTGGCTATAATCTTCAATTACAAGTAGATAAACGCCTGATGGGTAGGTTCCAAGATTTATTTTTTCGTCATAGAACGCTGTTCCTTTTGTAATAGTTCTGCCTGAAAAATCGATAATTGAATATTCAAATTTTTTGTTGATGGGGTTTTTATGGGTGATGGTTATAAAATTTGTAGAAGGATTTGGATATACCTCTATAGCACTCACCGAATGGCTTGGGGTAGCTAATACTTCCGAGAGCGTCATGGTGCCTGTGGCACCACAATTATCGACTACAGAAACCCAACCCGTAAGCGGAGGCATCATCCCGGTAGGAACATTTGTATTGTAAAAAACAGGATCATCGTAATAACCAACCTCTGCTAATACCCAAACTCCTGAATAAAAAACAATATTCATCGTAAACGAATCAGTGCCATCGGTATAGGTATGTTCGTATTTGTTTTTACTGTTATAGGTGCCTGTATAGGTGTATAGAGCACTACCATCAGCACAATCGCCTGTAATAGTGGCTTGTAAGTTGTTTTGTGAGTAGGTAAATCCAATCCCTAAAAAGAGTATAATTGTTGTAAATAATTTTTTCATAATTTGTGTTTTTATAATTTCTTAAGATGGCTTCTAAAATTTCTTTTTTTTCGTTTTGATTTTAGAAAAAAACAGAACCCCTTTAACAATTTTCTAAAATCATTGTCAAATGTATGCACTTATTTTGATATTTTTA
>CAYXAF010000015.1:0-41060 GCA_964463035.1 uncultured Flavobacterium sp.
AAGGGTTAAGGAACTTTGTTGCTTATATTTTTAATTTAGTCGGTTAGTAGTGATAGGTTTTTAAAATTCCTTTTTTTGTTTTTAAACGATAAATAGCCTCTCCAGCCCCCGACTGTACTGCTTTGTTCCAATCTAAATTTTGTTTGATAACTGCCTGATAAGGAGCCAAATTGATATACGAAGTGTTTACAGAAAGGGAACTTTTGTTCCATTTTTTAGTTCGTCCAAGCCCCAAACCAACGGTCATCAGCGAAATATCGGTTTGGTTTTGTTCAGGTTCATCAAAACTATTTAACAACAAAACCCCTGACAAGGCATTGCCAAATTCGGCACTATAACCGCCTGTTGAAAAGGTAATTCCCTTAAAAATAAAGGGAGAAAACCGACCTCGAGCAGGCATATTTGCCCCTGTAGCCGTATAAGGTTGTGATACATGTAGTCCGTCAATATAGGTTTGCGTTTCGTAATCTTCGCCTCCTCGCACAAAAAGGCGTCCGCTTTCGCCTACGGTTTGGGTGCCTGGCAAGGTTTCGAGGGCTGCAATAATATTCCCAGCCGAACCTGCTGTAGTAACAATATCCAAAGGCTTGAGGGCATTGGCTTTGCTGCTGTCGCCTGCTTTAAAAGTTCCTGCTGTAACTTCAACGGTATTTAGAGTGGTTAAAACTTCTTTTAAAACAAAGGTTTCGGGTTTATAGGTTTCGATTACAATTGTTTTGGATAAATTTTCAAAACCTAAAAAGGAAAAAATGATGGTTTGTGTTCCTGTTTTTTTGGTTTCAAATGTAAAACTTCCGTCTTTACCTGTAATTTCCCCATCATAACTCCCTTTGATATAAACATTTGCCCCAAAAATGGGTTGTTTTTGTTGGTCTAAAACCTTTCCTTTGAGTATTGTTTGTGCAAAGGATATAAACGATAGGTTCAAAAATAAGGCAACAAAAAATACTCTCATACTTATTTAAATTTTTATGATACAAAAGTGGTAATAAACCCTGTTTAGCACAAAATTAAATCAACCGAATTGTTGTTTTTTAGGGATGAAATGTAAAAATAGTATTCATATTTAATCTATGTTTAATTGATGGTAATTTTTCTGACAATTTCGTTACCAAATTCGTCAGTCACAGTTATGTAATGCGTTCCTTTTTGAGTTTCGATAGGTATTTCGTGATATTTTTTTGTAGAGCCTATATAGGTATTATCTAAATACCAAAATACCTCAATATTAGTTTGAGAATGAGCAATTTTAGCTATAAAAGGTTGTGTTTTCCCTGAAAAATCTTTGGTTAGTTGTAACTTCCCGTTTTCTTTTGGGTAGATAAATTCCATGGTTTGAGAGTTATGCAAACAATCGGATTTAAAAGGAGGAAGTATTTGATAATCAATATGATTCGTTTTATAATAATATCCCATTACTGGGGGTAAAACAAACCAAATTTTCGGAACAATGTTCTCAATATTTTCACATGAGCTATTCACTTGATAGTTTAGTGTTGCATCTAAAAATACTTTTTTATGATAGGGACAAGGTAGTGTTTTACTACCTTTTTTAGGAATCCATTGGTTGGTTTTAGGACAATATTCAGTTGCAATGTGCCCACTTTGAGTGCAAATTTCGGTTGGGCTTAGGTTTTTATAAGGCATTGTAAACCAAGGTGTTTGTGGCAATAGCCTGAAAATATCAAACAAAATAGGCGATGCTGTGCTCACGCCTGTAAGTGTAGGCCTGCCTTCGCCTGTGGCATTGCCCACCCACACGCCTACGACATGTTTTTTGCTGGTACCAATAGCCCAAGCATCTCGGTTACCAAAACTGGTGCCTGTTTTCCATGCAATTTGCATGGAAGAATCGTAAAATTGCCATGCTTCGTCGCCTTCGGGTCGTCCTACTTGTTTCATGGCTTGATAGGTAAGCCAAATTGCTCCTGCTCCTAACTGGTTTTTTTCGGTTTTACGTGTTCCAAAATCTAAAATTTGCGAAGCATCTATATTCAAATCTTGAAATTCATGGGTTCTATAAGCCGTATTTTTGGTATAAAAATTTAAGGTTGAAGTTAAGTTTGAATAGGTTTTACACAAATCCCACAAATTGCTTTCGGCACCGCCTAAAATTAGTGATAAACCATAATGATTAGCCGGCTTATTGATGTCTTTTAGTTGAAATTTTTGTAATAGTTCGTAAAATCTATCGACCCCGTATTTTTTTAGTAATAAAACCGAAGGGATATTAAGTGACCGAGCCAAAGCCCGATGAGCAGGAACTGCCCCATCAAAGGTTTTATTGAAATTTTCGGGGCTATAACCCGCAATTTGTGTTGGTATATCTGCCACTAAAGTATTGGGTAACAACTCTCCGGCATCTAGCATGGAGGCATATAAAAATGGTTTTAAAATACTACCTGTGCTTCGGGGAGCCGTGATAATATCTACATCTTTCTGGTGCAAATTGTCCGTTGGACTGTTGCCCACATAAGCCCTCACATTTCGAGTTTCCACATCAACCACCAGAACGGCTATATTATACACTTCGGTTTGTTTATAAATGTTGTAATATTGGCTAACTAATTGATTGATACGATTTTGCAACAATATAGTAACGGTTGTTTTAATGCGTTCACCTTTTCGAGAATCAGCAATATGTTGTAACAAATGAGGGGCAATTTGGGGCAGATTGTAAGGTTTTAAAGGCAGGGGTTCAATCAACGAAAGTTCGTAGGTAGCTTTATCAATTATTTTTTTATCAAATAATTTTTGAAGCAATCGGTTTCGTTTTTCGAGTAATATTTGTTGGTTTTTACCAGGATAGATGAGTTTTGGAGCATTGGGCAGTACTGCTAGCGTAGCCATTTGTGCCCACGAAAGTTGATGGGCTTGCACCCCAAAATACCTCCACGAAGCCATTTCTAAACCCACCACATTACCTCCAAATGGTGCATGAGCTGCATAGAGTTTTAAAATACTTTCTTTAGAATAGCGAAATTCTAACCGAGTAGCTAAAATCAGTTCTTTTAGTTTTTCAAAATAAGTTCGCTCTTGTTTTTTTCGAGCCAATCGAATGACTTGTTGTGTGAGGGTGCTACCCCCTCGAACCACTTTGCCTGCCTTACTATTTTGCCGAAAAGCATCGTAAATAGCCAAAGGATTAAACCCCCAATGGTAATTAAAATATTGGTCTTCAAATTGGATGATGCAGTGTTTAAACTTGTCTGGAATACTATCTGGAGTAGGAAATCTCCATTGTCCATCGGTTGCTATTTGGGCTGCCAACAATTCGCCTTTAGTACTTTCAATAACTGTTGAATAAGGTTCTTGAAACAAGTTGCTAGGTAACGAAAAATAATAAACCAACAACAAAAATAGCCCTATAAGGAGCTTTATCTTGTGTTTTAATATTTTTGATTTAATGTCGAGTTTCACAACGTTGTTGATGAAAGTTGATTTAAATTTGGTTCAAAGTTAGTATTTTATTTTTAAGAAGTACAAGGCAAAATTTAAAAAGAACTTTTTGTAATGAAAATGAATTTTTAGAAATCTTCTAAAGAAATCTTAGCCACAAAACCTTCATAAGTTCGCACGTTTAGGGCAGTTCCATTGTCAAAAATTAAATATTGTCCTTTAATGCCTATTAATTTTCCTTCGATAATTTTGGCGGTTTCTAAATTTAAATTTTTTACAATTTTTATATATTTTAGCATCGGGTATTCAAAGGTTGTTTCGGCTGGTTTTTCAAGAAAATAAGGTTTTGCTTCGGCTGGTAGCCAATCAAAAGTTGATTGCTGAATATTAACTAAATTTGTATCGGTTAAATTGTTCTCAAGCATCGATTTCCAATTGGTTTTATCGGCAAAATGATTTTTGAGAGCCACTTCGGCAATGCCTGCCAAATATCTGTTGGGCACTTCTACAATGGGTATGGCTTTGGTTGCCCCTTGGTCTATCCATCGGGTGGGCACTTGTGTTTTCCGAGTAACACCTACTTTTACGTTGCCCGAAAGTGCCAAATAGACAATATGAGGTTGTAATTGTACCTTTTTTTCGTAGGTTAAATCCCTGTCTTCAATTTCTAAATGGGCGGTGCTTAATTCAGGTTTCATAATCCAATCGCCTACCGATGCACTGCTCATAAAACAATCATAACAACAGCCTTGCCTGTATATTTTTTTAAATTTTAAACAATTTAAACATTGATAGCCAATATGTTGAATTTTAATATTTTTATTTAAAAAAGTATTAATGTGCAAGAAATCCGATTCAAAATTTAGATAATACTGAATAGGATTGCCGTTTTCGGTAAGCATTTTAGTGATAGTGCCTTGTAGGGTCATAATTGTATATGGAGGTTAAATATAATATTTTTATTTTTGCATATGCAAATTTATAAAGAGGACTTCTAAAAATTGTTTTTCTAATAAAAATTTGTAATTTTTAAGAAGTAGAAGGCTAAACTAAAAAAGAATTTTTTGCAATAAAAACGAATTTTTAGAAGCCTCCTTATAACAATCGTTCAAATTTTGAATAACAAATAGTATGGTTGCAAAACTATTTAACAAACCCCTTTCGTTACAACATCGGATTTTTATTTCGATGGTTTTGTTTACGCTTTTATCTTCGGTTTTAATTATTTTAGTTTCTATTTATCAATACAACGAACAAGCCAAAGATTATAACAAAGAACGATTAGAACGTAAAGAAAACTCCATAAAAGAGCATATAAATTACGTGCTTTTACATGCAAATATTAAACTAACAGACGAAAATATTTTTACGATTTTTAACAACCGAATAACTGAAATTTCGGATATACATGGGCTGGAAATTAATTTTTTTAGTTTAAGCGGAAAACTTATCATTTCTTCTAAAGCGTTTTTCTTAAACGAAGCAGCTAAACCTCAATTAGCCCCAAATATTATAAATAATTTAGATAAAAGTATAGAACAGCACATCAATACTACCTACGAAAAAGATGGCACAAAATATATATCTTCTTATAGTTATATGTATGATAATTTGAACAGACATGTGGGTATTATCAATATTCCGTATCCCGAAAAATCTAATTTTTATGACAAAGAATTATATGAATTTTTAGAACGGATTATACAAGTTTACTCCTTTTTATTATTACTTTCTGTAGGAATTGCTTATTTTTTAGCACGCTATATTACCAAAAACTTGCATATCATTAGCCAAAAAATAAAAGAAACAGAACTAACACAAACCAATCAAAAAATTATTGTTCATAAGCCAACTTCGGAGATAAAATTGGTAATTGATGCCTATAATACTATGGTGGATAAGCTGGAAGAAAGTGCTGTTTTATTAGCCCAAACCGAACGAGAAACCGCTTGGAGAGAAATGGCAAAACAAGTGGCACACGAAATTAAAAATCCGCTTACTCCGATGCGTTTAACTATTCAGGGTTTTCAACGTAAGTTTAATCCAAATGACCCCGAAATTTACCAAAAAATAAACGAATATTCTGAAACGCTCATTCAACAAATTGATACGATGAGTGCTGTGGCTTCGGCTTTTTCTGCTTTTGCAAATATGCCTGCTCAACAAAACGAAACCGTTGAAATTGTTGAAGCAATCCAATTAGCCGTAGATGTTTTTTCGGAAGATTTTATTACCTACAAACCTCAAATCTCTAAAATTACTATGAAAATAGACCGAACACAACTCATTCGGGTTATTACAAACTTAGTTAAAAACAGTCTACAAGCCTTGCCTGAAAACAAAAAAGACAAAAAAATTATCGTTTCGGTTGAAGAAAATAACAGACAAGCAGTTATAAAAGTGATAGATAACGGAATAGGCATTACTAATGAGCAAAAAAATCATATATTTGAGCCTAAATTTACCACCAAAACCAGCGGAATGGGCTTAGGATTGGCTATTATTAAAAATATTATTGAAAACTACAACGGAACTATCACCTTTGAATCGGAACCAGCTATACAAACAACTTTTATCGTAACATTACCCATCTTATGAACTACGAAAACCTAACTATCGAAACCCTATCAGAAGGAATTGCATTACTAACCATCAATAGACCTTCAAAATTAAACGCTTTAAACAAAGCTACTATTGCCGAACTCCATCAAGCATTTAAAGTTGCAGAAAACGACTCTTCTATAAGAGTTATTATTTTAACCGGAAGTGGCGAAAAAGCCTTTGCAGCAGGCGCTGATATTGCTGAATTTACTCATTTTACCGCTCCAGAAGGCGAACAATTAGCCGCTCAAGGGCAAAAAATTTTATTTAATTTTGTTCAAAATTTAAGCACCCCTGTTATTGCTGCCATCAATGGTTTTGCCTTGGGTGGAGGGTTAGAATTAGCAATGGCTTGCCATTTTAGAATAGCCTCCGAAAACGCAAAAATGGGCTTGCCCGAAGTGTCTTTAGGTGTAATTCCTGGCTATGGAGGCACCCAACGATTACCACAACTCATAGGCAAGGGCAAAGCAATGGAACTGATTATGACTGCCGAAATGATGGATGCAAAAACCTCTTTGGACTATCATTTAGTTAATTATGTGGTGCCACAAATAGAACTTATAACGTTTGCTGAAAATATTGCTAAAAAAATCATTAAAAACTCCCCAAAAGCTATTGCACAAGCTATAAAAGCTATCAATGCTAATTTTGAAACCAACATAAATGGTTATGAAATTGAGATTAAAAATTTTGGTGAATGCTTTGCAACACACGATTTTAAAGAAGGAACTACCGCATTTTTAGAGAAAAGAAAACCTAATTTTAACGGAAATTAAAATACATAAAAATCAAGTTTTATTTTAGAAACCCCTTTTAAAAATTAAATCAACCATTTTGAAGAATTTATTTACACTTTCGCTTAAATTTAAAGGCTTTCCTATTGCAAAAGCTCAGAAACATTTTGAAAAAATACTTGAAATTCCTGAAAAAGATTACGAAAAATATGTAGAAACACAACGTCAAAAAATTGTTGATTATCATCTTGAAAACAACCCATATTATAAAGATTTAGTAGGCACAGCCAATCACAAAAACTGGAACGAATTACCTGTTTTAAACAAAAAAAACCTTCAAAAACCGCTCCCCGAACGCCTTAGCAGAAATTTTACTACTAAAAATGTTTTTACCAGCAAAACTTCGGGGTCCAGTGGCGATCCATTTGTTTTTGCAAAAGATAAATATTGCCATGCCCTCACATGGGCTTCTATAATATATCGATATAATTGGTTTAAAATTAGTTTAGACACCTCTTATCAGGCTCGGTTTTATGGTATTCCATTAGACTTTTTGGGTTATAAAAAAGAACGTTTAAAAGATTTTTTAGGACATCGGTTTCGGTTTCCAATATTTAACTTGTCCGATGCTGTTTTGGATGCTGTTCTAAAAGTTTTTAAAACTAAAAAATTTGATTATATTAATGGTTATACGAGTTCTATTGTTCTGTTTGCAAAATATTTACAAAAAAAAGATCTTGTTTTAAAAGATGTTTGCCCTACCCTAAAAGTGTGTATGGTAACTTCTGAAATGCTTTTTGATTCGGATAAAATTTTATTAGAAAAACAATTTGGGATACCTACGGTTAATGAATACGGTGCTTCGGAATTGGATTTAATTGCTTTTCAAACGCCAAATAATGAATGGCAGCTCAATGCGGAAACACTTTTTATAGAAATTTTAGACGAAAAAAACCAGCCTGTGCCTCACGGAACCGAAGGAAAAGTTGTAATAACATCGCTTTATAATCAAGCACATCCGTTTATCCGTTACGAAATTGGAGATATAGGAATTATAGACCCAAAAAGCACCCCTAAAAAACCAATTTTACAAAAACTAATAGGCCGAACCAACGATGTTGCCATGCTTCCGAGCGGAAAAAAGTCGCCTGGATTAACGTTTTATTATGTAACCAAGAGTATTATTGAAGACGATGGAAACGTAAAAGAATTTATTATTAAACAAAAAACGATTGATACTTTTGAAGTTGAATATGTAAGCGAAACCGAGCTTACAACTCCTCAAATAATAGACATCAAAAAAGCCATTGATTTATATTTAGAACCCAATTTACACTTTACATTTTATAAAAAAGAAGTTTTAAACCGAACTAATAGAGGGAAATTAAAGCAATTTATAAGCGAAATTGATACTGAAAAACTGTAAAAATAAATTAAGGGGACTTCTAAAAAAGGGTATTAGAAGTCCCTTTAACTCTATTAACTAATTATTTTATGGGACTTCTAAAAATTGAGTTTCTAATGAAAATTTGTTATTTTTAAGAAGAACTTTTGTAATAAACATAAATTTTTTAGAAGTCCCTTTATTACCACAAAAACTTTACTAATGCCATATTTTAGTGTTATTAAAAAACTACTTTTTTAATTGTAGTTTTTCCTTCGGTTGAGGTTACTTTTACGAACAAAACTTGCGTTTGAGCTTTTAAGTTTTCTAAAACTATTTGCATAGCATTGATGTTTGCTTTATTAGTAATTATTCTACCTTGTAAGTCATAAACCACTATATCTTTGATGGTTTCAATAGCGCTTTGTATGGTTATGTTTTTATCATTTGCAAACACAATAACACCATTTTCAAACGAAATATCTGAATTACTCAAAGCATTGGTTTGATATACAATTTCAAAACGAGTGTCAAACGTGCCTGCATTGGTTGTAAAGCTATAAGGACTATTTTTAATATCGTGTGTGGTATTGGTTAATTTATCTTTTAAATATATGTTTTGATTGTTCCAAACGTTGTCTAAATGGTCAATAGCAATTTGGTATGTTCCGGCTTGAGTGGTTCTATAGCCCACAGGAACAGTATCTGTGTTTACAAAGGGTGCTCGAGCTTGGATAACTAATTTTTTATCTTCGGTAAGAGTATAAAAATCGAGGGTTGGTTGCCCGTCAAAAGTTGTGGCATCTACAGGGTCGTAACCATTGATAGCATTTTGGGTATATGCTAAAAGTGTTTGTTTGAATGCTCCGTTTGTATTTGTTAGGTTAAACCAAATTTTATCAGCAATTGTATTTTGAGTAGTTGCTTGAACATTTGCCATCCTGAAAAAGTTGGTATTATTATCTATTACTCTGTGGCTGTTTTTATAGGTTAAAGTTCCGTTGGTTACTCCTCCTGAATTTAAGTTTGCAAAAAAGCCTTGCCCTGCTGATACGTAGCGAGTTCCTGGCAGAGTTCCTACTGTTCCATTGGTTCCTGCACCAAGTTCTACACTATAAGTTGCATAATCTGACGCACTATAATTGGTTCCGTTATATGCTGTTCCGTGTGTCCAGAAATAAAACGTTTGCCCTAATACAGATACGTTATCTTCTTGTAATAGTTCTAAATCTAAAGCTGATGGATATGGATTCCCTAAAAGAATATATTTTTCTGCACCTGTTGAGTTTATACCTGTTATAGCAATGTTACCGTTGTTTGGAATGCCTTCAAAAGCAGCCGATTGAGTGCCGTTGGTAGTTATTCTACCTATATAACCTACACCATTGCTCATAGGCAAGGTATTCGAGGCAACCGAAAGGTTTAGATGATTCCATTCTTGTGTGTTAGGGTTAAAGCTATATAGTTTATCGGTATTGGTAAAAACGCCTAAATCTTCACCTGTAACAGGGGTGCTCCAATACGTATAGTCATATTGGTTCATGCTTGCTGAAGTTCTATTATAGGTGATGTTACCTGTGTTAGCATTGGTAGTTATATTATTAGGTTGCAAAAGTGTTCCTCCGTTATTTATAACGAATGCTCCGGCAGTTAAATTATTAGTAATATTTCCATGAACAGTTATAGGATTGGTGTCAATAGTAAGTGAACCGCCTGCTTTTATAGTTAAATCTTTGGTTACAAATGCTCCGTTTAAAGAGGTATTATATGCTCCTTTTATTACTCCTGCTATTGTTGAACTTGGTGTTCCGTTTATCCAATTAGTTCCGTTCCAATATGGGCAAGTCGTAAAATCTACAGAAGATAAAGCAAAATAGGTATTACTTCCTCTATATTTTGAGGGTGTATTTACAATAGTTTTATATTCTGTTATTTCTTCTTGATTATCTCTTGAGCCGTTAAAGTCATAGTTATCATTGGTGCCTAATGCGATATTCCCGTTAGTTACGTTTAATGAACTTGGCAAATACGAATCGCTTGTAGTAACAGTTCCTGTTGTTTTCCAAGATCCTTTTGATAAACCATGTATAAAATACGGATTTGTAGAAGTTCCTTCGTATAATAAAATAGTTTCTCCACCTGCAGATAAAGAAAAAGAGTTATTATTAGTAACACTACCTATATCAGCAGTGTTAGTATCTGCATTTACAAGTATTGCTGTTCCAATAGCAATGGAAGAACCTGTGTTGTTTGTCCAAATTTTTGTTCCTTCGTTTGTTTTTAATTGAGTGCCATCATACGAATTATCTGTAAAAGAAAGTTGTGCACCATCTGGTATAGGAACCCAGTTTACAAAAACAAAGCTATCAGGAGTATCTGCTGATATTGCTATAATACTAATATCACCCACCGAGAAATTAACTGTATTAGCTGTTGCGGTTACCGCAAAATCGTAAGTAGATTCATTTGCATCATTATTATCTATCATTACAGTGTCTGCAAAAGTTCCTGCTGTGGCACTGTTAAAAGTAACCGTAAAAGTTGTAGAACTTCCTGCTGCAACGGTTGCTGGTAATGATATTCCTCCAATAGTATATTTAGCGCCAATATTCATTGAAATATTATTAATATTTAGCGTTCCTGTTCCTGTGTTTTCAATGGTAAATGTTCTTACAATATTTTCGTTAATAATTGCACTACCAAAATTAGTATGGTCTGTTGTTGATGGAGTAGTATCTCCCATAACAATAGATGTATTATTTCCTTTTACGTTAATCTCGGGGGTTGGAACTTGGGCTATGGCTGTTATATCAAAACTATAGTTAGCTTCGTCTGTATCGTTGCTTAAAACTTCTATCCCTTCAGTAAAAGTACCTGCTGTGGCACTATTAAAAGTAACCTGAAATGTGGTTGATTGCCCACTCGGAATAGTTGTTAATGCTGGTTGTTGTGTAACCGAAAAACCTTGCCCTCCTAATGTAAGTTGCACATACGGAGCTGTTAAAACTAAATCTGCTGAGCCTGTGTTTTCGATGGTGAATGTTCTCACAACATTTGTGCTTGTTACTACGGTTCCAAAATCGGTATGGTCTGTTGTTGATGGGCTGCTATCACCGTCTGTAATAGATGTATTATTTCCTTTGATGTTGATTTCGGGGGCTGTGGTTGCTCCACCAGTAACATAGATTGAAAAATCATCAATTGCCAGACCATCATCCGAACCTGTAGCATTTAAATCATTAAAACGTAGCCAAAATGTTGAACCATTTGCAATTGAAAGTCCTGTAATTGTATACGAAACTAAAGTTTTATTTGCTGGTGCATTCCCATCTTTTGCACCAGTAGGGGAAGTAACGGGTGCAATAAAATCAAGGTTATCTACATCTGTCCATGTCCCAGAAGTTAAACTTGTAGCATTTAAACTATATTGAAAATCTAATCTATCTACTCTATTTGCTGTTCCTAATCTCCATTGCTCTCCGGTATATGAAATTATCAGTTCAGAAAGTGCCTGCCCAGTGTTGTTGGTAAACGACACACCAATAGTAGGTATTACCGAACTGGATTGAAGCCCTCCTAATGCTCTATCGCTTGCATTTGTTGAGCCATAACTATATGTATTTCCAGCAGTTCCACTTCCTGTGTCTGCTGCATAAGTATTATTAGCACTTGACGACCCACTTTCAACAAAAACCCATGCAACTGGAACAGTAGTATTAGACGATCCAGAAGATGCTAGTGTATTAAAATCTTGTGTGTAAGTATTTCCACTGCCAGTACCAGTTATAGAAACCTGCCCCCAACTTGCTACCCCTGTGAGGAGCATTAGAGCTAAAAAAAGTAGTTTTTTTGTTTTCATGTATAAAAAAGTTATGTTATTTGCTCACAAAGATACTGTAGAAATAAAACTTTTAAAAAATAATAAATGTTAAATTTATATTATCATTTAGGCAATAGGCAATAAGCAGTAGGGTTTGGGCTTAAACGTTTCTTTTTTTTAGTATTTTTTTTTACGGTTGCTACTAAAAATTTTTCAACGCCAAAGTTACTTAGTGTTTTCTGGTAACTTTTTTACCCACCCAAGCGATGCTACTTTTGCTAACATCTATTTTTTTGTTTGTGCTGTGCCCACAAGTATTAGTAAAGCGGCAGTCAATAGAAAACTTTTTTATATGTTTTTGCTTTTTAAAGGTTTATAAATAATTTGTTTTTTGGTTTTCTCACTTTTTTAAGATGCTGTGCAGCATCTTTAGGGTGTCTGTAACCTACTGGAGTAATGAGTGTTACGTTTAAATTTTGTTCGTCTAAATTCAATAATTCGTTTAC
Source organism: uncultured Flavobacterium sp. (assembly GCA_964463035.1). Taxonomy (GTDB): domain Bacteria; phylum Bacteroidota; class Bacteroidia; order Flavobacteriales; family Flavobacteriaceae; genus Flavobacterium. The sequence continues at coordinate 12,448 of CAYXAF010000015.1, forward strand.
TTTTTCGGGTAAAAAACCTTCCATAGGTGTTGTATCTATTTTTAGTTCGGCAGCTGCATTTAGCAAGTTTCCTAAAGCTATATACGTTTGCTTGGCAGCCCAACTTTTTTGTTGCTCCGGGGTTAGTTCCCGTAAGTTTGTTTTTATAAAATCGGCATATCTTTGTAGGCTTTCATCAGGCGTTTCTCTTGTTTGGGCTATCAATTGGCAATACGCATCAATATATTCTTCTTTTACGGTTGCATAACTCGCAAAAACAAAAATATGTGAAGCATCTACCACTTGTTGCTGATTCCAACAAAGGGGCATTAGTTTTTCTTTTAACTCTTGGGTTTCAATAATAAATACTTTGTAAAGTTGTAATCCATACGATGAAGCACTTAATTGAATGGCTTCTTTTAGCATTTCAACATTCTCGATTGATATTTTTTTTGTGGCATCAAATTTTTTGGTGGCATATCGCCATTTTTGGCTTTCTATAAATGTGCTCATCTGCTTTAAAATCTGTATTTTTTATAGGGGACTTATAAAAAATGGTTTTCTAATAAAAATTAGTTATTTTTAAGAAGTAGAATACAAAATTTAAAAAGAGGCGTAGCCGTTAGCTACGATGAGGGCGATTTTTAAATCTTAATAAACTAATTTTTAAAAAGAACTTTTTGTAATAAAAATAGAACGCTGCAAATATAATATATTTGTATGTCTCTAGTATATCCAAAATGTTGTTTTGAAAATTTGTTATGATTACATTTGCTGAAAAAATTAACAATAAAATATATGCACTTAGAACAAAACGAATGGTGGGAAAAATTCCAAGCAGATGAAAACGGGGTTATTATTGATGTTCGTTCGGAAGACGAATTTAAAGAATCTCGAATACCCTCGGCACTCAACTTAAATATTTATAAAGGTCAAGGTTTTATTTATTTGTTAGACGAATTAGACAAATCTAAAAATTTTTATGTGTATTGCCTCTCGGGAGGCAGAAGTAGCCAAGCAATGAACATTATGAAACAATTAGACTTTAGAAATGTTTATAACTTATTGGGAGGCATTTCTCAATGGGAAGGTCCAGTGGAGTAGTATTAAAAAGTCCTCTATAAAAAACCCATTTTACATTCGCTCCCTTTTTTATTTTTTTAAACAAGCTATATAATAACTAAATTATATTTCAAAGGTTTAGCCCCTCTCCTTTGGTGAGGGGTTGGAGGTGAGGTTTTAGAAATGCAAATTAATTATTCTATTGTATTATTTACTTGTCCAAAAAAATAAAGGGCAAACATTTATAAGGCTAAATTCTAATATTAACAGCATTTTGTTTGAATAGTAAATAAAGTTCATATGAATTGCCAGCAAGCATTCCACTAATAACCCATTGTTTTATGGTATGGTATGGTATGCTTTGTTCTCCTTAATTTTTCTGGTTAATTCTTTTTGCGGTTGTTATATTTCTTTTGGCAGTTGTTATATTTCTTTTTGTTGTAGCTCAATTTCTTTTTGCGGTAGGTTTAAAACTTTGGTTTCTTAAACTTTATGCCTTTTATCTGTGCGAATTGTAGCTGCTTGCACCAAATACAGATTTAACGTATTTCTTTACTTCGTTGGAGGTTTCAACTAATCCTGTTGCGGAAGTTTCAAACTGTTTTTTGATGGGTTATAGGTTACTCCATACCCTGTAACAAACTCAATTAAGTCTTGAAAGTTTGCTACGTTTTTTGCGTGTCCTGTTTCGGATGTTGATGCCATTTTATCGATTTTTATTGGTTAATATCTATCAAAAATAAGCATTTTGTAATAAAATACAAATGCATTATTTTAAATTTATGACCATTCCTAAACCCATTTGATTGCCATTGTAAAATGGTGCTACCATTGCTGAACTTATATTTTTTTTGGATTTGAAAATATGATTGTTAATAGATGGAAAAATCCAATAGGCAATTTTTGTGCTTAAAATACCTATTCCTGCTCCCATAGCAACATCTGTAAGCCAATGTTTATCGTTATATATGCGAAATATACCTGTACCTGTGGCAACTAAATAACCTGAAATACCATACCATATAGAAACATCTTTGTATTCTTGCCATAAAAATTCTGCTCCGGCAAATGCGGTTGCTGTATGACCTGACGGAAATGAACTAAAACCACTTCCGTCTGGTCTTTCTATTTTTGTGATGTTTTTTAAAGCATATACTGAAGTCCCCATCAATAAATAAGAAGTTCCTAATATAATGCTTCTATCTCTCAAATTGTTTTTTCCTTTTATTCCTCCAAGATTTAGTGCATAAACCGAAAGTGCTGATGCATATTGCGAAAAATCATCTATCGTAATTTTTTTATCTATGTTTTCGTTTACTTCTTCCTTTATGTTTGAATTAATGAATTTTAAGTCATCGCTCTCAATTCCGATAATTCCATAAGTCATTAATGCAGTTGGAATAATTAGTTGTTTGTATTTGAATTTTAGATTTTTTGTTTTAGTATTTTTTAAACTATCTTTTTGTTGTAGTTGTTGTGCGTTTAAATAGAAAGAACAGAAAGCGAAAATTAAAGTTATAATTTTATATTTATTTGATTTCATTTTTAGTTTTTTGATTGATGATATAAACTATTGAAAAGAGAATAATTAGAAAAATGCTTGTGTAAACATTTCCAAAATTTAATCCTGCTGGTTTAGAAATATAATTCCCAAAAGTGGCACCAATTGGGTGAATTATGATGATTGCTAACCAATAAAATAAATTTTTTGAAATTTGTTTGAGGCGCAATAATATAATTGAAATGATTAATAATGCAATTAGTAAGATTGTACCGCCATCTGCCCCGAGTGGTGTATCATTAGAGAGATAATCGCCCGATGTTGTTCCAAATGTACTTGATGTGAGAATTGCAAACCAATAAAGAAATTCAATTTTCATTTCGGAAATTACACTTGGTTTTTGCGAAATTATTTTAATGGTAAGTAATATCAATAAAAACACCGAAATAACTGATAATGAACCATAAATAGTTCCTAAGTTTAAATCGATACAAATTAAATCGGCAATATTTGTACCACCAATATTACCAAGAATGATGAGCAACCAATAAAATAATTGATTGAATTTTTTGGTTAGGATTGAATATAGAATTGAGGAAACAAAAGCAGACACAAGTAGTATTGAACCAATTTTGTAGCCTAAACCCAAATCTCTAGAAATATAATTGCCTACAATTTCGCCTGTTGTTGTAGCAATTATCATTAGTACCCAATAGATGAAATTTATTTTTGGTATGTGTTTCATTTTAATTTGAATTAGTTTTTACGATTTATTTTTTCTTTCGCTGTATCAACTAAATAATAGACCATCGGAACTAAAAATACGGTCAAAATTAATGAGGAAAGAAGTCCGCCAATAATTACCCAAGCAAGACCGTTTTTCCATTCAGCTGCTGTTCCTGTTGCCATTGCAATGGGGAGCATACCAAAAACCATTGAAAGTGTTGTCATTAGGATTGGTCGCATACGAACTTTACCGGCAATTATTAGTGCTTCTTTAAAATGTTTGCCTTCAGCTTTCAATTGGTTGGTAAAATCTACAATTAGAATAGCGTTTTTTACCACTAAGCCCATTAGCATAATTAAGCCCAATAGTGCGAATAAACTCAAATTGCTTAAAGACAAATTCAATGCGAGGAAAGCACCAATTGCGGCTACAGGAATAGAAAACAAAACCACAAAAGGATAAACAAAACTGTCATAAAGGGCTACCATAATCAGGTAAATCAGTAAAAATGAAATGAGCAATACAGAACCTAGTGCACCAAAACTGTCATTCTGCCTTTTAATGTCGCTCCCCCAAGTCATTTGTATGCCCTTAGGTAATGGATTTTCTTTGAGATATGCTACTACTTCATCGGCTACAGTTCCTGAAGGTCTTCCTAATGCATCAGCAGTAAGTGTAACTGCTGGCTGCCGGTCTTTTCGTTCTAATAATGAGGGTGAATTGTCTTGCTCTACTTCTGCAAATTGTGAAACTTCAACGGGTAATCCCATTGGATTAATGATGTAAAGTTGTCGGACATTTTCATAATTCTTTCGGCTAAATTCATCTAACCAAATTCTCACTGGATATTCTGTTCCTTTTTCGGTAAGTGTTGCATCGTCATTACCCGTGAAAGCTGTTCTTAGATTTAAACCAACATAAGCCGTTGTTAGACCCAAACGCTGCATTTTATCTTTGTCAGGAATTATTTTGAATTCGGGACTTCCTGCTTCAACGGACAAGCGAACATTATCCGCACCGGGAATTTTTTCAATAATTGCTTTTAGATTATTTCCACTTTGCATCACCAAATCTAAATTGCTTCCGCTCAAAGTAATTTCAATAGGAGCCGAACGTGGTATTAAACCCAAAGCTGCCATTGAATAATTTATACTTGGAAATTTTTGTTGCAAATCAATCCGTAATCTTTTCATGAACTCTTCCGTTGGCACTTTTTTCAGGTTCTTCTCCCGTAATTGATCATTCGTAATTCGTAATTGAATGGTAAATTCTGTTTTGTTAGCCGAACCAACACCTAAACTTCCTATAGCTGTGCTTGGTCCACCAATGTTACTAAATACAGTTGCTACTTCGGGTTGTTGAATGATATAGTTTTCAATTTCTGTTGCAATTTTATTGTTCTGTTCAATTGAAGTAAACTTGTCAAACTCCAACGCCATTTTGAATTTCCCTTGGTCACCAGTTGAAATAAGTTCTTTGCCAATAATTCCTTGTTTCATAATGCCCAAAGTCATTACAAAAAGTAACAAAACAATTCCTGTAAATATTAGTTTATGGCTTAAAACCCATTCTAATTTTCTGCCATACCAATTGGTGAAATTTTCTAATTGATGCTCAAACCAAAGCAAGAAACGATTGAAAAAATTGGTGGGTTGTAAATCTTCTTTCATTCCAATTCGTGAAGCCAACCATGGAGTTAGTGTGAACCCAACTAGTAAACTGGTAAGTGTAGAAGTTATTACAACAACCGAAAATTGTTTGAGCATATCAGCAACAAATACTTGTAGAAAAAGAATAGGCAAGAAAACAACTACGTCAACTAAGGTGATGGATAATGCTGAAAACCCAATTTCCATACGACCATCCATTGCAGCCGTTCGCTTTTCCTTTCCCTTGTCTAAATGCTTTTGGATGTTTTCCAAAACAACAACAGCATCATCCACCAAAATGCCGATGATTAAAGACATAGCCAATAAAGTCATCAGGTTTAATGTATAGCCCAAAAACCACATAACGGCAAAGGCTGTAACAAGAGAAGTTGGAATAGCAACAATTACAATTAATGAGTTTCTGAAACTTCTTAGGAATAAAAGCATCACCAGTGAAACCAATATCACCGCTAATATTAAATCAAAAACAACGGAATTAACTGCTGCAATTGTGTTGTCGGTGCTGTCGTCTGCAATAATAAATTTCACACCTGAATTTGAATTTTGTTGTTCAATGGATTTAAATTTTTCACGAACCAATTTTGAAACATCAACTGCATTTGCATCGCCTTGTTTTTTTAGTAAAAGTCCAATACCATTTTTGCCATTGTAACGACTGATAGAAGTTGTTTCCTTTACATCATCAATTACTACTGCTACATCTTTTACATATACAGGACTGCCATTAACAGGCATTGCCACTTGAACATTTTTAATATCATCTAATGATGTAAACTTGCCTGTTAAACGAACTGAATTATTCTCCTTTTCGGTTTGAACTTTTCCAGCGGGTAGGTCAATACCAGAACGATTAATGGCTTCCACAACTTGAAGCAAGGATATTTTATACAGTTTCAGTTTGTTTTGGTCTATTTTTACCTGAATTTCTCTTTCCTGTCCCCCTAAAATAGTAATCTCTGCCACACCTTTTATTTGCTGTATTTGTGGCAGATAATCATCTTTCATTTTTTGATAAAATTCAGTAGCAGATAAATTACTTGTCGCACTGATGGACATTATAGGCAAGTCATTGGGCGAAACCTTGCTCATTACTGGGCTTAAAATATCCTGCGGTAAATCTTTTCGGATATTGTCAATATACCGCTGTGCATCTTGCATTGTTTTATCTAAATCCGTTCCGTATTTCAGATTGGCAATAATAATAGAGGCATTCGGCAATGATTTTGTAACTAAATAATCTACACCTTCTAAGTTAGATAAAGCATCTTCTATTTTTCGTGAAACGGATGTTTCCACCTCATTTGGTTCAGCCCCAGGATATATTGTTTTAATTACAACTACTGGCTGATTAAAGTCGGGCATCAACTCATAGCTTAAATTTTTATAACCGATAACTCCTAATAGAGTAAACACGCTGAAAAGCACTATAATCAGCGAAGGTCGTTTAATTGAAATTTCTGTGATATTCATTTTTTATTCAATTACGAATTAATATTTACGAATTACGATTCTTGAGAGTCGTTTGAATTTTTCCTATGATTTTGCAGAGTTCTTCAGCATCGTTATGAAGGCTTTCGAATTCAGTATTTGAAAGATAATCTGTGGCGTGTAGTAATTTTAACCAATAAATTGACTCTCTCGCTTCTTTATAAGCGATGGTAAGTTTGTTCAGAAAATCCTTTTCAGAAGCACCTCCAATAGATTCCTCAACATTGGCTCCAATAGAAGTTCCACTCCGAAGAAGTTGTTTCGATAAGATAAACTCCTTCTTTTCATTTACTAAATATTTATACATATTCACTATGCGAATAGCAAAAGCAAATGATTTAACTTGTATGATATTATCTTTTTTCATTTTCTAAATTTTAAATTAAAAACTATTGATTCGTAATTTCTAATTCGTAATTCGTAATTTCTAATTCGTAATTCGTAATTCGTAATTTCTAATTCGTAATTTCTAATTCGTAATTGAAACTCTTGCTCCGTCAAAAAGGTTGATAAACCCATTAGTTACAATCACATCGCCTTCATTTAATCCGTTTGAGACAACCACTTTATTCTGTGTATTTTTTGAAATAGTAATATTTTGTAAAATGGCTTTTCCGTTTTTAATCAAATAAACTTTTGGTTGATTATCTGACCCAATAATGGCTGATGAAGAAATTACTATCGCTTTTTCCTGTGTTTCATATTTCAAATTAACCTTGCCAAACATTCCTGATTTTATTTTCAGATCGGAAGTGTTGTTTACTAAAAACTGAACAGGAAAACTACTTCCCATATTCGCTTTGCTGCCTATCATAATTGCTTTACCTGTTAATGAAATTTCAGAATAAGCATCAGCTGTAATAGCATAGTTTTGATTTAATTTGAATTTACTTAAATCATTTTCAGGAACATTTACGGTGAATTTCAGATTTGTAATGTCCGTGATTTGAAGCAATGGAACTCCCGGAGCAGCAAAAGCCCCTTCTTCACTCATTTTTGCTGTAACTACACCGTTGAAAGGTGCTTTAATTATTGTTTTATTTATCTGTTCAAGTAAAGTGGCTCTTTGCACTTTTGCAGATTTTAGACCTAACTCTGCTTTCTCTAACTGAATACCCTGAATTGCATCAGCTTTTGCTAGAATGGTATAGCGGTTTACATCCGCCTCCAAACCTTCTATTTGCACTTCAACAGTTTGTAGTTGTAATTTCAGCAATGAATTATCCAATAGCACTAATGATTGACCTTTGTTTACAACATTTCCAACATCAACTAAAACTTCGTTTATCTTCCCTTGTATTTCGGCACTTATTTTAGTTTCCTTGTTTGGCTCAAATGTTCCTGAATAAGTAAATTCGGCATTCACATTTTCAATTTGTAGTGTGTCTGCCTGAACATTTATAGCTTGTTCTTTATCGTATTGATAAACCTTACTTTGTGTAATTTCTTTGTTGTTTTTCAATTTAATTATCACAATAGCAATTATCGCCAACGGTATGATGACGTAGAGAACTTTTTTTAGTATTGAAGATTTTGTATTCATTGTTGCTTCTATTTAATTGTTGAAATATTGCCTGTTAGTTTTTTTAGCTCTAAATCTGCCTTTAGATATTCAATCACAGCGTTTAAATATGTTTGTTGTGCTTCACGCAAAGCATTGTCAGCAAGCAAAACATCTGTTAGGCTTGCAGTTCCTTGTTTTTGTTGTAGAATGGTTTGCTCATAAATGATTTTTGCGAGTTCAATTTGTTCTTTTGTTGTTTCTACTGATTTTTTAGCCACCATTCTTTGCAGAGTTGCATTTTTAACCTGCATATTATTTTGTTCGGTAAGTAATCCATGTTGAAGTTCATTGTTTTGTAGTTCAAATCTTTTTTGATTGATTTTTCGTTGCGTTACTGTTCCGTTGAACAAGGGATAAGATAACTGTATGCCAGCGAACCCAATCGGGTAGAATTTCAGAAAATCATTTGGTTGTTTGTCATATCCAAATCCCGTTGAGCCATACATTCCAATTAGATTAAGAGAGGGTAAAAATCTTGATTTGTTAAGTGTGCTTATTTCACTCGACAATAAGCGGTTTTGAGTTTTTATTATACGAATATCTAAAGTTGAGGAATGAGTAAATTCATTTGAGTTTTGATATTGTATGTTTGGTTCAATTTGTAGATTTTGTTCAATCGAAATACCCATTGCAAATTTTAAAGCATTTTGAACTTGTTCATATTTACTGCTTATATTTTCCTTTTGCGTGGTTAATTGTGATACTTGCAATTTTACCTTACTTACATCTGTTCCTTTGGCAAGCAATTGTTCATTGAGCAGTTGCATATTTTTTAATAACCTTTCAGCATTAATCAAGTTGCTATCAATAAAAACCAATTGATTGTGAAGAATTTGAGCATTGTAATACAGATTGGAAATTTCAAAATAGATTTGCTCCTCCGATTTTTGATATTGTAATTCGGTCAATTCCGAGGCAATTTTTGTCGTTTGAATGGCTCCATACACTTGCGGATTATACAATGGCATCGACAATTGTAAATTGGCGTTGATGTTATGCGGAACACCAAATTTTGCTTCCTTAAACTGTCCTTCAGGTGCTGTTGGATTAAATGTTGATAAAGGCATTAACTGATAAGGAAGGTTTGTGAAATATTTATAATCCGCATTGACAGTTACCTTTGGAATTAAATTAGCTTTTGCTTCTTTCGCTTTTTGCTCACCAATGGAAATATTATTTCTACTCATTTGCAGGTTTTTATTATGAACCTGTGCCGTATCAATACACTGTTGCAGTGTCCAAACTTGGGCTTGAGCTGTATAAACTCCTATTAAAAAGAATAGCAGTAACAACATATGTTTGTGAATGTTTACTAACTTCATTGGTCAAATTTTTTTTACTTGATGAGTATTAATTGGCTTTGAATTGTTCCTTCAACCCAATGCTTTACCATTGGTTCAATGGTTACATAATCACCCGCCATTAGTATTTCTTTAATGCCTTTTTCATTTTCAAAAACAACTTCACCTTCAATACAAATCAGAAGTGCTGGTGTTTTGGTGATATGTTCTTTTAATTTTCCGCCTTGCAAAATTTGTATGGAAGTTGCATTGCCCAACTCACTCTTGAAAAGAGAAGTTGCTGAAACTGATTTTTCTTGTGTGTGTAATTCTTTTATGTTCATTGGAAGTATTTATTAAATGTTGTGAATGAAATTTGAATGTTTTCAAATAACTTTGATGCTTCGGTTTCGTCTTTAGCTTCTGAAAGTTCTTTTACCATATCAATGTATGGCAATAACCACTTATGCAGTTCATCGTGCGCTTTGCCTTTCATTGTGCAATTGGAAGTAAGTAAATCAAACCCTGCTAAAATCGTTGCTAATAAATAGGGGATTATTTTTTTCATTTTTCTAACATTTTTAGAAGTCCGTTTAACACATTTTTCCCATCATTCACGAGATTTGATTTGTTGCCTGAAAGTTTCCATTTTAAAACCACCATCCGCATGCTGCCCATTATGATTGTTGTGATACTGTCGGCACCTAATAACTTTCCAAAAACACCTTCGTTTTGCCCTCTTACAATAAGTGCATTTATATTTTTTTGCATTAATGCCATCATTGTTGAAACCTTTTCACTTAAGCCTTTATTAAATTGAAATATTCCTTCCGAAAAAATCAAGCTAACTATGGCAGGCTTCTGAACAAATGTGTTAAGCTGTGACACAAAAATATTCTTCAATAGTTCAGAAGGATGTTTTTCTTTATCTTTCATTATTACTGCAAGCCGTTCATTCATTTCTAAAATAAAATAGGTTAATACTCCAAGAAGTATTTCATTTTTACTTTTAAAATGTCGATACAATGCAGCTTCAGACAAATTGAGATCAGCAGCTAAATTTTTAATCGTTAATTCCTGTATTCCGAATTTATCAATACGAAGTGTAGCGGCTTCCATAATTTCTATTTGCCTTTCGGTAAAATCTTTATTTTTCATTATATGGTTTTTAAATTAATAAAGAACAACCTAACCATATTACAGAAGCAGTCATTGCAATAGCTCCAATTAATACTAATGCTGGAGGCAAGCCAAAATAAATTTCAGTTAATATTCCTATTGGCATTAACAATCCTATCAAGGCTAACCAAGAAATAGCGTTCACATTTTTGAGTTTTTCTCTGAAATGCAGAAGCAAATAGCCAATCAAGATATTTAGAAAAGCAAATAAGTTTCCGTGAACATGTGCCAGTCTGCTTTCAAAGTGTTTGCCGATACTGTATGAGTTTACCCATTCTTCTTTACCTGGAGCAAAGTCGTGAAGATAAATTAGGAGAAACCCATAAGCCATAAAAAGCCCCATTGTCAAGAAGCCTATTGCTATGTTATTCTTACCGTTCATATTGTTTTAGTTTATGTAAGTGAGTATTCGCTTACAAAGGTAATTGAATCATTTTTACACTTGCAAATTTTTATTGAGAAACTTTTTATTATGATGAAAATTAACTCGTGTGCCAATGTGGGGAGGCAAAAATTATTTTTTTAAATGTGCGGTTGGAAAATTTTTAAAAAAAACTTGTAGTTTTTGATAAAAATATCAAAATAAGTGCATAAATTTGACAATGATTATAGAAAATTGTTAAAAGGGTTCTGTTTTTTTCTAAAATCAAAACGAAAAAAATGAATTTTAGAACCCACCTTGCAATTAAATGCAAGGGATTAAACAAGAGCCTTGTGAAACTTGAGAATTAATTACTTACAAAAAACCTTAAACAGATATTAAAAATGAAAAAATCAGAAATTAACCCAATGCCCGAATATTTTGATAGATATATTAATATGACTGATGATGTAGATTTGGCAACTGCATTCAAAATCAGTTTGCAAGAACTTGAAAATGCACCAATAGAAAAATGGAAATTATTAGACAATAAAACTTATGCACCCAATAAATGGACAGTAAAAGATATTTTACAACATTTGACCGACACCGAACGAGTATTTAGTTATAGAGCATTATCATTTGCCCGAGGCGAAAACAAAGTAACCCCATTTGACGAAGAAAACTATGGCAAAGCTGCAAATGCCAACGATAGAACAATAGAAGACTTGATAGAAGAGGCAATATTGGTTAGAAAATCTACAATAAGGTTGTATGAAACATTTACAACCCAAATGCTTAATAGAACGGGAATTGGTTTTAAAGGAGAATATTCGGTTTTGGCTATTGGTTTTATATTTTCGGGTCATCAACGTTGGCATTTTAAAGTTATCGAAGACAAATACTATCCTTTATTATTTCCCCGGATTTCGCATTAGAATTCTATTACAGACTAAATATTCATCAAAATTAATTGGTTACTCCTTTTTTTAATTCAAAATACAAAAGTATTGCTCATCTAAAAACAGTCTGTGAGTTCTTAATTTTATTGTCCCTTTGGTTTTCATAACAAAATCTAATGTATAATCTGGGGTTAAATTAATAATAACCTAAAATTTACATTGCATTTGTATTTATTTTGAATTAGTTATCTATCTTTGCAGTATAATTTTAAACGCTAAAAAAATGAAAAAAATTTACATTTTATTTATAAGTTTGTTTGCCTTTACAACAACTTATTCACAAACTTTTTATTCTGAAAATATGGGAACTCCATCGGGTACTACCGCTATTGCTTCTCATACTTTTCAAAACACATCTCCAATTGTGTATTCTGGCACAGGTGATGTTCGGACTTCTACTGCTTCATCGGGTTATACTGGTGCTTCGGGTTCAGGTAATGTGTTTTTAACCTCCACTGCAGGAAAATACTTCCAAATAGATGGTTTAAATACAAGTGCTTATTTACAACCCAATATCAAATTATCTTTTGGTTATCTTACAAATAATACAGGAACTCAAATGGTAGTTGAGTATAGCACTAATGCAGGAGCAAACTGGACAGCAATTACGTTTACTCAAAATACAAATACTTCTTGGAATTTAGTATCAGTTACTCTTGGTCAAATTCCTTCATCTGCAAATCTAAGTTTACGATTTACCCAACCAGCTACAGCTCAAATGAGATTAGACGATGTAAAATTAACAAATGTTTCGTCTACTTGTGCCTTAGTATTAGCCCCTGAAACTAAAGCATGCGATGCTGTAACATCAGCTTTAGATACATACACAGTTACAATTCCTTTTACAGGAGGCGGAACAGCAACCTATACAATAACTCCAACTACAGGCACAGTAGGTGGTGATAATCCATCAACATCAGCTACAGGAAACATACTAATATCTGGTATAACAGAAAATTCATCTGTAACCATAACTATCACAGGAGGAACTTGTAATTATAATATTTCTGTTAGTTCACCTGAATGTAAACCGATAAACACACTCCCTTTGGTTGAAAGTTTTTCATATACAGACGGAAGTTCGTTAGGAGCTTCGCAAATGTGGACAAATGTAAACTCTGGGGATAATATTTTAGTTTCATCAGGTAGTTTGTCTTATTCAACTGTAGCTACTGCAGGAAATAAAGTTACATTTTCAGGTGCTGGTATTGATTGTTTTTCTCCTTTTACAAATATTACTTCGGGTTATGCGCTAGCGGGTTTTATGTTTAATGTTACTGACATGGCGAACATAACTACAGATTTAACAAGTACTTATTTTATTGGTTTAACAGATGCTTTAAAAAACTACAAAGGAAGGTTTTTTATTCAGAAAAGTGGAGCACAATATAAAATGGGATTATCTGCTGCTTCAACAACAACAAACTATACATCAACTTTATACGATGTAAACGTAACGCATTATGTTATTTTCGGATACGACTTTGCTAATCAAACCTTAGTTGCTTGGATTGACCCAAATTTTTCTACTTTTTCAACAACAACCCCACCAAGCTTAGTAGAAGTTCTAACTACTCCTATAACCTCGCTTGGAGGAGTGTTTTTAAGACAAGATGGAGCGACATCAACCCCAACAATTGTATTTGATGAACTAAAAATTACAAATAATGCTAATGATTTCTTAGCAACGTCTTCATTTAATACAATTACTGGTTTAAAAGTATATCCAAACCCCGTAAATAATGGAATTTTAAGCATCACATCAGATAGCCTAACTGAAAAAGCAGTGGTTATTTATGATATAATGGGTAAACAAGTTTTTGCAGGAACAACTATCAACAACGTTGTTAGTATTTCTACCCTAAATACAGGTGTCTATATGATAAAAATTACTGAAGAAGGTAAAACCGCTACTCGAAAAATAGTAATTGAATAATTGCTTTTAAAGTTTTAGGTGACTTCTAAAAACAGAAAATAAGGTGCTTTTTTAAAGTGCCTTATTTTTTTGTTAAAAAAATGATACGCTACAAACGGAATACAGAGTATGAAATAGGAAATGTCCGCTCGGCTATTAAAAAATGTTTCGTTGAACCCAGAATTTAGTTTGTAATAGAACTCTAATGCGTAATCTGGGTTTAAGATGTAGAAGGCAAAATTTAAAAGAACTGCAGGCGTAGCCGTAGCTACAATGAGGACGATTTTTAAATTTTAACGAACTAATTTTTAAAAAGAACTTTTTTGTAATATAAATAAATTTTTAGAAGTCCGCTTAAGTTGCTTTTTAGTAAAACCATGAGGAAAGTGTATTTATTTTTCAAATATTAAATATTGATAATCAATTAGTTAAGAAATTGACTATAAAAACATAACAAAAAAATAAATCAGACTAATAAATTATAAAAATTCATCAAACTTAATGAGAATTTGATTCTGGCTTCGGGCTTAAAATTCAAAAAATGTAAACCAAAATTCCAAAATTTGTCAAAATGATAAACTAAAAAAATAATTTAATCTATGAAATAATTATCTTGCGGATTTAAGTAAATCTTTGTAGCACAAAGATAATAAAAGCTACTCAAAAAAAGAATTAACCGAATTAATCATAATTCAAGTATTAAAAAAAAATTTAATTTTGTTATTTTAATTTGTGAATCTACTTTTAATGAAAACAAAAATATTTTTTGCTTCTGACCAGCATTTTGGTGCCCCAACACAGGAGGCGAGTTTAAAACGTGAAAATATATTTATAAAGTGGTTAGATGAAATAAAAAGCGATGCTCATACGCTTTTTTTATTAGGCGATTTCTTTGATTTTTGGTTTGAATATAAAATGGTTGTTCCGAAGGGTTTTGTTAGGGTTTTAGGCAAACTGGCTGAGTTGAAGGATAATGGGACTACTATTTATTTTTTTGTAGGCAATCATGATTTGTGGATGGGTGATTATTTTGAAAAAGAATTAGGAATACTTGTTTACCATGCCCCTCAGGAGTTTATTTTTGATAATAAAAATTTTTTAATTGGTCATGGAGATGGCTTAGGTCCTGGAGACAAGGGCTATAAACGAATGAAAAAGGTGTTTACAAGCCCTGTTTCAAAGTGGTTTTTTAGATGGTTACATCCAGATATTGGGGTTCGGTTGGCACAACATTTATCTGTAAAAAACAAACTAATTTCGGGGGAAGAAGATGTGGTTTTTTTAGGCAACGATAACGAATGGTTGGTGCAATATTGCAAGCAAAAATTAACCCAAAAGCACTATGATTTTTTTGTGTTTGGGCATCGTCATTTGCCATTAGAAATTACTTTAAACGAAACCTCAACTTATATAAATTTAGGCGATTGGATTCAGTATTTTACTTATGGTGTTTATGATAATGGCATTTTTAGGTTAGAAAAATTTAACTATCTTACATAAAAAACAACACCAAAATTTATCCAAAACGCATAATCATCTACCTTGTTTTCTTGATATATATGTTTAGAAGGGTTTAAACCATCTACATCGTCTGAAAAGTATTTTTGAAGGCGTGTTTCAATCAATAAATCTGTTAAATCGTTTAAATTATACCGAACCCCAAGCCCAGCAATGGCTGAAAAAGTGTCGTTAGTTTCTGTTTTTAAGGCATTTATATATTTGGTTGGAGTAACGGCTGGGTTTTTAATCTCGCCTAAAGATGACCAAGCCTTTGGCTGAAAATAACTATATTGAAAACCCACCGAAATATAGGGATTAAAACTGTTGGGATTCGTCTCTAAATCGTGTATAGAAAGCGGAAAAAGTTCTACTTGTAAACCTGCATTTGTAACCGCTGTACTGCCTCGCATAGCTCGAAGTTGATTAGCAAAAACACCAGTTTTGCTGGGCTCTACATATTTTCCGTTGTGTTGAAAATCAGTTTTATGATACGATACTTCTAATCGAATTTTGGTATATTTTAAAAACTTTGAAACTGAGTTATAGGCAAACGAGCGACTGCTTTGTTGGTTAAAATTGTAATAATAAATTAAACCAAAACCTGTGGAGGTATTTTTAATATTATTTTCAAGACTTCCTCGTTCTCCAAAGTCTGATAGAAACATCACGGGTCCTACAATTCCTCCAATTTCATGTGCATAATCTTGTGCTAAAATTATACAGTTGGTAAATAAAAAAATAACCTAAAAATAATACTTTTCATGCAATTTGTTATTAAACGCCAAATTACGTATTAGAGTTCTATTACAAACTAAAACTAATATACAATCTGGGTTAAAAATATAGCAAAGTACGTTTTTTTATGATACAAAAAATAAAAGTTGTATTATTTTTAGGTTAAAAAATTTTCAGAAAAAATGTAGGTTTATAGTTATTATCCTAAAAAAGGATACCTAAAATCTTCTGGGGTTATAAAGGTTTCTTTGATGGTTCTGGCAGAAACCCAACGTAATAAATTTTGAGCCGAACCTGCTTTGTCGTTTGTTCCAGAGGCTCTGGCACCACCAAAAGGTTGCATGCCTACTACAGCACCCGTAGGTTTGTCATTTATATAAAAATTACCTGCTGCATTTTGCAGTTTTTGGGTTGCCTCTTCAATGGCATATCTGCATTGACTGAAAATTGCCCCTGTTAAAGCATATTCAGATGTTTTATCAACCAATTCGAGGGTTTCTGCCCATTGATTTTCATCATAAATATAAATAGTTACCACAGGTCCAAAAAGCTCAGTAGTCATCGTTTTATATAGTGGGTTGGTGGTTACAATAATAGTGGGTTCTATAAAATATCCAACAGATTTGTCGTATTTTCCTCCTTCAATAATTTTAGCATCACTATCATTATTGGCTTCATCGATATATTTTGATAATTTATCAAAGGCTTTTTCATCAATAACCGCTGTTATAAAATTAGAAAAATCTTCGGGTGAGCCCATTTTCATAGCTTGGATATCTTCTTGTAAATATTGTTGAACCTTAGTCCATAAATTAGAAGGAATATATACCCGAGAGGCAGCCGAACATTTTTGTCCTTGATATTCAAAAGCACCTCTTGTAATGGCAGTAGATACTTGTTTTGCCCTAGCCGAAGGATGAGCAATAATAAAATCTTTACCACCTGTTTCACCTACAATTCTTGGATAGGTTTTGTAATGACTTATGTTTGAACCAATTTTGTTCCAAATACTATTAAAAACAGCGGTTGAACCCGTAAAATGAACCCCTGCTAAGTGTTTACTATTCAATAAAACATCAGAAATCATAGCAGAATTTCCGGCTACTAAATTGATAACTCCATCGGGCAAGCCAGCTTCTTTAAAAACTTCCATCAACACGTTGGCTGAATACATTTGTGTGGCTGCGGGTTTCCAAACTACTACATTGCCCATCAAGGCAGCACTGGTGGGTAAATTTCCTGCAATAGCTGTAAAATTAAACGGAGTAATAGCATATACAAAACCCTCTAACGGACGATATTCTACTCGATTCCATTGGGTATGGTTAGATTGGGGTTGGTCTGCATAAATCTTAGTCATAAACTCTACGTTAAATCGTAAAAAATCGATAAGCTCACAAGCGGCATCAATTTCGGCTTGGTATATGTTTTTTGATTGTGCTAGCATGGTTGCTGCATTTATCTTTGCTCGATATGGACCAGTAAGCAAATCGGCAACTCGCAAAAAAACAGAGGCTCGTTGTTCCCAAGCTAAATTTGCCCATTTTTCACGTGCTTGTAAAGCTACTTCAATGGCCTGTTCCACATGGTGTTTTTCTGCCTGATGATAGACTCCTAAACTGTGTTTATGGTCGTGCGGTGGACTCATAGTTTGGGTATTGCCTGTTTGTATTTCTTCTGCACCAATATATAAAGGAACATTAATCGTTTGATTATATAATTTTTGATACATTGCTTGCACTTCGGCTCGTTCAGGAGTTCCTGGGGCATAGCTCTTTACGGGTTCATTTACTGCCTTTGGCACATTGAAAAATCCTTTTAACATACTTGTTTTGTTTAAGTTATAAGTTAATGAGTTTATAATTGTTAAATGTAAAGTGGACTTATAAATTTAATTTAAGGCAAAAGGTGCACTTAGTTTAAAATTTGGGATTACCACTCGGAAGATTTTTGTGGTGGTAAAATTGATCATATTGAAATAGCCTTGCATCGCTCCAAAAGGGGATAACAACAAGCACCCCGAAGTATAAGTATAGCTTTCGCCTGGTTTTATCACAGGTTTTTTGCCCACAACTCCTTCACCATCAATAATTTCTTTTTTGTTTAAAGCGTCGGAAACCTTCCAATGACGGGAGTATAATTGCACAGAATCTTTACTTTGATTTTCGATGGTTATATGATACGAAAAGGCAAAGTGGATTCGATAGTTTTTAAAGTAGGTGCCTTCAAAACTGGTTGTTGCCGAAATTTTTATGCCTTTGGTTATTTGTGTAATCATTGGTTATTTAGTTAATTTTAAAAAATTAAAGTACCTATAAGAATCATAAACAACAAAGTTATAATAAAAAACGGAACAAATAAAATATTCAAAAGTATAAATTTAAAAATTGTTTTTTTTCTGTTTAAATGATAAAAGTTTTTGATTGATTTATAAAAATATATGGGAAAAATTAAAGTAAAAAGTATTCTTTGTAAAATATCTGCAAGCGTTTCGGAAAGATAATAAAGCCATTCAATATTGAGTAATGTTAAAACCATAAACGTATAAAATGTATAAGTAAACACTAAATTATCTGTATAACTATATTTTTTGAACGAAACCAACCAAAACATAAGTGATAAAAAAGGTAATGAAACGAATAAAACTAAAGGTAGATTGTTAAAAATTGAACGAATAATTTCGTTAAAAAAGTTTTTGCTTCTATATTTTTTTACTTTTGTATAAATAAGCCTATTTATAAAATTGTTTTCATATCCTAATTTTTTAAAACATTTATCTGGGGTTTGTTCTTTATTTTTTTGATAATAATTATAGAATGTAATTGCTTTTAGTTTTAAATTATTAGGTTCGTTTTTTTATTTGATTAAAATGATAAATTGAATCTTTATGAAATTCTTTTTTCTTTGAATATATTTCAACATCATAACTTAAAATTTTGTTTTTACCTGTTTTTTTTAGTATGCTTTTTATAGAATCTTTTTGTTTTTCATTGGTTTCTTGTTTAATTTCTTTTTCAATTTCAGAATTAATTCCTGATACAAGCATAAAAATAATCAAAACACTCAAAAATAACCGAAACGGATTGGCATAGTGTTGTCTTCGGCCTGAAATAAATTCTTTGGCTAATTGTCCTGGTTTTGTAAAATAGAAACAATAGAATTACGTAACCGAGAATCATAAGCATAAAAATTGCCAAAAAATTCTTCAACAAAATCTTTTAGGATTGGTTTTTTGTAGAATTTAATTGCCCGCAGTTGGAGCAATACTTATCGCTTATGTCTAACGGATGTTCACAATTTAAGCACTCGGAACCTCTGTATTGCTTTTCTCTTCGGTTGATTTTCATCTGTTTTATTTTAGGGGAGCTTCTAAACTTATTTCGGGCTTTCTCCAAAAGAGTGAAAATGTTTAATTTCTAATATTTTCCGAATTGGCAGTTCCAAAACCTATCACTCGGTCATATCTATCGGTATTGCCTTTGTAATACACTATAATAAAATAATTATTTTCAGTTTGCCAAAAATTTCCGTCGGGTGCTTGCTCAAAATTTGGAAGGTTGTTTTTGTTGGTAAGGACGTATTCAAAATTTGTAAAACCTTGTTTGGCTAAAATTGCTTTTTCATACAAGCCTGTTGTGGTATTGTATTCCATTTGATACTCATCGGTTAAAGCATAGTTAGAAAACATACCCACTACAAATATTTTTTGGACGGAAGTGGTATGAGGGGCAAACAAACTGAAATAAACCCACGAATAATCAGTTTCGATAGTATTGTTGTTTGCCTGTAAATTTCGAGGATAAAAACTGCCATTCAAATCGGGAAAGTAGGTATAAGGAACATTGGCTCTACTCTCAGTAGGGAACAAAAAAGAGTTATATACATCGCCCAAAGTTACTTTTGCAACGCTGTTGTTTGCCAATCGGATGTCTTTGTTGTCCCAATAAAGCATTTCGTTTCCTCCAAAAAATTGTGTTTCGGTATTGTATCGAAAAAGCAGTTCGTTGCCTAAGGTGTATTGTGGTTTTATGTTGTACAAAGCCTTGTCCCATCGTCCGTTTTGGGTAATCATAACTTTGATGTTTTGCAGTGGGTTTTGGATGGTAAAATCGCTTGTGTTTATAGAAAATTCAAGGTTTTGTTTCGTGTTTATGGTTTCGATGGTCCGAGAGCGTTTTACTTCGGCTTTTATACCTAATTGAGTTTCATAAATAATAAATTTTCGAGAAAAAACTATTTCTTGTTCATCGTTATAAATAGTAATTATATAATTGCCCGATTTTGTAATACTGGTATTCGCATTAGGGAAAAAAAGTGAATAATGCGAGTATAGCTGAAGGGTATTAAACGAATTTTGATAGTTTAAAATACGTAAATTATCCATTCCTTTGAGATATTCTTGTTTAACCAATTCGGTGGGCTGCCAGTCATGAGTATATTGATTTACAACATAATAATAATTAGCTTCGTTACCATACAAGTCGTCAAAAACAAGTTCAAACGATTCACCTAATTTAAAATACGGAACTACTGGTAAATTGTTTTGCACAAAAGCAACCGACTTTATATTAAAAGGTGGGTTTACTTCAGCCGAAACCTGAGAAAAACTATGTAAATAATTAAAAACAATTAATATTATAACTATTTTTTTCATTCAATTATCTTTTATAATTCTTACTTTTTTATAATTTTTTTAATAACCTCTTGGTTTTTAGCACTTATTTTTACAAAATATACTCCGGCCGAAGCATTGGTTATATCAATAGTTGCATCATTTGATAGTTGATTTTGTTGATAAATTATTTTGCCTGTTACATCAAAAATTTCTATGTTTTTTATTGTAATATCTCCATAACTTAGGTTATAAATTCCGTTAGAAGGGTTAGGGTATATTGCAAGGTTGTTTACATCAAATTCTTCTGTAGAAAGTGTTCCTGTAATCACAAAATTGTCTATAAAAACTCCTTGCTTTGTTGTTCCATCATCCGAATGAAAGACAAACCTAAACATTACGTTGGTTTCTGTTGATAATGCATTTAATGGATAGGTATATGTTTTTAATACCGAATCAGTGCCGGTCCATTGTCCTCCTGGGCAGTTTGTGCACCAGCTATTTGTTTGTTCTGTTTCGCTATTGTTATACCAATTTACCGTTTCTTCCCCTAATAATTGCCAAGTTATACCTCCGTTAGTTGAATATTCCATATAAGTAATATCCCATAAATTTTCTAAATCAAACATCATTGAAAAACTAATTTGAGGATTTATAACATTTGATAAATTATAACAACCTGAAACAAGATACGCTTTTACGTTGTTTGCATAATTTGTAGTTGAGTTTGTTGTGTATCCTATATTACCACCAGAATTTATTACAGAACTACTTCTGTTTGTTCGTTTCCAGCTATTTGTAACACTCCCATCTTCAGAATATGCTAAAAGATTGTCGGACGGATTTGAAAAAACATTAACAACCCCTATTGTTCCTGCTTGGTTTGTATAAAATTTTGTTTGTTTTGTGTTATTTGTTGTATTATAATCATTTGGTATAGTTACTGTTGCAGAAAAAGTGTGTTCCCCTGTTGCTAAATTAGGGCTTGTAGGCAGAGTGATTATAATGGTTTGATTAGCAAGCAAGTTGCCAGACCAAGTGTAGTTATATTGAGTATTGTCAATAAAATATAAAATATTTGCCGATGTAATAACGTTTGTTCCTCCGTTTTTAATGGTTATTTGAGGAGATATTGTATTAGAACAGTTTATATTTTCTTGAATTGGAGTTGTTATTGATACTAAAGAAACTTCGTTAGGAGCTATATAAACGGGTATATTTGTTTTCCAAATACCTCGTCCGTAGGTTGCTGCTATTAGTATACCTTCGTTTTCGCTAATTTCTAAATCGGTTACTTTTACGTTTGGTAAATTTGTATCAAATTCTTGCCATTGAGATAAGGTATCGTCTAAATAATAAACCCCTAAATATGTTCCTAAAAACAAAGGATTATTAGGATTAAATCCTTGATGTTTAATTACGTGCTTTGATATATTGGGCAGTCCAGCAGATATTGAAGAAAATGAAGCTCCTCCATCGGTTGATTTTAAAACCTCACCAAAATTGCCCGAAGTTGTAACATACACAATATTTGAGTTGCCGTTGTTTACTTCTACAGATGTAATGCTATTTGTAAATGTGTAGATTAGCATAAAATTAATTCCTCCATCGGTGCTTTTATATAATTCATTACTATTTGCTACATAAAAAATGCTGTTGTTTTGAGGGTCAATTTCGATAAGTTCAATGCTATTTGCACCAATAACATCGGTGCTTTGTGCTTGCCATGCATTGTTTACAAGTTTATATAACCTGTTATAACCAGCAAAAATTTCACCAGTATTATTTACTGTTAAAGGAGTTACCCAATTTCCGGTTTCACCTGTTGGTTTTGATATTGAACCGCCAGAATTATTACCAGCAGTATTTGAAACATATAATGAACTTCCGTATTGTATAAATCCATAATATTTATTGCTATTCGTTGGGTCAATAGCTGTATCCATACCATCGGCTCCGTAGTAGTTTTTCCATTGATTATTGCTAAAGGCATATCCTCCGTTATCCTGCAAGCCTCCCATCATTTTAGAAGTGTCGTTTTTTGCAATTGCAATTTTATAAAATTGTCCAATTTGTGCTCCTGCTGTTTTATCTATAAACAATGTTCCGTCATTTTCTGAAACATAAATACCTCCATCTGACCCACAGTATAATTTGTTTCCGTAATAATTCAAATAATGTATATCTGCATGAGTATAAGAAGCAGCCGTAGGTGAACTCCAGTCGTTCAGTTGCGAAATGGTGGCACCTCCGTTAATAGACTTCCAAATGTTTAAACAACCTGTAAAAATCATTTCTGCATTGGTAGTTGATGCACAAATTGCCATATCATAATAAGCCTGTGTTGAACCATTAAAAATATCTGTTGTGGTATTCATTGCTGTAAAATTTTGACCAGCATTTGTTGAACGATATATACCTTTAAAAGTATTATTAGAATTTGCTATTAAAAGATATACATAACTATCATTAGCAGGGGTTACAGCAATAGCAATTCTGCCGAACGAGCCTGTAGGTAAGCCCGAAGTTATTTGTAAAAACGATGTTCCTCCGTTTGTTGATTTATAAAAAGCCGAAGATGTTACAGCATATACAATATCAGGATTTGAAGGATGTATTTTTATATCTTTAATATTGCCAGAAAGCGTTGTTGCCCACGAGGTTCCTCCATTAGTTGTTTTTCTAACTCCATTATTGGTAGCAACCCATAATGTGTTTGCATTTGTAGGATGCATAATTATTTCACCACTCATATTATTAGAACCAGAAAACGAAAGCCCTGTTGTATTCCAAGTAATGCCTCCGTCTGTAGATTTTAAAACCCCTACAGAATAGGTATTCCATCCGTTTTTATCTCCTGTAGAAATATAAATAGTATTACTGTCTACATGGCTTACACAAATTCCTGAAATACCAATTTGTGGTAAATTATCCGTTAAAATATTCCATGTTGAACCTCCATTTGTAGATTTCCATAAACCTCCTGCTGGAGCTCCTAAATAAATAGTGTTGGCATTGTTGGGGTCTACACAAATTACATTTACACGTCCTTGCCCAGAGGACCAAGAGCCTGTATTGGTATATGTGAAAGGGCCCACAGGCTGCCAATCACTCACAGGAACTTGCACATTTGCAGCAGTCCGCATAGCTTTTCTATCGTTTTTTTGTATAAGAGCTTCCCATGCTTGCGCAGCTGTAATGATATATCCATCTGGGTTTAAGCTATGTTCCCAATGATGCAAATCTCGCATAAACGGTTTAAACCCAGAAGCACGGTTGTCAATTCGGGCTTTGTTTATTGGTTGTTCCCAGTATTTTTCAAAAGCTTGTTTTGCGTCTGTATATGTTGGTTGTTTTTCATTAGCAGTATTTTTTTGCATCCAAGGTGCTTCAAGATGGTTTTGTGCAATAAGTTGATTAGCAAAACTAATCAATACTATTAAAATATATTTTTTCATTTTGGTTATGGTTTAAGTTTTCAAAAATACTATTTTTTTGGTTATATATTGTTTATAAAGAATATTTTTATAGCGTTTTTATAGGAGACTTCTAAAAATTGATTTTTATTACAAAAATTTATTTTTAGAATCTCCTTAGAAACATTTTTAATGCACTTTTTTTGAGTTACTAAACTTCGTTTAGCTTACACGTATATTTTCATATGCTCTCTTGTAGGTAATAGGCTTTTTGCCATAGGTTACTTTACAAAAAAGGACTATCTTTGTAAAAATTAAATTTAAAAAAAATGAAATTTAAAGCAAACGAAATTTCTGAACATATTACCAAATGGCTTTTAGACTACGCTACAACAGCCAAGGCAAAAGGATTTGTTATTGGTATATCAGGAGGGATAGATTCGGCACTTACCTCAACACTTTGTGCCCAAACTCATCTGCCCACATTGTGTGTAGAGATGCCCATCCATCAGGCTGATAATCAGGTTAGTAGAGCAAAAGAGCATATTAAACAACTTAAAAAACGTTTTCCAAATGTAAGCAGTCTCGAAACCAATTTAACACCTGTTTTTGAACAGTTTAAAGCCCAAGTTTTAACTTCAACAAATGAAACTCTTTACCATTTAAGCCTTGCCAATACACGAGCCCGATTACGAATGACAACGCTTTACTATTATGCAGGTATTCACGGTTTTTTAGTAGCAGGAACAGGCAATAAAGTGGAAGATTTTGGGGTTGGTTTTTATACCAAATATGGTGATGGAGGCGTAGATATAAGCCCCATTGCTGATTTGCTCAAAAGCGAAGTGAGGCAATTAGCCACTTTTGTAAAAGTCCCCGAAAGTATTTTAAAGGCACAGCCAACCGATGGCCTTTTTGGCGATAACAGAACCGATGAAGATCAATTAGGAGCCTCGTATAATGAACTTGAATGGGCAATGGAACAAGTTTCGATAGGTAAAAAACCTACTGATTTTCAGGGAAGAGAACAACACGTTTTTAATATTTATGCTCGCTTAAACAAAGCTAACCAACACAAAATGAACCCAATACCCATTTGTGTAATTCCTGAGTGCTTACGATAAAGTTTTAGATTTAAGTTGCTTATATTCAATTAAATGGAAGAGATTATACTCAAATACATCCCAGAACATTCGGTAAAACCAATTATCGAACTGATAAAAGAAAATGCGGTTCATCTAAAAATTGTTAATCAACGGGTTAGCAAGCATGGAGATTATCGAAAACACCCGTCTGGTAAGCATCAAATTACGGTAAATGCAAACTTAAACAAGTATCGTTTTTTGATAACTTTGGTTCATGAAATTGCTCATTTGGTTGCTATTGAAAAATATGGAAGTCAAATAAAATCGCATGGTTCCGAGTGGAAATATACGTTTCAGCATTTAATGGTTCCGTTTATCAACCCAGCTGTTTTTCCTTCGGAAGTGTTGCCTTATATCGCAAGGCATTTTAAAAATCCAACAGCCAGTAGCGATACAGATGTGCCGCTTTCGTTGGCTTTAAAAAAATACGACCCACCTACACATAAGGTTATAGTTGCAGAACTCTCATTGGGTAGCACATTTGCCTTGCCAAACACCAATAGGCTGTTTGTTAAAGGCTTGCAACGTGTAAAACGCATTGAATGTGTAGAAAAAAACACTCAAAAAACTTATTTATTTCACCCAAATGCCGAGGTGGTTTTGGTTTGATTTTACCTAAAAAGGAGTTCTAAAAATATTTTCAGTCCAAATACATTTCGTTGCCTAAGGGTTGCATACTTTTTCGGTCGTTTAGGTAGGTATGATGAATTTGGTTTGTTTTAGGTGTTGCCAAACGTCCGTTGGTATTTTGAATATATTGCAAAGCTGTTTGCAAAAAAGGCTCCGATGCCGTTCCTAAAACCCCTAAATTACCCAAATTTTCTATAAAAGGCACGTGTGGTTGTAAACCATTGCTGTAATTGCCAAAGTTATTTTTATCAACCATTTTTAAAACAATCGGTTGCATAGCATATCGATGATTAACAGCTCCAGTGGGTCGGTTATAACCCTGCGAATCATACAGAGTAATAGAACCCACATTTTTTCCAGTGGTTTTTTCGCCTATTTGAACAACTGTTATATACGGTTTTAAATTATTGATAAGCAATTCACTTGCCGAAGCGGTTCGAGGAGATGTTAAAACATATAGCTTGGTTAGGTTTAACGATTGTATAGTGTTCCCGTTGCTGATATAATTAGTAAAACGATTAATAAACGTTTCAGAATCGGCACCAAATTCAGCCATTACTTTCGGATTCCAGAGTTGTTTCCCAAAAATTTGCCCTGAAAATTGCCCGGTAATCATACTTGCTAAACGTGTGGCTGTGGCTATACTTCCTCCGGAATTGTATCGTAAATCTAAAATTAAATGGGTAGCATTTTCTGCCTTTAATTGAGTAAAAGCATGGTTTAACTGGGTTTCATAATTTTGATAAAAACCATTATACAAAATATATCCTATTTTTTTGGAGCCTTGTTCAAAAATATTTACTGCATATACAGGGTTTTCAGGCACATTGGTTAAATTTAAATTTACAATTTGTCCATTTGAAATGATGTTTCCGTTGTTATAATTGGCAAAATGCAGGTTGTAATTAGTTTTTGTTAAAAGACTTCGGTAGTTTGAAACGGTAAGTTGCGTTCCATTTACAGCATTAAAAAACATCCCTCTTGTAATTCCTTTATTAGCGGCATCAGAATTGGGCAACACATAGCGGACCCATCCAAAAACGTTGGTTTGGGTGTCGTCTGTATATCGAAGTTCATAGTCTATCCCCGAGCTTAAAGCACTTCCTTGCAATAAGGATTCTAACACCAAATAATCGCTATACATCACACTGAAACGGTCGGTGGTTCGTGATATTAAAAGCTCTTCAAACAATTTATTAGGTGTTTCATATCCTTTTAAAAAAGCGTCTAATTGCCAGGTGTTCGAAAACCTATCATCTGCTAACAGAGGCTCCTCTGGCTGCCATAAATAGTAATCGTTTAAACCATTCCAAATAAAATTTTTAATGTCTTGTTCGTTGGTTTGCTGGTCGTCATAATCGTCTTGACAAGCCATAAAACCTGCACTAATCAGCAAGAAAATTAGTGTATATTTTATGTTAATATTTTTCATTTGTTTAAATATTTTTGCTAAAATAATAAATAAAATTAAAAAACCATTAAATTACAACCTCTTATGTCGCTGTTATCAAATCGTCCGAGTATTTCAAAGGTGTTTTGGCTATGTTTTTTGCCCAAATCTTGTGTAGCGATAAAACTGCACGAGTTAATATTCGCTAAATCGACAACATTTATACCGCCTGTTTTCCCGAAGGGGTGTAGAGTGAGAGCATCTTCTGTATCTCTAATTAAAACATGCATCCAAGGAGGTGTTTTAAAAATTCCGTTCGCTTTGGAATAGGCTTGTGATAAAAGTTCGGTCATTCCATATTCCGAATGAATGTGTTGCACCCCAAGTCCATCGGTTAAAATTTGGTGTAATTCTTCCCGAATCATTTCTTTTCGTCTCCCTTTCATCCCGCCTGTTTCCATGATGGTTAGGTTTGGATGGGCAAAAGATATATCTTTAGTTTTGATGAATTCTACAAGGTCTAATAAGCTATATGTTACACCTAAAAGCAGTGTTTTTTGGTGTGTTTGTCCCAAAAACTGTATTTTTGATACTATTTCGGTATAATTGTGTAAATAAAATCCGCTTTCGGAGTTTCTACTTCTTTTTATTAGGGCATCTGCCATATATACTAATGACGAACCTTCTCGTTCTAAATACGTGGGTAGCAAAGCTAAAATAACATAATCAGAGGTAGAACCATAAGCGTTTTCAAAGCCTTTGATAAAACTTTTTTCATAGATAGAAACATCCGAAACCAAATGTTGACTTATGATTGTTCCTGTGGTGCCACTACTTGTAAAAACTTTTTCAATTGGTTTTTGAGAGCTAACAACTGAGTGGGTTTTAAAAAAAGAAATAGGCAAAAACGGAATTTTTTCTACAGAATTAATTTGGGTAGGATTAATGTGCAAACAATCGCAAAACTGACGATAGACAACATTGTTTACATATTGAAATTGAAATATTTGCAAGGCAATTGCTTCAAATTCTTGTTGGTTTTTTATGGAAAATACTTGTTGAGCAGTAATCAATTTTTTTAGGGCAAAAATAACAAAAAATAAGACACAAAAAGGTTAATTCTTTTTTTGAAGTGTTATTTTTTAAACTCCCTATCAGCTACGCTCACTATGACATGGATTTAATATAGAGGATATATTAGCAATTTATTTTTAGAAGCCCCCTCAATTTAAAAAATCGTAACCCCTTAAGCCCAGGTTACGTATTAGAGTTCTATTACAAACTAAATCTACTTCAAAATTAAGTAATTACTTGTCAAGTCAAGTTGGTAGTGTTTCAAAAAGTGTGTAAAATTATTTTGTAATTTTTCTGTAAAGTTAATATTTTTTTTTAGGCGGGCTCTAAAAATTCATTTTTTTCGTTTTGATTTTAGAAAAAAGCAGAACCCTTTTAACAATTTTCTAAAATCATTGTCAAATGTATGAACTTATTTTGATA
>CAYXAF010000016.1:0-20034 GCA_964463035.1 uncultured Flavobacterium sp.
GTTTTAAAAATTTGCCACTAAATTTAGGGGGAGGTAGGTTTTAAAATTCAAAAAATAACCCTTGTAAAAATAAGGGCTACAGACTTTTATTGTCTGTTTTTTAAATTTAGTCGGTTAATAGTGAAATTTTTATAAAACTCGTCTATAATACAAAATAATTCCGTAATTTTATCAAAGCAAATTATAAGGGTAAAATGTTAGTTAATTATCTAATTTTCAATGCTTTGAATATGCTAACTTTTGCCTTTTTATGCTAACTTTTTTTTTAAAAAACTTAAATTATTAATCGAACTCAGGTTTCTGGGTTTATGTTTAAATTTTACCTCACTACTTTAACCCATCGTCCTTGTGTTCGTGTTGCAAAATTGTTGTCGTACATTGCTTCGGTTTGGGTGCCGGGGAAGTAATATGTGCCTAAATATGATGCGTTTAAAATTACCTTAAACGTTTTGGTTTCTCGGGCTTGTAAAGAAAAATAATATTGGCTTCTATCATCTCTAATATCGGTATAATCTACAGCCGAAGTGCCTATGGTTTCTCCAAAATCTGTAAATCTACTAAACCATCAAAAATTTGTTCTTTTTTTATTGGGTCGCTAAAATTGATGTATATGGCTTGATTGCCTTCTTTTATAGGGGTTGTGCTTATAATTTTAAAGGTATTTTTACTCGGAATTTCAAATGATGTTTCGCCTTTTTGCTCAATATCAAAATCGTCTCCATCCCACAAAATTTCTACTTTACTATTTTTATTTCCTCGTTGAATACTGTCAATTAAAAAATAGAATTCATTAGAAGTTGATATTTTTTTATCAAATTTTATTTTTAAATCTTTTCCGTTATGTTCTGCTTCCAATAATTTTTCAGCTGATGTAAAATCTAAATTATCAGCTGTTTTTATTACTCCTTTTATATACTGATACTCTTTGTTATACGATTGTAATTCAGTAGGTTGAACTATAAAATCTTGTTTAATAGTTTTAATAGTAAAATTAAATTCTTTAATTTCGTCATTTACTTCTACAATTTTGTCTAAACGAAGTGTAACTTGATATTCTGTATCTTGGTCTAAAGGTTTTTCGGGTTTAAAAGCTACTAAATTTTGATTTATTGCTACTACTTTTCCTTTTACATTTGGTGAAATTTCAAATAAATCTCTGTCTAATTCTTGATTAGGCAACCAATCAGACTTTCCGAAATTTAAGCCCACTTGAATATCAGAATTTACAGAAACCAAACCCGATGAATAACTGGTTAAATAGTCTTTAAATTTAGAAGCATCAGAGTCAAAATTAGATGATTTTTTACACGAAAAAAATAGGAATATACCTAAAAAATATACAATGATTTTTGAAATTTTCATATCGTAGATAATATTTGTTTTTTTTAAAGTCGTATAGAATGCTTCGACAGTTTGTAAGCTCGGGTCGTCTATATTCATTGGTGTTTACCTCACACACTTTTATTTTTAATGATGTTCAGTGAATACATTTATTTTTATAACAAATTGTTAATGGTGATTTCGTATAAATGTTTATGAGTTAAATTTAACCCAGATAGGTATTAGAGTTCTATTACAAACTAAATCTACTTCCAAAATTAATTGCTTACTCCTATTTTAAATACAAAAGTATTCCTCATCTAAAAATGGTCCGTGGGTTCTTAATTTTATTGTGTCATTAGTTTTGATAATAAAATCTAATGCGTAATCTGGGTTTAATGTAAATGTATAAAAAAAGTTCATAATGCTGTAAAAAATATTTTTGCAGCATTGGTAGTGTTATACAATATAAGCCCGTTTGATGTTTTAAAAAACATTCAAGTAATACAGAATATTATAGTGTTTAACAACAATTCTAAAGTTTTACTTTAGAATTGTTCTAAGTATAATTATTACTTAAAAGTTGTAACACCAAACTTTTTAGCTTCTGCTTTTGCTTGTGGTATTAATGCTTTTAGGTTTGTGATACGGGTTGCATCACTTGGGTGAGTGCTTAATATTTCCGGAGGTGCTTGCCCATCTGAATTTGTAGCCGACATTCGTTCCCAAAAAATAACTGCTTCATCTGGGTTATATCCTGCAATTGCCATAAGTGTTAAGCCTATCATATCTGCTTCGCTTTCGTGATTACGTGAGAAGGGTAACATCCCGCCTACTTGACTACCAATACCATAAGCTTGCATCGTTAGTTGTTGTGTTTGTTCAGATTTGTTTGCTGTTGCTGCAGCAACACCTACAGCCCCTAATTGTTGCAATAAACCTGCACTCATTCGTTGTTGTCCATGATTAGCTAAGGCATGGGCTACTTCGTGCCCCATTACACAAGCTAAGCCAGCATCGTTTTTTGTAACAGGTAAAATACCGGTATAAACTACAATTTTTCCTCCGGGCATACACCAAGCATTTATAGTTTTATCATCTACTAATTTATATTCCCAAGCATAATCTTTTAGATATTCAGCCTGACCATTGGCTGTGAGCCAACGTTCAGCAGCAGTTTTAATTTTTGTTCCTATTTCTTCTACTTTTTTGCTTTCTTTTGTACCTGTTATTACTTTGTTTTCTGTTAAAAATTGGTTGTATTGTTGAAAAGCCATCGGGAATATTTGACTATTAGGCACAAATGCCATCGTTCTTTTACCAGTAAAAGGGTTTTTTGTGCAAGAAACTGCCAGTAAAAGTGCAAATGCTGTAAATAAGCTTGTTTTTTTCATAAACTTAATATTTTGTCTATTTCTAATTTAATTTTATTATTCAAATCTTTAATTTTAATATTAGTCGTATCGATTTCTATAATTTTCGACATGTCTTGCAACTCTGGGCTTATTATGTCATAATATTTTTTATAAGAAGCTAAAGTTTCATTATTCATTATTCTTCCTTTTCTTGAAATTATTTGTCGTTCCGTTTCTCGTTCTATTATTTTTTCAAAAGATGAATAGAAAAAAAATGTTATTAAATAATTATCTAAAACAAAATTATTTTTTAATGCTTGAAATTCATTTAGATATTGATAATATTCAATTTTATCGGACAAAAGTTTTACCCATATTGATGCGTCAATTAATCCTCTATCAGCAATTAAAAAATCAATATTGTTGTCATTTGCTTCTAAGTATTCTTTCATTAAAGATACCGTTGTCCAATAATTAAATAATGGATTTAATTTATCTTTGATAGGGCAAGCTGAAGATCTAGAAACCACAACTGAAACCTTTTTGTTTTTTTCTTTTGAAAGATATTCTTTTAAAGATTTAGCAACAGTAGTTTTACCCGTTTTAGGCAAACCTGCAAATTCAATTATTTTGGTTTTTAATTTCATAATTTTTATTGGTTTCAATTACTTTAACAAAATTAATAATAGCTGCATAGTATCCAGTATATAATTTTTCAACTATTTTACTTGTGAAAAATGCAAAAGTTATTAAGAAAATTATTATTATAAAATTAAATAAAGAGAACGTTAATTTATGAATAAATATATGAATAAAAGTGGAATAAATTAAATGCAAAAAAATAAATATACAAAATGATACTAAAAGGGTTCTTAAAATACGAACCATTGTTCTTCGAAAGGACAAATAATTATACGCAGATTCTGAATTAATAACAATAAATTGTAGTGCAAAGTGATGGTCTAAGTTAGTTTTTTCTTTAACTTTTTCTTCATTTATTTGTATAAAATTATTTTTAAAAAATTTATTCTCAATTATATCCGATAATTGATTATAAAGTATTCCAAAAGTGTAAATTACTAATCCTAATATAATGATAATTGAATTGTTTTCTTTTAAATTATCCAATATTTGGTATAAAAAAAATGGATTTATAAGCAAATAAGGAATAATTATAGTCAATATCCCTATCAAACCTGCTATCAAATAATCTGCAATAAGATTTGTAGTATTCATAATAAATAATTTTAAAATTTAATACTCACAATATTCTACAATTTCTAGTCCATAACCAGTCATTCCTACACGTTTTGGTTGTTGTGTATTGCTTAAAAGTTTTATCCTTTTTATGTTTAAATCGTGTAAAATTTGTGCTCCAATTCCGTAATCTTTACTATCCATTTTTAACTTTGGTAATTCAAAATTACTATTTTTTTTTGAATTTTTAATAATTTGTAGGTTTTCTAAAACTTCCTGACAACCAATGTATTGATTTATAAAAACTATGATTGCGTTTTTTGATTGACTAACTTTTTCAAAAATTTTACTTAAATTTTCTTCGGGATTATTGTTTAAAATGGCTAGCAAATTATAGGAACTTTTAAATGGATGAATACGGGTTAAAATAGGTTCATCTATATTCCAATTACCTTTGGTAAGTGCTATATGCACTTGATTATTAGTGGTTTGTTGATAGGCTCGTAATCGAAATGTTCCAAAGCGTGTTTCTATAGTAAAATCTTCTTTTTTATTGATTAAGCTATCGTGTTGCATTCGGTAAGCAACTAAATTTTCAATAGAAACTATTTTTAAATCAAATTTTTTTGCAATTTCAATAAGCTGAGGTAATCGAGCCATGGTTCCATCTTCGTTCATTATTTCGCAAATTACTCCTGCAGGTTTATATCCTGCTAATCTTGCAAAATCAATAGCTGCTTCGGTGTGCCCGGTTCGTCTTAAAACTCCACCTTCTTTTGCAATTAACGGAAAAACATGTCCTGGACGACCTAAATGATAGGGTTTTGTGTCTGTATTTACTAATGCTTGAATAGTTTTTGCTCTGTCTGATGCTGATATTCCTGTGGTAACTTCGTTACCAATCAAATCAACCGATACGGTGAAAGCGGTTTTCATAACATCTGTGTTGTTATTTACCATATCGTGCAATTCTAATTCTTGGCAACGTTTTTCGGTTAGAGGTGCACAGATAAGTCCTCGTCCGTATTTTGCCATAAAATTAACAATTTCAGGGGTTATAGTTTCTGATGCTGCAATAAAATCGCCTTCATTTTCACGGTCTTCATCATCAACCACTATAATTATTTTACCATTTTTTATATCCTCAATGGCTTCTTCAATAGTATTTAATTGAAAAGTTTTATTCATTGGTTTCAACTGTTTTTTTAAAAAATAATTTTTTAAAGTAATTGATAATTATAATGTTTTTAAAATCAAAATTATTGATTAAACCTACATCGTTTGTGGCTCTGTATGTTAAAAGTATTGCAAAAGGTGTAAGTGCTAAAGCTGACATCCAACAGCCTATAAAGGGGTCTATACCATCTTGTTGTGCTAATTTTTTTCCAAATAAATTAAGAAAATGGAAGGTTAAAAATATTAAAACTGCAAAAACAATGGGTAATCCTAATCCTCCTTTTTTTATTATTGCTCCGAGTGGTGCTCCTATAAAAAACATCAATAAAACAGAGTATGCAATTACAAATTTGTCATACAAAAATACCCAATGTAAATTAATATGTTTTTTCTTAAAATCTAAATCATTTTTTGTGGTATCAATAGAAAATTGAATGCCTGATATATTGTTTTTTGCCGATTCTAAAACATTTTTTCGTTGAATATCATCTCCTAAAAGAGCTAATAAATCATCTGTGTTTTCGTTTGTTTTTGAGATACTTGTGGCTGTATTTATTGGGTTTTTAAAATAAGAATCGGTTCGGAGTGTTACGTTATCGGCAAATGATTTTACATCTTTTGTATAAAATATGTTTAAGGAATCTATAGTGTATTTGAGTTCTCCCACGTTCATCATTACGTGTGTTCCTTCAAAATTATTTGCGTCTAATTGTGCTTTGTTTAAGGCAGAAATATCAATGTTTATCACATAGCGTGTAAAAGTGCTTTTGGCAAACGGATGCTTGTTTCGTTCGTTAAAATCAGTAGGAATTATATCTTCATAATAATAACCTTCTAAAAGTTCTAATTGTAATGAATTTCCGTCTTTACTACTGGTTAAAACGCCTTTTTTAGCAACAATAACAGTTGTATTTTGTAAAGAGATATTCCTTTTATGGATAATAACTTTTTCTAAATATTGTCCTTTATCCCCCGATTTTTTCTTAACTTTTATGCTAAAATTACCTATTGGGCTAAATTGTCCTTCGGTAATTGCCATTGCCGGTTTTAATTGCACAATATTTTTTCGTAAACTTTGAAACTTAAATTGTGATTGAGGAATTACTGTGTTTGCAAAATAAAAAGAAACCAATGTTAAACCTAAAATAAAATATATTATACTTTTTATTGCTCTGCTAAGCGAAATTCCTGCTGATTTCATAGCTGCAAATTCATAGTTTTCTGCAAAACTACCGAAGGTCATAATAGCTGCTAACAATACTGACAAGGGTAAAACTAAAGGAACCATTGTAGGCGAAAAATACAATAAAAACTTGCTAATAGTTGCTAAATCTAAATCTTTACCAGCCAAATCAGAGATATATAACCAAATTCCTTGTAAAATAAATATAAAAAACAAGATTACAAATGCTGTAAAAAACGTTACGGCAAAAGATTTTAGGATGTATTTATCTAATATTTTCACAAAAAATTAGTCAATATTGTTGATAAAATAATTTGAATATTTAGTTTTATTGAACACAAAAGTTGTTGGCAACAATTTTTGGTTTGTTTTGTATGTAAGAACGGTTAGGGTGGTTCGAGTGCCATTTTTTCCAATTTCTAATACGTTATATAATTGTTTAGTTTTTGTATCAATGCCTACTAATATTTCTTTTTGTGTGCTTTTAGCATCGGTTGGTATTAATTTGATTAGTTGCAGGGTTTTCCCTTTTACTTTTTGTTGAATATCCCAACTGTATTTATAGCCTTTTTGAAAAAATGATAAAAGTTTATTAGGGGTAACAGCTTTTTCGTCAGAATCTTCGAGTTTTGATATAGTTACTTCTTCATCGCTAGGAGAAATTGTATAAAGTTTTTTACTATCAAAAATTTTAGTAACATTCATAAAGTTAAGGTTATACATATTGCCTTGCATAACAACTTTTCCTTTACTATCTTGCTTAATATTCTCTTTCAAGTTTTGTAATGAATACGAAAAATCTATAGAAATATTTTTATAACTTTTTGCTTTATTGGTTACTTCGTCTAATAATTTTTTGGCTTTATCTGCATTTTGAGCGGAAACTATTGATATGTTTAGTAGTATAAAAAATACAAATTTTAAAATTTTCATTGTTGTTTATTGTTTATTATTTTGTGTTTATTCTATTTTTTTGAATGCGTTTTTTAAAAGCAAAGGTGTTGTTATTGTTGTTAAAACTCCCATTATAACTAATATTGAAAAAATCTCTACAGAAATTAACCCCGCTTTGTATGCAATATTTGCTATTACAAGTTCCATAATACCTCGCGCATTTAAACCTATACCTAATGTAAATGCAATTTTTTTAGGCAACCCTGCTAAGGTTCCCCCTATATAACCACCTGCTATTTTAGATAGGTATGATACAAAAATAACAGTTATAAGCAAACCAATATTGGTTATAGAATCAAATTTAAACTCTAAACCTATTCCAGCAAAAAAAATTGGTGCTAAAAAACCCATTGCTATATTTGAGGTTGATTTTTCTACTATTTTAAAATTTTCTTTTCCTATTAAATTACTACTAATTAACATTGATGCAAAAAATGCCCCTACAATAAAGTGTAATCCTAAGGTTTCGGTAAAAGTTGAAAACAATAAAACAAATGCAAAAAACAATGCAAATAATGATTCTTTCCCTTTTAATAAAGAAATTAGTTTGTTTAATGATGTTTCTATATAATCACCTTTACTAGTTACTCTTTTAGTAACTATATATGCAAAGCTTAATAAAATTATAAATATAATTAATTTTAAAATTGACAATAGCCCAACCGATGTTATTGTTTTAATTGTCATATCTGTGTCTTTTATGCTTAATAAAACGCCTAAAATTGTAAGTGCTAAAACATCGTCAAAAATAGCTATCGAAATTATTTTTTGACCCATATTGGTATTTAATTTTTTTAAATCTAATAAAATACGAATGCTTACAGGCAAAGCTGTTATCGCAACACAAAGTCCTATAAATATATTAGTAATTGTGTCTAATTCAAACAAATAACCCACTAAAAAACCAGCACCTAATGGCAAGAAAAAAGCTGCTAACGAAATTATAATATTTTTCCCTTTTAAAGATTTTAGTATATCATCTATATCAATTTCTAAACCTGCTATAATTACTAATAAAAAAACGCCTAATTCAGATATTATTTTTATATCTTCTGTTCTATGAATTATGTTTAAAACACTTGGGCCTATAATAATACCTGCAATTATTTCACCAATCATTGATGGTTGTTTAAAGCGTTCAAATATTTCACCAAATACTTTTGCTGTTACTAATAATATTAGTAAACTTGTAAAAAATGGCAATTCAAAATGTGGTATATTCATATTTTTTTAAATATTTGCTTCTCTTTTAAAAAACTCTTCTAACGATACTAAATCTGGTATAATTACACTTCGTGCTTTGCTCCCTTCAAAGGGTCCTACAATTCCGGCTGCTTCTAATTGGTCTATTAATCGTCCGGCTCGGTTATATCCTAATTTTAATTTACGTTGCAAAATTGATGCCGAACCTTGTTGTGCTGTAACAATAACTTCGGCTGCTTCTTTAAACAAACTATCTCGTTCTGAAATATCAATTTCGAGAGTTGCTCCACCGTCTTCTCCTACATATTCTGGCAAAAGAAAAGCGTCTGTATAGCCTTTTTGCATACCAATAAATTCGGTAATTTTTTCTACCTCAGGTGTATCAATAAAAGCACATTGCACACGTATTAAATCGTTCCCTTGTGTAAAGAGTAAATCACCTCTACCTATTAATTGGTCGGCACCTTGGCTATCTAAAATTGTTCTTGAATCTATTTTTGAGGTTACTCTAAATGCAATTCGGGCTGGAAAATTGGCTTTTATAATACCTGTTATAACATTTACTGATGGTCGTTGAGTAGCAACAATCAAATGTATTCCGATGGCTCTTGCTAATTGTGCTAATCGGGCAATAGGAGTTTCTACTTCTTTACCTGCTGTCATAATCAAATCAGCAAATTCATCAACCACTAATACGATATAAGGTAAAAATTGATGCCCATTTTCTGGGTTTAATTTACGAAGTTTAAATTTTTCGTTATATTCTTTAATATTCCGAACCGAAGCGTCTTTCAATAACATATAGCGATTATCCATTTCAATACACAATGAATTTAATGTATTGATAACCTTATCGTTATGAGTAATAATAGCCTCTTCACTATCGGGTAATTTGGCTAAATAGTGTCGTTCAATTTTGTTATAAAGTGTAAGTTCAACTTTTTTAGGATCAACTAAAACAAATTTAACTTCTGAAGGGTGTTTTTTATATAAAAGCGAAGTAATTACAGCATTTAAACCTACTGATTTTCCTTGCCCTGTGGCACCTGCCATCAATAAATGAGGCATTTTTGCTAAATCAAACACAAAGGTTTCGTTTGAAATGGTTTTACCTAAGGCAATTGGGAGTTCCATTTCTGCTTGCTGAAATTTTGGCGATGCAATAACGCTTTTCATTGAAACCATAGTTGGCTTTGCATTTGGAACTTCAATTCCAATGGTTCCTTTTCCAGGAATTGGGGCAATAATTCGGATGCCCAAAGCAGCTAACGAAAGGGCAATATCATCTTCTAAACTTTTAATTTTTGAAATACGAATCCCAGCATCGGGCACAATTTCATAAAGCGTAACTGATGGTCCGATGGTTGCTTTTATTTGAGCAATTCCTATTTTATAATTTTTAAGAGTTTCAACAATTCTATCTTTGTTTTCGTTTAATTCAGTTTCATTTATAGTGATGCTTTGTGTGCTTTCTTTAAGCATATCTACCGGAGGAAACTTAAATTGTGAAAGTTCTAAACGAGGGTCAAATTCACCATAATCTCGAACTAATTTTTGGGCTAATGTTTCTTCAATTACCGATTCTTCTGCTACTTTTTCAATAAAAAAATGCTCGTCTTTGGTTGGGATAACTTCTTTTTCATCAAAATAAGTGGGTTGAATAATAATATCCTCTTCTTCGTTGGTTATCTTATTGATTTGCATTTCCGAAGGGTTATTAATAGTAGGTTTTAAAGATCTTTTATCAATTTCAAATGTAGGGGGAGTTTCTGTGCGAACCGTAAACTCAAAATCCTCTTCTTCGGGTTTATCTTTCTTTAAAATTTCTTTTTTATGGGTATATTCAAACTTTGTGTGTGTTTCGGTAGTATCTTCTATAGTTGGTTTAAATTTATCGTCTTCAGCATTAAAATCAGGTAATTGAGTGTTGTTTTCTGTTTCTTTTTTAAGTTTTAATTTATGATAATAATCTTTAAAATCTTCAACTGTTACTTTTACTTTTACAATTAAATAAAACAAAATTCCGAAAACTAAAACTAATAAAGTGCCCGACTTGCCTAAATAACTTTGTAAATACTCATTTAATTCAAAACCAATAACTCCTGATAATTCAGGCAAATAATCATAAAAAAAACCAAATAATAATGATACTAAAATAATAATATACAAATCCCAAAACAATAATTTTACATATTTAAGCAACGAAATATGTGCTATGAGGTATAAACCTGCTAAAAAGAATAATTTAACAAAGAAAAACGAGGCAATTCCAAAGCTTTTATACAAGAAAAAATGTGAAACAGTTGCCCCTATTTTACCCAACCAATTATAAGTAGGCACGGTTTTGTTTGTAAACTCTGATAGCTGACTTTGGTCTAAAACTCCATGTAAAAAATACGACACAAACGACAAGCCCATACCAATTGCTAAAATAACCAACAAAATTCCGAACAAGAATTTTTGTTGATTGCTTTTGCTTTCGGGGGAAACGGCTTTTGAAGTGTTTGTTTTTTTCATTGGTTTATGTTACAAAACTAAATAATTAGGAGGTTTTTTTTTAAAATATTTTTTAGTTTTATGTTCCAAATCTTAAAGATTTTTAGAAACCTTTAAGATTTAAAATTGTTGTTATATTTTAAAATTTTCGTTGCAAAATTACAATATTTTTAATCAAATTCTGAGGTAAAAAATAATTTAACAGAAGGGTATTTTTGTTGGGTCATTTGTATTGAAAATTCTGAATCGGCTAAAAACACTAACTGATTGTATTTATCTTTTGCTATAAACTTTTGTTTTACTCGTAAAAACTCTGCAAATTCTTCGTTTTTTGGGTCGTCTGGCTTTATCCAACATGCTTTGTGTGCTAAAAAATTTTCATACGTGCATTTTGCTCCATATTCATGTTCTAAACGATATTGTATAACTTCATATTGCAGTGCTCCTACGGTTCCAATAATTTTTCTATTGTTCATTTCCATCGTAAAAAGCTGTGCTACTCCTTCGTCCATTAGTTGGTCAATTCCTTTTTCGAGTTGTTTTGCTTTTAGTGGGTCAGCATTATTAATATATCTAAAATGCAATGGTGAAAAGCTTGGAATGCCTTTAAAGTTCATAATTTCACCTTCGGTAAGGGTGTCCCCAATTTTAAAATTACCCGTATCATGAAGCCCGACAATATCACCAGCGTATGAAATATCTACAATTTCCTTTTTTTCTGCAAAAAAAGCATTTGGGCTCGAAAATTTTAGACTTTTATTTAATCGAACGTGTAAATATGGTTTGTTACGTTCAAAAGTTCCAGAAACAATTTTTATAAAAGCTAAGCGGTCTCTGTGTTTTGGATCCATATTAGCATGAATTTTAAACACAAAACCACTCATTTTTTCTTCATTTGGTTCAATATTTCGAGTATCAGAATGTTTGGCTTTGGGTGAAGGAGCAATTTCTATGAAACAATCAAGCAATTCACGAACGCCAAAATTATTAAGAGCCGAACCAAAAAATACAGGTTGTAAAGTTCCGTTTAAATAATTTTCTTGGTTAAAAGTAGGATAAATTTCAGAAATTAGTTCAAGTTCTTCTCTCAATTTTTCAGAAGGTTTTGGCCCTATTATAGTTTCTAATTCAGGACTATTGATGTCTTTAAAAGCTATGGTATCTTCTATGTTTTTACGACTATCTCCACTAAATAGGTTTATATTTTGTTCCCAAATGTTATAAATACCCTGAAAATCATACCCCATACCAATAGGAAAACTTAAAGGAGTTACGGTTAAGCCTAATTTTTTTTCAACTTCGTCCATTAAGTCAAAAGCGTCTTTACCTTCTCTATCTAATTTATTGATAAAAACAATCATTGGGATGCTTCGCATTCTACAAACTTCTACTAATTTTTCGGTTTGTTCTTCTACTCCTTTTGCTACATCAATTACTACAATTACACTGTCAACAGCAGTTAATGTTCTAAAAGTATCTTCGGCAAAATCTTTATGACCAGGTGTATCTAATATATTTATTTTCTTATCTTTATAATTAAATGCCAATACCGAAGTAGCAACCGAAATACCTCTTTGTCGTTCAATTTCCATAAAATCGGAAGTGGCTCCTTTTTTTATTTTATTGCTTTTTACAGCTCCTGCCTCTTGAATTGCCCCTCCAAATAACAATAATTTTTCGGTTAAGGTAGTTTTTCCAGCATCAGGATGCGAAATGATGCCAAAGGTTCGTCTTTTTAATATTTCTAATTCAAAACTCATACTAAAATTTTAAGTTTGCAAAAATAGTTTTTATCAAGCTAATTTTAATGTATTTGTATGAATAATTTTTAGAGGTCCCTTTAAAAAAGCCTGTGGAAGTTATTTAACAGTTATTTGAAACATTTTTTTATCTTCAATAAAACCTGTAAGTATATCATTTTCAGATATTTTTCCTACGCCTTTTGGAGTTCCTGTAAAAATAATATCACCTTTTTTAAGGGTAAAGTATTGTGAAACATAAGCAATAAGTTCGTCAATTTTCCAAAGCATTAAATTTGTATTTCCTTGCTGAACAACTTCACTATTTTTGTGCAAACTAAATGATAAATTCTCAATATTTTTAATAGTTTCCTTAGGTAAAAAATCTCCAATAAGTGCAGAACCATCAAAGGCTTTAGCTTTTTCCCATGGTAAACCTTTGCTTTTTAATTGGTCTTGCAAATCACGTGCTGTAAAATCTATACCTAAACCAATTTCATCGTAATATTTATGAGCAAATTTTGCATCTATATATTTACCAACTTTATTTATTTTTACTAAAACTTCTACTTCATAATGTATGTCATTACTAAATTCTGGAATTACAAACGGAAAATTTTTAAGTAAAACAGAAGTATCTGTTTTCATAAAAATAACAGGTTCTGATGGCTTTTCGTTGGCTAATTCGGTAATATGGTCGGTATAATTACGACCAATACAAATAATTTTCATAAGTATATAAATTAAATTAGTATTTTTAAAATACAATTTTTGCTTCTTCTTATAGACTGTAATGTTCCGTTTAGACAGGTTGGATATAAGTTTATATTTTTTTTAAATTTTTTAGATTTATTTTTTTTTTATAATTAATAACAAAAACTCCTAATAAAATTAAAATTGTTGCAATAATAAAATCTATTGTAATTATTTCGTCTAAAATAAACCAGCCTAAAAAAATTGCAATAATAATATTTACATAACTTAGGATAGAAACCTGTATTGCACTCACTCTTTTTAAAGCATAATGATAAGCAAAAAAGGTGATTACAGAACCAAATACGGCTAAATATAAAGTTGCAAAAATACTACGATAACTCCAAGCAGAAAAAGTAACATTTGGTGTAAGTATTAATGCTAAAAAAAATTGAATAAGGGCTGCTATTGTAAACTGGTAAAATAAATTTAAGGCAATATTTTCGGATTTATGAATATGTTTTTTAGAATAAATTGTTCCAGCAGACCAACCAAGCAAAGCAATAAATAAGAAAAAAATACCTACGTGATAATTTGGATTTAAAAATTTTGTAAGTCCGCTTCTAAAAATATAAATCACCCCAGTAAAACCAAGTAAAACCCCCATAACTCCCTTAAAAGTAATCTTTTGTAAACCAAAAATAATACTACCCACAAGAATAATTGCAGGAGAAATAGCACTCATCACTGATGTAAGCCCGCTGGGTAGTGTTTCTTCTGCAATAGTGGTAAAACCATTAGCAATCACAATCATTAAAACGGAAGGGATAAGTTGATATTTAAAGTTTTTCCATCCAATCCAAGCTAACTCTTTCTTGTATAACAAGATAGAAAAAACTAATAAAGCTGCAATACCTTGCCTGATAGAGGTAATATACCATGGTTGCATGCTCTCTACTGCAACTCTAATTCCAAGATATGTAGTACCCCAAACAATACCAACGGTAAACAAACTAATAATTAGTTTTATATCTGTTTTTTTATCATTTATATTTAAAAAAGGCAATATTCAATGTTTTATTTTGTGTTCAATTTTCGCAATTTTAAAGCGGTTAAAATTTTTTTTGTATATAGCGGGAAATCAGCACTTTGTATCCATCCATAATATCCTGGGTCTTTTTCAAAAACAGAAGTAACTGTTTGTCCTTTATATTTGCCGAAAGTGATGTATTCTTCTCCTTTATCATTTAAGGCTATAAAACCAGCAAAATCAACCGATTTTTTTCGATTAGTATATTCTGAAAGTGCTTTTACAGAAGGTTCTAAATCAGGATAACGTTCTAATTGTGCTTCTAATATTTTGTAAGTAGCTTCTGTATCTGCAGCTGCACTATGCGCATTTTCGAGGGTTTCATTGCAATAAAATTTTAAAGCAGCACTTAAGGTTCGTTCTTCTTTTTTATGAAATATTGTTTGAACATCAACCATAAAACGATTTTTAATATCAAAATCAATTTCGGCACGCAAAAATTCTTCTACTAAAAGCGGAATATCAAACCTGTCAGAATTATAACCAGCTAAATCAGAATCTCTTATAATTGCATAAATATGTGAAGCAATTTGCTTAAATGTTGGTTCATTAGCCACTTTTTCATTGCTAATTCCGTGAACAGCAGTAGCCTGGGCAGGAATAGATATTTCTGGATTTACTAACCAAGTTTTGAGTTCTTTAGTTCTGTTTGGGAATATTTTATAAATAGAAATTTCAACAATTCTATCTTTAACTACATCTATTCCAGTAGTTTCTAAATCAAAAAAGCAAATTGGTCGTGTTAGTTTTAAAGGCATAATTTTTTAGTTTTTAGTTTTAAATATTAGAATACCATCAACCATTATTTGTTGTTCCTCTATATCTAATTTCAGTTTTTATAACTTCTGTAATAAATGGTAAAATTTCTTCAGGTTTTTTTTCTATTCTTTTTATTAAAAGTTGAGCAGCTTTTTCTCCTATTTCGGGGGCATGCTGGCTCACTGTAGATAGGCTTGGGGTTAATCTTCTTGACCAAACTCCGTCAGCAAAACCAATAATTGAAAGCTCTTGTGGAAATTTTATATTTTCTTTTAAAGCTATTTTTAAAGCCATCGTTGCACTATGCTCATCTGCGGCAAAAAAGGCATCACATTTTTTCTCTTTTACTAATTTTTGAAGCTTTTTATCAAAAATATCTATTGAATTATCTTTGATAATAATATGTTCATCAACTAAAATATTTTTTTTATTCAAAGCCTTTTTATAACCTTCAAAACGGAGTTTACCAACGCTCAAATTATCAATAGTTGATAAAAATCCAATATTTTTAGCCTTTGAATTTATTAAAAAATCTGTAGCCGAAATTGCTGATTCATAATCATCAA
Source organism: uncultured Flavobacterium sp. (assembly GCA_964463035.1). Classification (GTDB taxonomy): domain Bacteria; phylum Bacteroidota; class Bacteroidia; order Flavobacteriales; family Flavobacteriaceae; genus Flavobacterium. Next base: position 15,732 of record CAYXAF010000016.1, read on the forward strand.
CAATCACTTTATCGCACAAAACTTCTTCAAAAACCCTATCAAACATAACTATTGGGGTGCCACTTTTAATTAAATTTTCAAAGTGATTATAAGTTTTGTTTGCTTGAGATTCTTCTGCAATAGAAACAATAATGCCATCTATCGAACCATTATTTAAAGTATCTAATAAATACTTTTCTTTTTCGGTTGACTCATTTGAAATTACAGTTATAATATTATATCCTTTTTGTTGGGCTACTTTTTCAATACCTGTAAAAACTTTAGCAAAAAAAGGATTTAAAATATTAGGAATTATTAGCCCAATTGTATTTGATTTCCTTGATTTTAGGTTTTTTGCAATGCTATTAGGCTTATAATTATGCAGTTTTGCATATTCTTGTATCCTATTTTTTGTAGGTTCACTTATTTCCGGACTATCACTTAATGATTTTGAAACGGTAGAAATAGAAACACCCAATTCTTTAGCAATTTGTTTAAGAGTAGCTTTCATATGTAGATAATATTATTTTTATTGCTCATTATAATGGAGTGCTTGCACAATTCGCAAGCTCGGGGGGCTTTTTATTATTGAGTTGCTCACACAAATCTGCTGTTAATAACGATTTCATAACAAAATCTAATGCGTAATATAGGTTTAAGGGGACTTCTAAAAATTTATTTTTATTACAAAAAGTTCTTTTTAAATTTTGCCTTCTACTTCTTAAAAATCACTAATTTTCATTAGAAAGCCAATTTTTATAAGTGCCCTTAAGTAATTGCACAAAAATAGGCATTTTAAAAATAATTTTTAATTTTATTTTTTATATTTGTTTTTGGATTAAAAAAAAAGATTTTAATCTCTATGAATAAAGGTATTAACTATAAAAAATATACGATGCAACCCCTCAAATTTTCTATTTCAATTAATTCGTACCCCAGAAAAATTTGGAACATCCTTTGGGATAAAGAAACTTATACACAATGGACAGAACCTTTTACACCCGGTTGTTATTATGAAACCGATGGCTGGAATGAAGGAAACAAAATATTATTACTTGCTCCAAATGGAGATGGAATGAGCAGTGTTTTATACAAAATAATAGCCCCTTATTATTTGGCTTTCAAGCATATAACATTTGTAAAAAATGAAGAAGAGCTACCTATTGACGATGAAATAAAAAAATGGAGCGGTTGTATTGAGGCCTATACTATTTATAAAACCGAAAAAAATTGCGAACTTGTGGTTGAGGTAGATACTGCTGATGAATATGTAGAAATGATGCAAAAAATGTTCCCAGAAGCCCTAAAAATAGTAAAAAAAATAGCCGAAAACTAATTCTAAATCCTACCTTCTGCCTTTGAAAAACTATTTAATTATTATTGTAGGACCTACTGCCATTGGAAAAACGGCTTTGAGTATTCAATTGGCACAATATTTCAATTCAGAAATACTTTCGTGCGATAGTCGGCAGTTTTTTAAAGAAATGAACATTGGAACTGCTGTGCCTTCACCCAATGAATTGGCACAAGCACCCCATCATTTTATTCAACATATATCTATAAATGATAAATATTCCGTTGGCAATTTTGAGCAAGATGTAATGCAAGTTTTAGATAATTTATTTTTAAAAAATAATATTCAAATTTTAGTAGGAGGTTCAGGTTTATACGTAGATGCAGTGGTCAAAGGTTTTGATGATTTTCCAACTATCGAACCTTCGGTAAGAACTTATATCAACGAAACTTTTGAAAAAGAAGGAATTGATTTTTTACAAGAAAAATTAACCAAATTAGACCCTATTTATAAGCAAAAATTAGCTTTAGAAAACCCACAAACCCTACAAAATCCTCAACGTATGAAACGATTTATAGAAGTGTGTATCGGGACAGGCAAATCGTATTCATCATTTTTAAATCAAAATAATAATTCTCGAAATTTTATACCTATTTTTATTGGCTTAGAAGCACCTCGAGAGATTTTATATAACCGAATTAACCAACGAGTGGATTTGATGATTGAAAACGGACTGGTTGAGGAGGCTCAAAAATTATATGATCAAAAACATCTAAATGCTTTGCAAACCGTAGGTTATAGAGAATTATTTGATTATTTTGATCAAAAAACACCCCTTCATTTTGCCATTGAAGAAATTAAAAAAAATACCAGACGATTTGCTAAACGACAATTGACATGGTTTAAACGAAATGAAAAAATACAATGGTTTGATTATCAGACTAATGTAATTGAAATTATCAAGATAATTAGTGTTAAAATTTATAATAATTAATAACTATCATAAATTTTATAAAAATAAATTTTACTTTTGCAAACTTATTATTTAATTTATTTGATAAATGATTTTACCAATTGTTGCTTACGGAGACCCCGTTTTACGAAAACACTGTAGTCCTGTTTCAAAAAATAATCCAGAGTTAAAAACAATTATTAATAATATGTTTGAAACAATGTACAAGGCTTGTGGTGTGGGTTTGGCAGCCCCTCAAATAGGTTTAGATATTCGTGTTTTTATTGTAGATACGAGCCCTTTTATAGATAATGATGATTTTTCTAAAGAAGAAAAAAAAGACTTAGATGGTTTTAAAAAAATATTTATAAACCCAACAATAACGAACGAAGAAGGAAATTTATGGGCTTTTAACGAAGGTTGTTTAAGTATTCCAGACGTTCGAGAAGATGTGATACGACACGAACAATTGACTATCAACTATTTTGATGAAAATTTTATCGAAAAAACAGAGATTTATGACGGCATCCGAGCACGGGTAATTCAGCATGAATACGACCATATTGAAGGGGTTTTATTCATCGATAAAATCAACCCTTTAAAAAAACGATTAAATCAAAAACGCCTTCAAAATATAATGGATGGCAAAGTCCGAACCGATTATAAAATGAGATTTTTTAACCAAAAGAAAAGATAAAGGGCACTTCTAACAATAGGTTTTGTAATAAAAATAAATTTTTAGAAGTGCCCTAAATTATTAACTATCAATTTATAAAATAAAAGATGAGTTTAGAAAAAATTTTAGCCATTACTGGTAAACCAGGTTTATTTAAATTAACCACACAAACCCGAACAGGATTTGTAGCAGAATCGTTAATAGACGGCAAAAAAATTACAGCAGGTATGCGAAGTAATGTAAGTTTGCTATCAGAAATACAAATGTATTGTTATAACACCGAAATAAAATTATTTGAAGTGTTTAAAAACATTGCTGCTAAAGAAAATTTTGGAACAATTTTTTTTGAAAAAGAAGATAATACCACGTTATTAAAATATTTTAGAGAAGTTTTACCCGAGTTTGATGAAGACCGAGTGTATGTTTCTGATATTAAAAAAGCCTTGAAATGGTATAATATTTTGCAAGCTAAAGGCTATATTTCTGCTGAAAAATTTGCAGAATATGACAAAAAATTTAAAGAAAAAGAAGCGTAAATAAAAGTTTTAACAGTTTAATTGTTCCACGATTCTATTTTAATCAACTCTAAGATTAAACAATCTGAATGACTACACGAGCCCAACAATTGCAAGCCTTTGACAAACTTTTATCGATTATGGACGATTTAAGGGAAAAATGCCCTTGGGATAAAAAACAAACCTTGCAAAGCCTAAGACATTTAACCATTGAAGAGGTGTATGAATTAGGCGATGCTATTTTGGATGATAATTTAAACGAAATTAAAAAAGAATTAGGAGATGTTTTATTGCATATTATTTTTTATGCAAAAATAGGCAGCGAATCGCAAACCTTTGATATTGGAGATGTTATTGAGAATATTTCTAAAAAATTAATTGATAGACATCCTCACATTTATGGAGATGTGGTGGTAGAAAACGAAGAAGAAGTAAAACAAAATTGGGAAAAATTAAAACTTAAAGAAGGAAACAAATCTGTTTTAGAAGGCGTGCCTAAAAGTTTACCAGCTATGGTAAAAGCCTATCGAATTCAGGATAAAGCCAAAGGCGTAGGCTTTGATTGGGATAAGCCCGAACAAGTATGGGAAAAAGTGCAAGAAGAAATCAACGAATTTAAGACGGAAATGAAGGCAAAAAAGCAAGCAACTATGGAGGCTGAATTTGGTGATGTATTGTTTTCGCTCGTCAATTATGCTCGTTTTGTAAACATAAACCCTGAAAATGCGTTGGAACTAACCAATAAAAAATTTATAAAAAGATTTCAATACCTCGAAAATAGAGTAGCAGATTTAGGCAAATCTTTAGCCGAAATGACACTTGCCGAAATGGACGTTTTTTGGAACGAAGCTAAAAAAATATAAACTTTTTCAAAGTTTTAAGGCACT
>CAYXAF010000016.1:20081-33447 GCA_964463035.1 uncultured Flavobacterium sp.
GTTGATTTTGCTAATATACCACACATATGAAACAATAGCCGAGCACCAACATTTCCGTCCCAATCATCTGCCTGGGTAGGGGAGGGGGCAACTTCCACCAAATCAAAACCAATAATTTTTTTGTTAGATTCGGCTACTTTTGAAAGTAAATAGGTGGCTTGTTCATACTGCAAACCTCCTGGGACAGGCGTGCCTGTATTGGGGCAAAACAAAGGCGAAAGCCCATCAATATCAAAACTGATACAAACGTTTTCTGGGAGCTGATCAATAATTTCGTTGCATTGTTGCTGCCAAGTTTTTCCTTCAAATTGATGCTTTTTTAAATCCGAATCCGTAAAAACTTTTATCTTTGAATTGTTATTTTGAATAACCTCCACTTCTTCTTCCGAAAAATCTCGAATACCTACTTGCACAATTTTTGAAACTTCTGGCAATTGCAAAGTATTATACATAATAGAAGCGTGCGAATAGGTAAAACCTTCATACCCAATCCGTAAATCCATGTGAGCATCTATATGTAAAATACCAAACGACGAATATTTTTTTGCTAAACCCTTGTAATAACCCAGTGGAGTGCTATGGTCGCCTCCTAAAAGCACCACTTTTTTGCCTTTGGAGAGCCAATGTGTTACATTTTGTTCAACTTCGGTGTGCAAATCTAAGCATGCAGTATTTATTTCGGTTAATAATTGGGTTAAATAAAGATCGTTTTTAATAGAAATTCCGTTTTCAAGAGCTTCAATAATGGTTTGAGCTTTGGTTTTATAAATTTCAGAATTAGTAAGCCAATGGTTGGGGGTTTCCTCTAAAAAGATGCCTTGTTTCCATAAATTTGGATACTCCTGATGCAATAAATCTACTTGATAAGAGGCCTTTAAAATTGCCTCTGGTCCTTTGGAAGCACCCGAACCATAACTAACGGTAACCTCCCAGGGCACGGCAATTATCACAATTTCTGATTCGTATATTGTAAAAGGCAACCCAAACAGATTGCCATCGGCTAAGCCTGGTTGCGAAGGATCAAAGTTTTGTATTTTTTCTAATTTTGTCATTTTTAAGCGTAAAATATTTCGGCAAAAATACTAAAATCATTGCTAACTAAAGATACGATTAATTCTTTTTTTGAGACGATATTAGGTGGACTTCTTAAAAATTATAAATTTTCAATAGAGAACCAATTTTTAGAAGTGCCCTTAAAAAATAATCAAACACTAAAAAGATTAAAACGTTTTTTTATATCGAAAATTTAATATTAAAATGTATCTTTGCATCCTTAAAAAAAATATTAAAATCGTTCTAAAAACGTATCTAAAAAAAATATGAAGGCAGGAATTGTAGGTTTACCAAATGTAGGAAAATCAACATTATTTAATTGTTTATCCAATGCAAAAGCACAAAGTGCGAACTTCCCTTTTTGCACCATCGAACCTAATATTGGGGTAGTTATGGTGCCCGACCCACGATTAGAAAAATTAGAAGAATTAGTAAAACCCGAACGAGTGCAACCTGCAACTGTAGATATTGTTGATATTGCAGGTTTAGTAAAAGGAGCCAGCAAAGGCGAAGGTTTAGGTAACCAATTTTTAGGAAATATAAGAGAATGCAATGCTATTATCCATGTGCTTAGATGTTTTGACAATGATAATATTGTGCATGTGGACGGCACCGTAAACCCTATCCGAGACAAAGAAACTATTGATATTGAATTGCAATTAAAAGACTTAGAAACCGTTGAAAAACGATTAGAAAAAGTAAAAAGGGCAGCCAAAACAGGCAACAAAGATGCTCAAGTAGAAGAAGCCTTACTCGAACGTATTAAACAAGCATTGTTAGAAGCCAAATCTGCCCGAACGATTGTTCTGCAAAATTACGATGAAGAAGTTTTGATGGAAAGTTTTCAGTTAATTACTTCAAAACCAGTGCTTTATGTGTGTAATGTGGATGAAAATTCGGCTACCATAGGTAATATGTATGTAGAACAAGTGAAAGAACTAGTAAAAGATGAAAATGCGGAGGTTTTATTTTTAGCCGTAGGAACAGAGGCAGATATTACCGAATTAGAAACCTACGAAGAACGCCAATTATTTTTAGAAGATTTAGGCTTAAGCGAACCTGGCTCCTCAAAACTAATTAGAGCAGTCTATAAACTTTTAAAACAACAAACATATTTTACAGCAGGGGTCAAAGAAGTGCGTGCTTGGACAATAAACATAGGAGATACAGCCCCAAAAGCAGCGGGTGTTATCCATACCGATTTTGAAAAAGGATTTATCAGAGCCGAAGTGATTGCGTATGAAGATTTTGTAGCCTTTGGATCCGAAGTTAAAGTAAAAGAAGCAGGCAAACTAAGAGTAGAAGGCAAAGAATATACCGTAAAAGATGGTGATATAATGCACTTTAGGTTTAATGTGTAAGATTTTGAATTCTTAAAAATGAAAACAACTAATTATTTTAATACAGCGTTTAAAATTGGCATTTTTCTAACTATTTTAGGGGCTTTATTTAAAATACAACATTTTTCAAATGCAAATATTTCCCTTATTGTAGGGCTGTTTGCCACACTTGTCTATATAATTATTGGAATTTATGAAGTAAATAATTCAAAAAAAATAACTACTTTTGAAAAATTTATTTATACCTTTGGTTTTATTTCCTTTGGTTTTTTTACAGGTATTTATTACTATTTTATAGGCAGAAAAAATATAATTTAATTAGTATATTTATGTTCGTATAAAATTGCCCATAGATAACATAAATTTTAACAGGTTTGACTGATTTTAAAAAATATTTAACGTGGGACTTCTGAAAATTGGTTTTCTAATTGTGATAAAAGCGAATTTTTAGAAGTCCCCTAAATTAACAATCTTTAATAAAAAAATGGAGCAATTTATAGTATCGGCTCGGAAATATCGTCCTCAAACATTTAAAGATGTGGTGGGGCAACAGGCTATTACTACCACTTTGCTTAATGCTATTGAAACGAATCACTTAGCTCAAGCTCTTTTGTTTACGGGGCCTCGGGGGGTTGGTAAAACCACTTGTGCCCGAATTTTAGCTCGAAAAATTAATCAAGAAGGCTATGACGACCCCAACGAAGATTTCGCTTTCAATGTTTTTGAATTAGATGCTGCCTCCAACAATTCGGTAGATGATATTCGGAGTTTGATAGACCAAGTTCGGATACCTCCACAAACCGGGAAGTATAAAGTTTATATAATTGATGAGGTTCACATGCTGTCTCAAGCCGCTTTTAATGCCTTTTTGAAAACCTTAGAAGAACCCCCAAAACATGCTATTTTTATTTTAGCAACTACCGAAAAGCATAAAATTATACCAACCATCTTATCTCGTTGTCAAATATTCGATTTTAAACGAATTACCATTAAAGATGCCAAAGAGTATTTAGCAGAAGTTGCCAAAAGTCAAAACATAACTTTTGAAGATGAAGCTTTGCATATTATTGCTCAAAAAGCCGATGGAGCTATGCGAGATGCACTTTCTATTTTTGATAGAGTGGTTAGTTTTTGTGGAAACCATTTAACCAGACAAGCGGTTTCAGAAAATTTAAATGTTTTAGATTTTGAGTATTATTTAAAAGTTACCGATTATATTATTGAAAGAGATTTACCAAATTTATTATTGTTTTTTAACAATGTTTTAGCCAAAGGTTTTGATGGTCAGCATTTTATCAGTGGCTTGGCTTCGCATTTTAGAGATTTGTTGATGAGCAAAACATCTTCAACGATTACTTTGTTAGAAATTGGGGAACAGGCTCAAAATTTATTTAAACTACAAGCCGAAAAACTAAACAATGAATATTTGTTAGAAGGTATTGCACTTGCCAATCAAGCAGATTTAAACTATAAACTATCTCAAAATCAAAGACTTTTAGTCGAATTAACCCTTATGCAAATAGCTTCTATCGATTTTGAGGCTGAAAAAAAAAAGTTAATTTCATAATTCCTTCTTATACGTTTAAACCTTCGGTTGATCAGGTTTTAAATAATGCTTTGCAAAAGAGTAATCAAAACCAAGCTCAATATCAAGCGATTGTTCCATCACCCGAAAACTCCACACAAAAACCCATAAAGCAACCTAATACAGAAGGCGTTTCGGCTTTTTCGATTGCAGGGTTTAAAACCAAACAGGCACAGGCACAAATAGTTAAAAAATCGCAAGAAACACACGTTGAATATCTACGAGAACCTTTTGCAGAAACCGATTTAAAATTATATTGGAGTAAATATGCCCAAAAAATGGGAGATTCTGGGCAAAAGTTGATTGAAACCTATATGAAAATGAACGATTTAGTTTTAAATGGTACCACTATAATCCTTGAATTGCCTAACGAAAGTTCTAAAAAAGATTTTGAAACCCAAAAACACAACCTACTCAATTATTTACGAGGAAAACTACATAATCACGATATTTCTATTCAAGTAATTGTAAATGAAGAAGTTGTAAAACGATTTATTTTTACTGATCAAGAAAAATTTAACTATTTATGCAGCATAAACCCTGCTTTAGAACTCCTTAAAAAAACCTTTGATTTGCAATTTTAGACCCATATTTCATTGAGATATTGAAAATCTATGTTAAATTTTGGATAAAACTATAGGGGACTTCTAAAAATTTATTTTAATTACAAAAAGTTTTTAAAAAAATTAGTTCGTTAAAATTTAAAAATCGTCATCATCTTAGCTACGGCTACGCCTGCAGTTCTTTTAAAATTTTGCCTTCTACTTCTTAAAAATTACAAATTTCATTAGAAAACCAATTTTTAGAAGTCCCTATATATTTTTTCGAAGCCTCCATAATTAAAAACCCTGCTTAGCCTTTGCCTTGCAGGGTTTTTCAAACAAACTAACCAATTAAATTTAACTATGAGTATTTTTTATTAACGTTTTTCTCGTTCGTATTTTTCTGTTTCCACAACATCTTCAGTTGTCATTTCAGCTTTTGTGCCGTCGGTTCTGTAATAATAGTTATCATTTTCTCCTTGATGATAGTTGTTATAACCAGCGTTTCCGTAACCTCCATAACCATAGTCATAGTTATGGTTTACTTGAGGATGATATGCATATGCATTGCTATATCGGTTCACAAAACCTATATAATCAATAATTTGCCCTCTTCGGTTATAAATAATTCGTAACCCCCCTACTTGTGCTAAGGCAAAACTATTGTATCGCATATAAACGCTTCCTAATATATTTTTTCGAAGCCTCCATAATTAAAAACCCTGCTTAGCCTTTGCCTTGCAGGGTTTTTCAAACAAACTAACCAATTAAATTTAACTATGAGTATTTTTTATTAACGTTTTTCTCGTTCGTATTTTTCTGTTTCCACAACATCTTCAGTTGTCATTTCAGCTTTTGTGCCGTCGGTTCTGTAATAATAGTTATCATTTTCTCCTTGATGATAGTTGTTATAACCAGCGTTTCCGTAACCTCCATAACCATAGTCATAGTTATGGTTTACTTGAGGATGATATGCATATGCATTGCTATATCGGTTCACAAAACCTATATAATCAATAATTTGCCCTCTTCGGTTATAAATAATTCGTAACCCCCCTACTTGTGCTAAGGCAAAACTATTGTATCGCATATAAACGCTTCCTATTCTGCTAACTCTACCTTGAGCATCGTAGTTGATAAAAGCATTGCCCACTCTACGAACTCTACCGTTATAATCATGCTCAATTTTTACACCTCGTTTGGCAGAGTTATAATAAGTAGTTTGAGAAGCGTCACGTTTACCTCTATAAACTACAGTGGTATAGCCACCTTGTGTAGGACGAGTGTTAAAGTCAAATTCACCATTTGCAAACACGTAAAACTCAATTCCACGTTCCATAAAACTAATAGGTTCGGCATCTCGATAGTCGTACCCAAATGTTCTACCATTGTCAGAAAAAAAAGGATTTTCTGACGCTTTTGCCATACTTCCTACCAGAAGTAAACTGGCAACTAAAAGAGTAATTTTTTTCATAACAATTACAATTAAATGTTTGATAAATAATGATTTTGTTTTTAAGTTTAAGTTCTAAAATTTTTAAACTTGTTTAGCAATTTTCAAGTATCGTGCCAAAAAATCATTTTAATAAAAAATTATGATTATTATTCGAAAAGTTTAAAATAAAAAGTATTTGCGAACCCCTTATTTTTGTTTTTTAAAAATAGTAAAGCTGTTGAACACATTAAAAAGAATAAAACCTAATAATCCACTTACTGATGGAACTTAAAGAGCATTTTTATAGTTATAAATTAGATAAGGATAAGAGCTGTGAAGTTTGTGAAAACGCACGGTTATGATTTTGGGGACTATTTTTTTATATCTTTGCCCCCTATGACATTCAAAAAATATACACAGCAGTTTTCGTATAATATACAATTGGCATATCCTGTAATTTTGAGTATGTTGGGGCACACGTTGGTAAGTATTGTAGATAATATTATGGTAGGCAAATTAGGAGCAACCGAGTTAGCAGCCGTTTCGTTGGGCAATAGTTTTATTTTTTTAGCCATGTCGTTGGGTATTGGTTTTTCAACGGCTATAACCCCTTTAATTGCAGAATCAGATGGCACAAGTAACTTCATGCAGAGCAAATCAACTTTTTATAATGGCATTTTTTTATGCACTATTTTAGGTGTATTTTTGTTTTTAGGCATCTATTTTATAAAGCCATTTTTAGCCATGATGGGGCAACCCGAGGCGGTGGTAGCTTTAGCCAAGCCTTATTTAGACATGGTAGCCATTTCGTTAATTCCTTTGGTTATGTTTCAAGCCTATAAGCAATTTGCCGACGGAAAAGGCGAAACAAAATATGCGATGTGGGCAGTTTTAATTTCTAATATTGTAAATATTATTGTTAATTATTTTTGTATTTTTGGCGTTTGGATTTTTTCAAAAATGGGTATTGTGGGAGCGGCTGTGGGGACTTTAGTTGCACGCTTTGTAATGCTTGTTTATATGCACTTTGCCTTGCAATATCGTCCCAAATTTGAGATTTATTTTAAACATTTTTCATGGAAATTGATACAAAAAAAAATAAGTTTTAAAATTATTAAATTAGGAATACCTTCGGCTTTGCAAATGTTTTTTGAAGTAACCTTGTTTATTTCTGCTGTGTGGCTTTGCGGAATTATAAGTGTGGAAAGCCAAGCTGCTAACCAAATTGCAATTAGTTACGCCTCCGTTAGTTTTATGTTTGCCGTTGGGCTAAGTGTTACAGCTATGATACGAGTGGGTAATCTAAATGGTCAAAATGATTTTGAAAGTCTAAAAACCATTGCTCAATCTATATTCGTGCTTACTATTTTAATCGAAATTATTTTTGCTTCAATATTTGTAATATTTAACAAAAAATTACCTACTCTTTTTATGAGTACCAATGCTCTTGAAAATCAAGCATCAAACATTGAAGTGATTGCCATTTCAGCAAAATTATTAGTAATTGCCGCTTTGTTTCAAATTGTAGATGGGCTGCAGGTGGTGATTTTAGGAGCTTTGAGAGGGCTTCAAGATGCTAAAATACCGATGTATATCACCTTTGTAGCATATTGGATGGTTGGTTTTCCTACCTCGTATTATTTAGGTTTATATACAGAACTCAAAGCCCAAGGCGTTTGGTTTGGGCTTTTAGCAGGCTTAGCCACAGCAGCATTTTTGTTGTATGTGAGGTTTATATATATAACCAAAATAAAAACATCATAAACATAAACCCAAAATATTTTTTTAAAAGGGCTTCAAAAAGTTGACTTTCTAATGAAAATTTGTTATTTTAAGAAGTAAAAGGCAAAATTTTAAAAGAACCACAGGCGTAGCCGTAGCTAAGATGATGACGATTTTTAAATTTTAACGAACTATTTTTTTAAAAAACTTTTTGTAATAAAAATGATTTTTTAGAAGTCCACTTAAATGTTTGGTGTTTATAAATTTTATTAATATGTCTAAAATACACGTTTATTTGATGCCTGGTTTAGCAGCAAGTTCAAAAATTTTTGAATATATTAAACTATCTGAAACCAATTTTGAAACCCATTTATTAGATTGGATACCTCCGTTAAGTCTTAACGAAAGTATTGAGAGTTATGCAAAACGAATGACTAAAAAAATTGTTCATAAAAATCCTGTTTTAATTGGAGTTTCGTTTGGAGGAATTTTAGTTCAAGAAATTTGCAAACTAATTGATTGTGAAAAAGTTATTATTATTTCAAGTGTAAAATCACGTTCAGAATTTCCGCTTAGATTACGCTTTGAAAAATTTTTGAAAGTATATCAATTTTTACCCGTTTTTATAATTGATAGATTGCAAATGCTCTCAAAATTTTCGATGAGTAAAACTCTAAACGAACGTTTTGAAATGTATGAAAAATACTTATCTATACGAGATGAAAACTATTTAAAATGGGCAGTAAAATGTATCATAACTTGGCAAACAATACAACCTAACCCACATGTTATACACATACATGGAGATAACGATTTTGTTTTTCCTATAAAAAATATTAAAAATTCTATAATTATAAAAGGCGGAACACACGTAATGATTATCAATCGGTTTAAATGGTTTAATGAAAATTTACCAATAATAATTCAACAAGATTAATTATCTTTGTAGTTTATAATATTAAAATAATGAACAAAAAATTTAAAATATTTATATTTATTTTAGTGCTAAGTTTCATTTTTATAACCTGTGAAAAAGATGATATTTGCACCGATGCAACTACACCAAATTTAATAATCGAATTTTATAAATTTGGAGCAATAACCCCTACTAAACAACCAGTTACAAGATTAAAAATAAACGTTACTAATTATAGTGATTTAGTTTTTGATGGAGTTACAAAAATAAACATACCATTAAAAACAAATACTACCGAAACTCAATTTAATTTTACTTTAAATGGCTCAAATACAAATGTTGCAGACGATAATTTAGATGTTTTAAAATTTACCTATTCAAAAGCTGATATTTTTGTTTCAGGAGCTTGTGGATATAAAACAAATTTTTATACCTTAACTAAAAACTTAACTACTGATGCAGATAATTGGATTAAAAGTATAGAAATTGTAAACCCAACCATTGAAAATGAAAAAGATACCCATGTTAAAATATATTTTTAGTTTATTTTCAGCAATAATTTTTGCACAAACCACTGATTCCTTAGCTCTAAAAACCGATTCTTTAGCATCTAAAAACAAATATACCATTCGCTTTGGAGTTGATTTATACCGTTTAACAAAATCTTTTTACGATAATGATTATAAAGGGATTGAATTAGTAGGAGATATTCGGTTAACCAAAAAGTTTTATGCAGCTGCTGAATTGGGCTCCGAAGAAAAATATAAAGATGATGTTCAAGTAGACTATACTACAAAAGGAACCTATTTAAAAATCGGTTTTGATTATAATTCGTATGAAAATTGGTTAGATATGAAAAACGTAATTTCTATAGGATTACGCTACGGAATGAGCAGTTTTAGTCAAGAATTACATACCTATAAAATTTATCAGCCAAGTAATTATTACGGAGAAAATTCGTATCAACCTAACACAAAATTTTCAGGCTTATCAGCTGGTTGGATAGAAGTTGTTGGTTCAGTAAAAGCCGAATTATTTAAAAATTTATACCTCGGTTTTTCACTCCGATTAAATTATTTAGCACACGAAAATAAACCCAAAAATTTTGAAAACCTATACATACCAGGCTATAACAAAACATATAACGGAAAATATGGAGCGGGGTTTAATTATACCTTAACCTATCAAATACCATTGTTTCGGATGAAGTAAATAGAACTATTGATTGGTAGTTGTTGATATTTGTCAATTAGTTGGTAAGTTAATCTGCAATTAGCGATTGTTTATTATTCAGATTATTATATAAATGACTATACAATTATTCAAATAATTTTTATATTTATGTCGATTAAATCGACATGATGAAAAATATGAATTACAGTTATTACTCACTTTAAAAATAACTTTTTGTAATAAAAATAAATTTTTAGAAGTGTTTTAAACAAAAAGGACTTTTAAATATACCAAAACATTTCAACGAAAAACTTTATACGAACAAGAATTAATCATTTATGGAAACACTTACACAAATAACATCATCAGATGCAATAGCCTTAGAATACCAATACGGAGCACACAACTATCACCCGCTACCTGTGGTTTTAGAAAGGGGAGAAGGAGTATATGTTTGGGATTTAGAAGGTAACAAATACTATGATTTTCTTTCAGCCTATTCAGCTGTAAATCAGGGTCATTGCCACCCACGAATTGTAAACGCTTTAATTGAGCAAGCTCAAAAACTTACCTTAACATCTCGTGCTTTTCATAACGATAAATTAGGCATGTATGAACAATACATTTGTAAGTATTTTGGTTTTGATAAAATGCTTCCAATGAATACAGGCGCCGAAGCCGTAGAAACAGCTATAAAAATTTGCAGAAAATGGGCTTATGAAAAAAAACGAATCAAAGAAAACCAAGCACAAATTGTAGTTTGTAACAATAACTTTCACGGAAGAACAACAACCATAGTATCGTTCTCATCTGATGCAACAGCTCGAACTAATTTCGGACCATTTACAGAAGGCTTTATAACGATACCTTATAACGATGTTCCGGCTCTTGAAAATGTATTAAAAACTAACCCAAATATTGCAGGTTTTTTAATAGAACCTATACAAGGTGAAGCAGGAGTTTATGTACCTTCGGAAGGATATTTAGCACAAACCAAAGCACTTTGTGAGCGGTATAATGTTCTGTTTTTAGCTGATGAAGTGCAAACTGGCATTGCTCGAACAGGAAAATTATTAGCCGTTCATCATGAAAATGTGCAACCCGATATTTTAATTTTAGGAAAAGCCATTTCGGGTGGAGTATATCCTGTATCGACAGTGTTAGCAAATAACGAAGTTATGGGAGTAATAAAACCTGGGCAACATGGTTCTACTTTTGGAGGAAACCCTATGGCAGCAGCCGTAGCAATGGAAGCTTTGCAAGTGGTAAAAGATGAAAATTTAGCCGAAAATGCAGAATATCTCGGCAATATTTTCCGAGAAAAACTAAACGAATTTGTAAAAACCTCCAATTTAGTTACATTAGTAAGAGGAAAAGGATTGTTAAATGCCATTGTTATTAATGATACCGAAGAAAGTGAAACCGCTTGGAACATCTGTTTAGCCCTAAAAGAAAATGGTTTATTAGCAAAACCCACACACGGAAACATCATCAGGCTGGCACCACCCTTGATAATGACCGAAGAACAACTCAACGAATGCATTGAAATTATTATAAAAACAATAAAAAGTTTTTAGTTTAACCATTTTGTTATAAAAATTATGAATAATTTAATATGAAATTGGGAAGTATAGAAATAAACCAAATTCATCAGGGAGATTGTGTTGAATTACTTAAAAAATTACCAGATAATTCAGTTGATTTAATTTTTGCAGACCCTCCATATAATCTTCAATTAAATGGAGAACTTTACAGACCAAATCAAACAAAAGTTGATGCGGTAACTGATGCTTGGGACAAATTTGACTCGAAAGAAGTGTATGATATTTTTACTGAACAATGGCTTAAAGAATGGCATAGAGTATTAAAACCAACAGGAAGTATTTGGGTAATAGGAACTTATCATAATATTTTTAGAGTTGGAGCAATTTTTCAAAATATTGGTTTTTGGATGTTAAATGATATTATTTGGGTAAAACCAAATCCAATGCCTAATTTTAAAGGAACAAGATTTAACAATGCACACGAAACTTTAATTTGGGCAACAAAATCACAAAAGTCAAGTTATACATTTCATTATCATTCTATGAAAGTAGCAAATGACGATTTGCAAATGCGTAGTGATTGGTGGATACCAATTTGTCAAGGTGATGAGCGAATAAAAGTAAATGGTGTAAAAGCACATTCTACACAAAAACCAGCAGAACTTTTGATGAGAGTAATTTTATCAACTTCAAATGTTGGTGACATTATTTTAGATCCATTTTCAGGTAGCGGTACAACAGCAGCCGTTGCCAAAAGATTAGGTAGAAATTTTATAGGATTCGAAAGAGAGACTTTTTATATTCAAGTAACCAATGAAAGATTAGCAAAAATAAAATCTATTGAAAAACCTCTTTTAGAATATATAATAGAGAAAAAAAAGCCAAAAGTGCCTTTTGGTAACTTAATAGAGAAAGGTTATATAAAGATTGGTGAATATTTATTTTCAAGAGATGGTAAACAATTTGCACAAGTGCAAGCTGACTCTTCTTTAATATTAAACGGAGAGGCTGGTTCAATACACAAAATTAGTGCTATTATATTAAAGAAAGAAAATCATAATGGTTGGGCTTTTTGGTATGTAAAAAGAAATGAACAGTTAATTAGTATTGATACAATGCGTTACGACTTTGAAAAGAAATATATTACAGCAAAAGCAACATTTCAAACATTAGAGGTTGAAAATACAGTAGTTAATGAACCAGAGGAATCTTTTTTAAAATATGACTACAATGTTATACAGTAAGTTTAAGGAAATATTTAATGAAATCATTTTTGAAAAAGTTATGGAAGAGTATTTTAAACTTAAAGGTTGCGAAATATTACCCAAACGATTATATTTAGATAATGGTGAGATGTTAAATTTAGATCAATGTTTTCGATATAAAAATAAAACTTATTTTATAGAACAAAAAGTGAGAGACGATCACAATTCTACAAAAAAAACGTGGACAAATCCAAAACTTTTAAAAAAAAAAAAATTAAATGTAATGTTAAAAAATTATGCGGAAAATGAATTAATAGGAATATTCTATTTTATTGACCCTGATTTAGTAAAAAACAAAAATTATTATGTTGCAGAATTAACAAAAATGACAACGGACTATGGAGTTGAAACGCATATATTTTATGGAAAACCTCTGTTTGATTTTTTATACATGACGGATGTATGGGAAGAAGTTTTGAAATATTTATCTGAATGGAAAAAAGAAATCCCAGATTTACCAGAAATAAATTTTGATTTAGATGCAAACCAAACTTTTGCAGAAATAAAAGATTTAAAACCATTAGTTTTTAGAAAACTTTTTGAGAATGAAAAATTATTTCAACAAATAGTATTAACAATTTTCCCAGAAAAAAAAGTCCTTAAACTTTTAATAAACCATTTTGAAAAGCAAGATTTATCAATTTATAAAGCATTAAATGAAAAACTTAAAAATAGAATTTAATAAAAACTATTTAGTTATAGTTAATTAAATTTATCAATAATACAGCATACTTTTTACAATATACATAAAAAAAAAAAAAAAATGACGATTATTTATCTTGTGTTATCTC
>CAYXAF010000016.1:33457-39897 GCA_964463035.1 uncultured Flavobacterium sp.
TCGAGTTTTCCAGCGTAAGTGAGAGCATCGATATTAATAAAATCAATTTCAGGAATACGAGGCACTATCGGAGGTTCAATAGGTGATAATTTAACCCCTTTAGATGCTGTAAAATTTGCATCAGCTTATGGCACTTGGCTAAAAAATTACCATCAAAAAACAAAACTAAAAGTAGTAATGGGTCGTGATGCTCGAATTTCAGGCCCTATGATTCACCAATTAGTAATGCAAACACTTGTAGGTTTAGGGATAGATGTGATTGATTTAGGTTTATCAACCACCCCAACAGTAGAAGTGGCAGTGCCTTTGGAACAAGCAGATGGAGGAATAATACTAACCGCTTCGCACAACCCAAAACAATGGAATGCTCTAAAATTGTTAAATGAAAAAGGTGAATTTTTAAACGGAATCGAAGGCAAAAAAATACTTGAAATTGCTAAAAATGATGCGTTTATATATGCAGATGTAGATAATTTAGGCAAAATTACAACCAACGAAGCCTATATGGATATTCATATAAACGAAGTTTTAAATTTACCATTAGTAGATATAAATTTAATTAAAAAAGCTGATTTTAAAATAGTTGTTGATGGAGTAAACTCTTCGGGCGGTATTATTATTCCTAAACTTTTAGAAATATTAGGAGTTCAAGTTATTAGACTATATTGTGAACCAAACGGGCACTTTCCACACAACCCAGAACCTTTAAAAGAGCATTTAACAGATATTTGTGCTTTAGTAGTAAATCAAAAAGCAGATTTAGGAATTGTAGTGGACCCAGATGTAGATAGACTTGCTTTTATATCAGAAAATGGAGAAATGTTTGGAGAAGAATACACTTTGGTAGCCGTTGCAGATTATGTTTTGAGTAAAACTGCTGGTAATACCGTTTCAAATATGTCATCATCAAGAGCCTTAAGAGATGTTACAGAAAAATATAATCAAAATTATCAAGCAAGTGCCGTAGGAGAAGTAAATGTGGTTGAACTAATGAAAAAAAATAATGCAATTATTGGAGGTGAGGGCAACGGAGGCATTATTTATCCAGAATTACACTACGGACGAGATGCCATTGTAGGTGTGGCACTATTTTTGACATACTTAGCTGAAAAAAAATGCAAAGTTTCGGAACTTAGAGCGAGCTATCCTCAATATTTTATGAGTAAAAATAAAATAGAACTAACTCCTGAAATCAATGTAGATGAACTTTTAGAAAAAATGATTCAAAAATATTCATCTGAAAATATCTCAATAATTGATGGAGTTAAAATAGATTTTTCTGAAAGTTGGGCACATCTTCGCAAATCAAATACCGAACCAATTATCCGTATTTATACCGAAGCTAAAACCCAAATTTTAGCCGATGAATTAGCACAAAAAATGATGAATGACATACAAGCGATGGTGTAAATTTGACAAATAAGTAATTATTCAACAATTCTAAAAAAAATAATTGCTCTAAAATAAAAATAAATACATAAAAATAAAATGAAAAAAAAATTAAAAATATTCGGTATAACACTTTTTATTCTTATTGTAGCGCTTTTTGCTACTCCATATTTGTTTAAAGATAAAATTGAAGCCTTAGTGTTAAAAACCATCAACGAAAATGTTGATGCTAAGGTAAATTTTGAAGAAGTTGATTTAAGTTTATTTAAAAACTTCCCAAAAGCAACCGTAAGTATTGATAAAATAAGTATTATTAATAAAGCCCCTTTTGAAGGAGATACCTTGTTTTATTCAGGTGAATTAAACCTAAAAATGGCTGTTAATCAACTCTTTAAAGGGAAAGATGAACCTATGGAAATTGAAGGTATTTCGAGCACTAACGGAAAAGTAAATATTCTTTTTAACAAAGACGGGCTTGGTAATTATGATATTGCTTTAAAAAATAAACCAAAAGAAGATGAAAAATCTACAGAAAGTGAACCATTTAACTTAAAAATTGATAATTATTCTGTTGAAAATTTACGATTTACTTTTACAGACCAAGCCTCTAAAATGAATATGATTTTAGATAGTATTAATCATATAGGTAAAGGAAATTTTGCTCAAGATGTGTTAGATTTAGATACCAAAACAACTGCAAAAATTACATTTATAATGGAGCAAATGACCTATATGAAAAATGTTGCCCTATCGTTAGATGCAATTTTAGGGATAGACCTTAAAAATAGCAAATATACTTTTAAAGAGAATAAAGCAACTATCAACCAGCTTCCGTTAGAATTTAATGGTTTTATACAACTTTTAGAACAAGGACAACAATATAACTTATCTTTTAAAACTCCAACCTCATCGTTTAAAAATTTTTTAGGTTTAATTCCAGAGGCATATTCAGGTAATTTAAAAGACGTAAAAACCGAAGGAAATTTAACCTTTTCGGGCAACGTAAAAGGAATACTTACAGAGGCTACTATCCCAACATTTGCACTAAAAATTGCTGCAAAAAACGCTTGGTTTCAATATGCAAGTTTGCCTAAAAAAGTTCAAAATATAAACATTGATACCGATGTTGTAAACAAAACAGGAACTCTAAACGACACATATATAAATGTTAATAATTTTAGTTTTTCTATTGATAAAGATGTGTTCTCGGCTAAGGCTTTGCTGAAAAATATTACTCAAAACGCCTTAGTTGATGCCCAATTAAAAGGGACAATAAATTTAGCAAATGTTACAAAAGCCTATCCCGTGCAGCTTGATAAACCTTTAACAGGAGTTTTAAAAGCCGATGTAATTACAAATTTTGATATGCAATCGGTTGAAAAATCAACCTATCAAAATATAAAAAATGCAGGAACTATTCAATTAACAGGCTTTACTTACGAAGGACCAGAAATGGCTAAACCTTTTGCTATTCAATCTGCTTCACTTCAATTTAACCCGAACCAGATAAAATTACAAGAATTTAAAGCCAAAACAGGAGCTTCTGATATTTCGGTTATAGGTGGTTTAGATAATTTTTATGGATTTTTATTTAAAAAGCAGGTTTTAAAAGGTAATTTTACTTTAAATTCAAACAATTTTGTAGTGGCAGATTTTATGGCACCTACAACTAATACAACATCTGAGGGTAAAAAAACAACCGAAGCTGTTAAAATTCCTTCATTTTTAGATTGTAACCTTACAGCCAAAGCCAATACCGTAGTTTATGATAATTTAAACCTAAAAAATGTTTCAGGAAATTTAGTTATAAAAGATGAAGCAGTAGCTCTTAATAATTTAAAAATGGATATTTTTGGAGGTAATATTGGGCTTACAGGAACGGTTTCAACCAAAGGAACAACCCCAAAATTTGATATGAATTTAAATCTAAACACTTTAAATATTGCAGAATCATTCACACAACTTGATATGCTGAAAAAAATTGCACCTATTGCAGGAGTTATAAACGGAAAATTAAACTCAACAATTAAATTATCCGGTAATTTAACCAATGAAATGACACCTGATTTAAAAACACTTTCAGGCGATTTACTTGGACAACTCCTTTCTACTGCTGTAAACAGCAAAAATTCTGCTTTACTTACTGCATTAGACGAAAATTTAAAATTTATTGATATTAGTAAATTAAATTTGAACGATGTAAAAGCAAAATTAGCTTTCGAAAACGGAAAAGTAACTGTAAAGCCATTCAATATTAAATATCAAGACATCAATGTAGAAGTAGCAGGAACGCATGGTTTTGACCAAAATATGAACTATAATTTAAAATTTGATGTTCCAGCAAAATATATCGGGAGCGATGCTAATGCACTTCTTTCAAAATTATCTGTTTCAGAGGCTTCAAAAATTCAAAATATACCTGTAAATGCGGTGCTTTCGGGGAGTTTTTTAAAACCAAAAGTAACAACAGATGTAAAAACAGCAACAACAAATTTAGCAAAACAATTAGCACAACAACAAAAAGAAAAATTAATAAGCAAAGGCACTTCCGATTTAGAAAATTTAATCAATAAAAACAAAGGAAACACAGCCGATACTACTAAAAAAAATACTCCTATAACCAAAGATGAAATAAAAAAACAAGTAGAAGAAAATGCAAAAAATAAGCTAAAAGAAGGATTAAATAATTTGTTTAACAAGAAAAAACAAGAGTAATAAACCAATTTTTAGAAGTCCCTATAAATTAACAAATTTACAGCTCATCACTTTGAGAGGGGTTGGAGTGAAAAAAATACTATCTTGAAAAAAAACTATTATATAATCGGGGTTATGTCTGGCACATCGTTAGATGGAGTTGATCTGACTTATCTTGAATTTGAAATTATAAATAACCAGTTTTTTTTTAAAATTTTAAAAGCTGAAACAAAACCCTATTTAGATTTTTGGATACAAACACTTTCAGAAGCTATTCATTATTCCGACGAAAAATTAGTAAAAATTAACCAAGATTATACCCAATATTTAGGGTCGATTATTGCAGGTTTTATTACAGAAAATACTATTGAAAATATTGATGCGGTTTGTTCACACGGACACACAATTAAGCACGAACCTCAAAACGGTTACACTTTGCAAATAGGAAACTTACCAGAAATTGCTCGTTATGTGCAGCAAAAAGTAGTTTGTGATTTTCGCGTTCAAGATATAAAATTAGGTGGACAAGGGGCACCGTTAGTGCCTGTGGGGGATAAAATTTTATTTTCAAACTACGATGCTTGTATCAATTTAGGAGGTTTCTCTAATATTTCGTTTGATATAAAAAATACACGCATTGCTTTTGATATATGCCCAGTGAATACAATTTTAAATTTTTATAGTCAAAAATTAAATCAACCTTTTGATAATAAAGGTATTATATCTCGCTTAGGTACCCTGAATTTAGAATTGTTTAATGCCCTAAATGACTTGGATTTTTATAAAAAAAGCTATCCAAAATCACTTGGAGTCGAGTTTAATTCACGTTTTATTTTCCCTATTATTGATAGCTTTAATGAAACCATCGAAAATATTTTGCATACATTTGTAGAACATTGTGCCTTTCAAATAGCCCATGCGTTGCCCAATCCAGAAGTAAAAGTTTTACTAACGGGAGGAGGTACTTATCACTTGTATTTAGTAGAATGCATCCAAAAATATGCCCCAAAAGCTACCCTTATAATACCAGATGATTATACAATTCAATACAAAGAAGCCTTAATTTTTGGACTTTTAGGTGTTTTAAAATTAGAAGGAAAAAATAATGTGTTGGCAAGTGTAACAGGTGCCAAACACGACCATTGTACAGGAGAAGTTTATGAATTTTAGAATGATAATTTATGCTTAAAAAAAAATGTAAATACTTTATTATTTTTGGGTTATTTGTTCAATACATTTATGCCCAAAATGATACCACAAATACAAACGATTTAAAACTTTCGGCTCTGCCATATTACAATTATGGTAAGGGTTTAGGTATCACTTCGGCTGATAGTATATTTCAATTAAACATACGTTTTCGGATGCAAAACCGAGTAACCTATATTAAAAACGAAGATGAAAACCCCGCTTATCAAGGCGAAATCAGGCGGTTACGTCTTCGGTTAGATGGTTTTATTGGTAATCCAAAGTATCTCTATGTATTGCAACTTTCGTTTGCTCCAGGCGATGTAGGTGAATTAGAAGAAGGCGATAATTTACACATTATTAGAGATGCAGCAGTAATATACCGTCCTGATAACCAATGGAATTTTATTTTCGGACAAACGAAATTGCCAGGCAATAGACAACGAGTAAATTCATCGGGGGCCATCCAACTTACCGATAGAAGCATTAACAATGCACGCTTTAATATTGATAGGGATTTTGGAATTCAAGTCTATTATTTAAACGAAAAGAAAGATAAATTTTCGTATAATATTAAAGCCGCAATTTCTACAGGCGAAGGAAGAAACTGGACCAAATCTGCCGATGATGGAGTGGCTTTGACCGAAAAAATAGAACTATTCCCGTTTGGTAGTTTTATAAAAGATGGAGCAAATTTTGAAGGCGATTTGTTCCGAGAGCCCAAACCTAAACTAATGATTTCGGGTGTTTTTCATCAAAATAATGTGGCTCATAGAACCAATGGGCAATTTGGAAACGATTTATATGACCCCAAAACGTTGCGTTCGTTTTTTTTAGACGCTCTTTTTAAATACAACGGATGGGCAGCCATGGCAGCCTATATGAAACGTTCGGCTGAAAATCCAATTACCTATAATTTTGACCTTTCAAAAGTTAGTTATGTATATACAGGCTACGGAACCGATTATCAACTAAGCTATATGTTTAGAAATAGATACGAACTAATTACTCGCTTTTCTAAACAAAATATCCATCCAGATATTAAATTTTTTTTGCCAACTACTCAACAATTTACTTTAGGAATAACCAAGTATATTTGGGAACACGCTTTTAAACTGCAAGCAGAAGTAAGCTACAATAAATTAGAGTATTACAATCAAATGACAAAA
>CAYXAF010000017.1:0-33309 GCA_964463035.1 uncultured Flavobacterium sp.
TACACCTACTCTTTCAGATGCATTTAAAATTAAAGAAAATCCAAACGTTGAAGATACAGATGCTAACGAAAAAGAAAAAGTTATATACAGCATACAATCGGTTCCTGTTGCTTCAACTTTTACCCCCTCAAAAGGGAAAGCTGCTAATGTAGAAAAACCTAAACCAGAAGAAATTTTTAAAAATTATGCAGCTCTTGAACTCGGAAATTATACAGCAATTGGTGCAGAAGTTTCAATAACACACGAACTTTCAACTACTGATTATGTGGGAGTTATGCTTAATCATCAATCAGCAAATCAAAATATAAGCGATGTAATTTTAGATTCTAAATACATGAAAAATAGTTTAGACGCAACCTATGGCAGCCGAGCCAAAGAAATGAATTGGAATGTAGATTTAAGAGTAAAAAACAATACATTTAATTGGTATGGTTTACCTACTGATTATGTTATTTTTCCACCGGAAATTATTGATAAAATTGACCCCAAACACACGTTTAACACCATTCAATTAGGAGCAAATTATCAGCATAACGAAAGTGTTTTTAAAGATGCAAGCATTATGTTTAAACGATTTTCAGATAACTTTAATTCAGGTGAAAATAGAGTTGTTTTAAAACCAAGTTTTCAGTTTGCCGTTTTAGAACAGCCCATAACTGCAAGTTTAATTTTAGACTATGTAAGCGGTAATTTTGAAAAAGATTATTTTGGATTATTTGAAAAAAAATATACCAACGGATTTGCAGGAATTTCAGCAGGAATACCATATAATAAAAACGAAATTTCGTTTCATTTAGGAGCTTCGGTTGTGTATAGCACTACAGAAATGACGCTTGATGCTACAAAAACCAACCAAAAAAACAACGTTCATATCTATCCAAATATTAAAGCATCGTATCGGTTAAATGGAGATAAATTAATAGCCTTTGCAGCTGCCGAAGGTGGCTTATCACAAAATACCTATGAAAATTTTGCTACTAAAAATCCGTTTGTTTCACCTACGTTAGATATTTTACCTACCAATCAACAGCTTAATTTTTACGGAGGTTTACGAGGTAAAATTGCTCAATCGGTAGCTTTTACCACACAAGTTGGTTTTATAAAAGAAGAAAACAAAGCATTGTTTAGCCTAAATAAGCAAGAAGCTTGGAACTCAAATACAAAAGGTTATACCTTCGGAAATTCGTTTCAATTACTTTATGATAACATAAATACATTTCAGTTTTTTGCCTCTTTAAAAGCTGATTTTTCAAAAAATGTAACCTTTAATTTAACCGGAACTTTTAATACCTATACAACCGAGAAACTTAAAGAGGCTTGGAATTTACCTTCACTTGAAATTAACAGCAGCTTGCACGCAAAAATTACCGAAAAATGGTTTACTAATTTACAAGTTTTCTTTGTAGGAGAGCGGTCAGACGAAATTACACATAGTTATATAAACCCTTTATTCCCTACATTTATCCTTCAAAAAACCGAAATAATTAATTTAGAGAGTTATTTTGATATGAATGTAACCCTTGGTTATAAATACAACAAACAACTATCAGCTTATATCAAAGGGCATAATTTAGCAAATCAAACCTATCAAAAATGGGCAAATTTTAACAATCAAGGAGCACAAGTTTTACTGGGGGCAAGTTATAAGTTCGATTTTTGATAACAAAAAAAATTATAGGGGACTTCTAAAAACAACAGTTTTGGTAGTTAGTTACAATTTATAAAATATTTATTATATTTGTCCTATTATAAATATAAGAAGACTTCCAAAAATTCATTTTTATTTTAAAAAAAATAGTTCGTTAAAATTTAAAAACCATCCTCATCATAGTGTGGCTACGGTTCTTTTTAAATTTTGCCTTCTACTTCTTAAAAATTACAAATTTTCATTAGAAAACCAATTTTTAGAAGTCCTTTTAACAATAAACCACTTACAATTAACAATTAACAATTAACAATTATTTATATGTACAATTTATTAAAAGGAAAAAGAGGAATAATATTTGGTGCTTTAGACGAAAATTCTATTGCTTGGAAAACAGCCGAACGTGTGCACGAAGAAGGCGGAACATTTGTACTTACTAATGCTCCAATAGCTATGCGTATGGGGACCATCAATCAATTAGCCGAAAAAACAGGCTCACAAATTATCCCTGCTGATGCTACTTCGTTAGAAGATTTAGAAAATTTAGTAGAAAAAGCAATGGAAGTATTAGGAGGTAAAATTGATTTTGTTTTGCATTCTATTGGTATGTCTGTAAATGTTCGTAAAGGATTGCATTATACCAGCGAAAATTATGATTTTACCCACAAAGGATGGGATGTTTCGGCACTTTCATTTCATAAAGTGATGCAAGTTTTGTATAAAAAAGATGCCATGAACGAATGGGGAAGCATTGTTGCCCTAACCTATATGGCAGCACAACGTGTATTTCCCGATTATAATGATATGGCAGATAACAAAGCATATTTAGAGAGTATTGCTCGTAGTTTTGGTTATTTCTTTGGAAAAGATAAAAAAGTTCGGGTAAATACCATTTCACAATCGCCTACACCTACCACTGCTGGGCAAGGAGTAAAAGGCTTTGACGGCTTTATCAATTATGCTGAAAAAATGTCGCCTTTAGGCAATGCAACTGCCTTAGATTGTGCCAATTATACAGTTGCAATGTTTTCAGATTTAACTAAACGAGTTACGCTTCAAAATTTATTTAACGATGGAGGTTTCTCAAACATGGGAGTAAGCCAAGAAGTTATGGAAGCTATGGAAAAATAATTTTTTTTTGAAGTCCCCTTAAAAAAGAGACAACCTAAGCAATTTAGGGTGTCTCTTTTTTTTCATCAATTAGCATCTTCCATAAGTAATAACAATTATACTTATAAAATAATCCGAAGATGCGAAGTGAATTTTTAGAAAAAATAGACGAGCAGATTAGGCTATTTTATAAGTAAAATTAGCATAAACTATTCATTATGCAAAAATGACTTTCTATTGAGCAATGTTTCATCTGTTTCTATATGATTATCATCAGGAATACAGCAATCAACTGGACAAACAGCAGCACATTGAGGCTCTTCATGAAAACCTTTACAC
Organism: uncultured Flavobacterium sp.; assembly: GCA_964463035.1. Classification (GTDB taxonomy): domain Bacteria; phylum Bacteroidota; class Bacteroidia; order Flavobacteriales; family Flavobacteriaceae; genus Flavobacterium. The sequence continues at coordinate 3,095 of CAYXAF010000017.1, forward strand.
TCAGTGCATTTACTCGGAACAATATAATACAAATCGTATGAAACAGGGTCTTGAGCCATATCAGCATCAACCGATGTTCCATCAGGCAATACAATTTTTCCTTTTAACTTTGTGCCATCTTTATATCTCCAATTATCAGCACCTTCATAAATTGCTGTGTTTGGACATTCAGGTTCACACGCTCCACAATTAATGCAATCATCTGTAATTATTATAGCCATTTTGTAAGTTTATTAAATTATCCTTATAAATTAATTATTTTTGCAAAAGTATAATGTACAAATCATTTAAACAAGTAACTATGTTACAAAAACGAATAAAAAATTTTGGTGAACTCGGCACATTTTTATCACAATTTACAACATTAGGTTATAAGCCCACTTCCGAAGCAAAAAATAACTCCTTTTTTTTTGATGAATTTTCACAACTTATTGAAACAGCAAACCACACAAATCGTTGGTTCACAAAAGGCAACGTTTTATTTGCAATAGAGTCATGGGCAAATGCTTTAACAGAAAATAATTTAAACAAATGGCTTTCGGTTTATGATTTTAGCAACGTTCAGCCTAAAAATATTGGATTAGTTTTAGCAGGAAATATACCATTAGTAGGTTTTCACGATTTTTTATGTGTTTTAATATCCGGACACAAAGTGGTAGTTAAAACATCTACAAATGATAAAATTTTAATTCAGTTTTTAGCAAAGTATTTACAAAATATAGATGATTACTATACAGATAAAATTATTTTTACAGAAGATAAACTAACTGGTTTTGATGCAGTTATAGCCACCGGAAGCAACAACACAGCTCGGTATTTTGAGTATTATTTTAGAGATAAACCCTCTATAATACGAAAAAACAGAAATTCAATAGCTATACTTTCGGGCAACGAAACTTTGGAAGAATTACAACTTTTAGGAAAAGATATTTTTACCTATTTTGGATTAGGATGCAGGAATGTTTCAAAATTATTTGTGCCTAAAAACTACGATTTTAAACTTTTTTTTGAGGCAATTTATGCCTTTAAAGATGTGATTTTTTATGATAAATATGCTAATAATTATGATTATAACAAAGCGGTTTATCTGATGAGTTTATATCAAATTTTAGATAATGAATTTTTATTATTAAAAGAAGACAGCTCGTTATCATCACCCATAGCCACACTTTTCTATGAATATTATGATGATATTCAAGAGTTAAAAGACGTTATTTCACAAAATTCAGAAAATATACAATGCGTAGTTTCAAATTTTTTACCCAATACAGAAGCCTTCGGGAAAGCACAACAACCAGAACTTTGGGACTATGCAGATAATATTGACACTCTAAAATGGTTGATAGTTGTTAGTTAGTAACTTTAAACATTATAACTTTAAAACTTTAAAACTTTAAAAAAAATGATAACCATAAACGATGTAGCTGTAGAATTTGGTGGTTCAACGCTCTTTAGCGAAATAACTTTTGCCATAAACGAAAATGATAAAATAGCCTTAATGGGCAAAAACGGAGCCGGAAAATCTACACTTTTAAAAATAATAGCAGGTGCGAACAAGCCTACAAGAGGAGTTGTTTCTGCTCCAAAAGATACAGTTATTGCATATTTACCTCAACATTTATTAGTAAACGATAATTTAACAGTTATTGAAGAAACTTCAAAAGCTTATGAAAATATCTTTAAAATGAAAGCCGAAATTGATGCTATAAATGACGAACTAACTACACGAACTGATTATGAGAGCGATGCTTATATGAAACTCATTGAAAAAGTATCAGAATTAAGTGAAAAATTTTATGCTATTGAAGAAATAAATTATCAAGCCGAGGTAGAAAAAGTTTTAAAAGGGTTAGGATTTGTTCGAGACGATTTTAATCGTCCTACTTCTGAATTTTCAGGAGGGTGGAGAATGCGAATAGAATTGGCAAAAATATTACTCCAAAAACCCGATTTAATATTGTTAGATGAGCCCACCAATCACATGGATATTGAAAGTATTCAGTGGCTTGAAGATTTTTTAGTAAATTCTGCAAAGGCAGTAATGGTAATTTCGCACGACAGAACTTTTGTTGATAATATAACCAACAGAACTATTGAAATTACAATGGGTAGAATTTATGACTATAAAGCCAAGTATTCGCAATATTTAGAACTCAGAAAGGATCGAAGGGTTCACCAGCAAAAAGCATACGATGAACAACAAAAAATGATTGCCGAAACGCAAGAATTTATTGACCGTTTTAAAGGTACCTATTCTAAAACCCTACAAGTGCAATCAAGAGTAAAGATGCTCGAAAAATTAGAATTAGTTGAGGTTGATGAGGTTGATACTTCGGCACTTCGCCTTAAATTCCCTCCTTCACCTCGGAGTGGGCAATACCCTGTGATAGTAGAAGAATTATCTAAAAAATATGGAGACCATGTTGTTTTTCAAAAAGCAAATATGGTGATAGAACGAGGACAAAAAGTAGCATTTTTAGGCAAAAATGGTGAGGGAAAATCAACAATGGTAAAAGCCATAATGAAACAAATTAGCTTTGAAGGCAAATGCGAAGTAGGGCACAATGTAAAAATAGGCTATTTTGCTCAAAATCAAGCATCACTTTTAGATGGTGAACAAACTGTTTTTGAAACCATCGATACAATTGCTGTAGGTGATATTCGAACAAAAATAAAAGATTTATTAGGTGCTTTTATGTTCAGTGGTGATGCGATACAAAAGAAAGTAAAAGTACTCTCTGGGGGAGAAAAAACGCGTTTAGCAATGATAAAATTACTTTTAGAACCGGTAAATGTGCTTATTTTAGACGAACCTACAAACCATTTAGACATGCGAACAAAAGACATAATAAAAGATGCTCTGAAACATTTTGACGGAACACTTATTTTAGTATCGCACGACCGAGATTTTTTAGACGGATTGGCAACCAAAATTTTTGAGTTTGGGCATAAACGTGTAAAAGAACATTTTGAAGATATCAAAGGCTTTATGCAGTATATGAAAATGGAACATTTACGAGAAATGGAAAAATAATCAAAATTCTAATTCTTCGGTTGAAATAATTTTAAAAATAGGTTTCAAAAAAGGAGAAACGGAAGGCTCTGAACAGGAAAAAAGTTCGTTTATCAAGTGCTCCTGTTCATTTTCGGTTAAATATTTACCTGTTTTGATAGCTAAATTTTGAGCTAATGATTTGGCAATTTTTTCAACAATCGAAAACTCTTTGTTTGAAAATTCATTTGAAAAACTGTCAAATACAGCACTAAATATTTCAAAAACTTCTGCTTCGGAAACGTCTATTGGCAAACCCGAAACTACAATTCTTTGATTTTCAACCGCATCAAAACTGAAACCAAATTGTGTTAGTGTTACTTGGATTTGTAAAAAATAATCAAATTCTTCCGTTGTTAATTTTAGTTCTAACGGAAATAATAATTTTTGACTGGGAGCATTTTGGTAGTTAATATTTTTGATAAATTGCTCGTATAAAATGCGTTGATGAGCCCTATTTTGATGCACCAACAACAAGCCTGATTTGGTGTAACTTACAATATATTTTTTTTGGAATTGGAATGATTTTGTTCCAACTTCGGGTTCATTTTCTTCATTAAAAAGTGAGCCAACCACCCAATCTTTTTCTAAAAATTGGTTATTTACTTGGTTACTTTGCTTAAACATTTCTTCCCAACTTTGTAAAGAGATTTTCGAGGGTTTTTCGTTGGTTTTAAAAGGGTTGTAAGCACTTTTCACCTGAATGGTAGGCGTTTCTGAAGGTTTATTTTTATAAGTATAAGGCAAATCTAACGAATTATCTCGTTCAAAATCTAAACTTGTAACTATATTAAACTGCCCTAAACTATGCTTAATCGAAGCACGTAAAATAGCATACAAAGCCTGTTCATCGTCAAATTTTATCTCCGTTTTGGTGGGGTGTATGTTTATATCAATGCTTTGGGGAGGCACCGAAAGATACAAAAAATAACTGGGTTGCAAAGTTTCTTTTACCAAACCATCATAAGCATTCAAAACTGCATAATGCAAAAAATTACTTTTGATAAAACGGTTGTTTACAAATAAAAATTGTTCATTTCTTCGTTGTTTTGCAAATTCTGGTTTGCCAATATAACCTTTAATTTTAACCAAATCGGTAACCTCTTCAATAGGCACCAACACATCGTTTGTTTTGCCTCCAAAGGTGTTTACAATGCGTTGCCTTAAATTACTGATGGGTAAATTAAACAGCTCTGCACCATTATGAATCATTGTAAAACCAATAGTCGGATGTGCCAAAGCCACCCTTTGAAACTCATCAATGCAATGTTTTAATTCAATATTGTCCGATTTTAAAAAATTTCTTCGAGCTGGGATATTAAAAAATAAATTTTTAACTAAAAAAGAAGTTCCTTTAGGCAAAACTTTAGGTTCTTGTGCAATAAATTTACTGCCCTCAATGTTTGGTATTTAGTTCGATATGAGCCACTGCTGCAATAGATGCTAAAGCTTCACCTCTAAATCCTTTAGTATGTAATTCAAACAAATCTTCGGCAGATTTTATTTTGGAAGTTGCGTGTCGCTCAAAACACATCCGTGCATCGGTTACGTTCATCCCAACTCCATTATCAACAATTTGAATAAGTGTTTTTCCAGCATCTTTTATAACCAATTTTATGTCGGTAGCCTTTGCATCTACTGCATTTTCAATCAATTCTTTTACCACCGAAGCGGGTCGTTGCACTACTTCACCAGCTGCAATTTGATTAGCCACATGGTCGGGCAACAAATGAATAATTCCCTGCATTAGTTAATTTTAAAAATAGACAAATCAAAGTCAATAATATACATAAAGAAGAGAACTAAAAGCAGTGCAACAATCATAACTGTTAAGTTAATCTTGCTATTTTTTCGGTTTCTTGATAAGGCTCGCGCTTCTCTCCAATGCCCTCTGAAATTATCATAACTAAATGTTGCTCTATCTCTTTTAATAACGGAATCAAAGTCATAAATATTTCCAACTTCTTTTCCTTGGTAATAGCGAGGTGTATAGTTAAATTGTTTGTTTTTTGGTAGTTTGAAAGTGTTCATTTTTAGCATAATCAATATTTTTTTGGGGGCTTCAAAAGTAGTAATTAAATATTAAATGTAAGAATTTTGTAAGGTTTAAAATTTAGATTTTTTTAGAATTTTTAGTTATTTGTATAAAATAACCTAATTTATAAAGATCAAAAATAAATAAATTTGGTTTCTTAGAAATTAAATTTTTATAAAAAAAAGATTTAAAAGATGTATAAAAAAATAAATATAAATTTGTCAGACAATATGTTTTTAAAAAATGAGAGGCTTTTAAAATTGGTGATTCTGAAGGGTTCAAAATATTTTTTTGTTGAAGTATTAGCAAATTTTTAAGTGAATTTTCTACTTTAAAAATATAATTTACAGTGCTATCCTCATGATTGTGAATAGCCTTGTTGCTTATGTGTGCAACTTTTAGGTTTAATTCTTTACATTTTTTGGTAAAAACCGAATCTTCGTACCCATAGGTTTTTAAATTTTCATCAAATTTTACAAGCGGAAATATTTTTTTACTTAGCAGCGTATTGCTATATAAAAGTAGTTGAAAAGGATTTTTAGTTCGTTTTTCAACCGAAAGCGCCTCTCTGTTTATTCCATATATATAACGTAATTGTTTGCTATCGGCTGTATTATTTTCGTACGAAATGCCTCCAAAAACAATCAAATATTCAGAATTTAAAAAAGGTAAGTATTTTTGTATAAAATCCTCCTGTTGGGGCATCATATCAGCGTCTAACAACAATATGCTATCATAAATTGCATTTGAAAGCAACCAATTTCGGGCAAAACTTAAACCCTTATTTTGATTGCCAAAAATATATTTTGAATAAGACAAACTATTTATTTTTTGGTTTGCCTCTATCGTTTCGGGCTGGGTGCTTCCATCATCATAACATAAAATTTCAAAGGGAATAGTTGCTTTTAAACACAAAAAATGAACCCCTTCTACTAACGGAAAAGCATTATAATTATAGGTTGGAATAGCAATGGTTAGCATCTAATTTTTAGAATAAGTGAACAACAATTTTAATTTGAGTATTGGTTTTTCGATAGTATGATATAAAATTTTAGTAATTAATATTGAAAATATTAGTGAAAAACAAAGGTGCAAAAACAAACCAAAATAATTAGTAAAAAAAATATTTATTTTTTAAAAAAAACATGATTACGGCTGAATGAACTAAATACAATCCGTAGGTGAAACATTGGCAAAACAACCATAATATATAGTTTGATAATTTTTAATAAACGAAAGCAATTTAGGTCTTGCACAGCATTTTGATAATCATCTAAAATGGTTATTTACATTTGTTTAAATTTAAATTTTTCAAAGACAAAATAAATATTCATGTAACTTCAAAAAATGGTTTTATAATTTTGATTTTGAAATAAAGAACTATCCGTGTTCTGGGCTTATAACTTCGTCTTCTGTAGAAAAAATAACCGAAGTAATTTTCCATTGTCCGTTGGTTTTTACCAATGCCCAACTTTCTTTTCCCCAATTTGTTTTCGTTCCTTTTAGCCAAAAACTGTAATCAAATAGTATAGTGCTAATATATCCATTTTCAAGAATTTTTATGTTATAAAACTTTTCTTCTATTTCTTTATCATAAAAATATCGATAAAATGATTTATAGTTCGATTTAAAAGTATCGATTGCTTTTGGGTCTTTTTTTAGTTCGTCTGCAAATGTTTTTTGATGCGTTACTCCAACCCAAACCACAGGGTCTGTGTGAAAAAGAGAATAGAATTTGGTGCTATCTTTTTCTACAAGACATTTCATAAAAGAGTTCAATACTTTTTGAATTTCTTATTTGTTATTGTCATTTTTTTTTCTGACCAAATGCAGTCAAGGTTATTAAAAAAATTAAAATAGTTATGGTATGTTTTTTCATCTGTTTTATTAATTAATAATTTGATAGTAATAGTTATATTGTGACTTTGATTGTATTTAATTTAAATGCTTGACTGATTTTTTTGTAGATTTTTTCTATTGAGGCTTAAATAATTTTATAGTATAGTCAAGAAGTTCACTATTTCCATATTTTCCGTGACCAGGAATAACGATACTAACTTTTGAAAATTCCCTTTTAACTCTTTCAACTGTATTTGACCATTCTGCAACATTTGCATCACCTAAATAGCCCTTACTTGCGTTTAACTCTTTTATTAGACAACCTCCAAAAAGAACATTTTCACTTGGAAAATAACCTACAACGTTATCTTTTGTATGTCCTTCTCCTAAATATTTTACAACAATTGTTTCTTTGCCAACTGTTAAATTTAGCGAGTCTCGAAAGTTGTTTACTGGTATAGTAAAATTATTTTCTTTTGATAGTTCAATTGTTTTAAAATGAGCGTAAGAAGAAATGTTATTTACTTGAAAAGCTTTTAGTCCTCCTAAACAGTCGTCGTGAAAATGTGTTGGAATAACAGCGTTTATTTTGCAATGAATACTATTTTTTATCCATTTTATTAACTCCTCCGAACTTTTATCATTAGTTGGTGTATCAAAAATAATTGTTTCATTATTGTTTCTAACTATAAGCCCATTGCAAGGCACATTTCCATAGTCATTGGTTTGCTTAAAAGAAGTGTGGATAAAAGAATTTTCTGTAATTTGCATTACTATTAAATCTTTTGATTTGTATACCTCTATGGGTTTAAAAGACTTTTTATTTTGATTACAACTATTTAAAATTGCTATTGTAAATACATAGATTAATGTCAATTTTATAAAATCCTTCATACTAAATTTTATTTTTTTAATCCAAAAAATGGTCTTATTACTTTAATTCTTCTTATTATAATTTCATAAAAGGATAAACTACCAATAAATGTAAAAGATAATAACAACAGAAATTTAGCCAAAGCTCCTAAGTGTAAAGGAAATACTAATGCTGAACCTAAATATAAAAATATCATATGGATAATATATACCGGATAGGCCGCTTCTTTAAGATAGGTTAATAGTTTACTCTTTTTATTCAGATAATTATGTGATAATGAAAGTATAGAAAATATCCAACAATTAGATTCTATGGCTAATAAAATATTGTTTGGTTGCATAAACCAATGATTAGTCCTTGCAAAGAAAAGCATTATTGCTGTTAAAAAGAAAATCCATTTCCATTTTTGCAACGTTTTCCAAAATTGTGCACCTCCCAACATAAATAAAAATCCTGATAGAAAAGCAATTAGTCCGAGAAAAAAGCCGTGAGAAGTATAGGCATACATTTCATAAATAGGTGGTTTTATGATGACTGTTTCTGCAATAAATAATGAGATGATAATAATTAAGGATATTGGACTTCTGAATAGTTTTTTTATAAACATAACCGCAACGACACTACCCTTGTTTTTAAGAAAACATAAAACAGGTGTTAATAAAACTACATATACAAGTATATTACCTAAAAACCATAAATGCCCCATACTTGATATATATGATAATTCAGTTCCATAATATTTTTGTATTAGAAACAAATGTATAGGAACTATTATCAAAGCCCCAAATAGTAGTGGAATGCCTATACGCTTGAATCGTTCTGCTAAAAGTTGTTTCCAATTTCTATTTTGCATTGCTAAAAATAACCCCATACCAGATACATAAAAAAGGATAGGGATACGCCAAATATTCAGCATAGTCATTGGTGTCCAAAGTGATTGTAAAAATTCATTATTAGTAATAAAACCAATAAAAAGTCCCCAAGGTTGAAACCCAATTGTTGTATGATAAAGCAGTAACAAACCTATGGAGATTACTCTTATCCAATCAATATCGTATCTTCTAGTCATTGTTGCATGGTTCTTATTTCAACATTTTTGCAATAATTGGTCTTGTTTTTTCTATGTAGGCAAAGTCGAGTTTTAATCCTAAAGGAGACAGAGCATTTCCTAGAGATTCGTAAACTGGTTTAACTTGATTGAAAGGTGTAATCACAGTTTCACGAGCTGTTTGACCATAGTTATTTTTAATGATTTTATTTACTTTTTTGGCCAAAAGCATTTTTACAATTTCTGGTCGACAAAAAAAGGCAGCTGTAATTAGAGCCGTTGAGCCATCATTATTTTGAATGTTCAAATTTGCTCCAGCATCTATGAGTAATTTAGCTATTTCAGTTTTGCCAAAAAGAGCAGCACTTATTAAAGGAGTGCTACCACCCATTGCTTCTTTAACATTCAAATCAGATTTTGCTACAATGTGTTCTTTAACTGATTTGATGTCATTTTTTAAAACAGCCGTGTGTAAATCTACCTTAGGAATTTGCTTTTTTTCAGAATAGCTTCCTTTATTTCCTAAAAACATGTTATTATTTATTTTATTAAAAGACATTAGAGAAATTGAAGAAACTAAAAATGTGATTAATAAAAATTGCTTTAAATTGAATTGATTTTTTGTTTTCATTGTTTTAAATTTTAGGTTATTAAATGTTTTTGTAAAAAATAAGCAAAAGAATTCTACCTATTCAAAAAAATGATTTTTTAAATAGTGATTAGAAACCTATAATATGAATTATGAGTTATTCGTTATCTGGTCTGTATTCTAATATATCCGCTGGCTGACAATCTAAAGCTTTACAAATTGCCTCTAAAGTATTGAAACGTATAGCTTTAGCTTTTCCTGTCTTTAAAATTGATAAATTAGAAAGAGTCAAATCTACCTTTTCTGAAAGTTCGTTTAACGACATTTTTCTTTTTGCCATCATAACATCGAGGTTTACTATTATTGCCATCTTTAAATTGTTAAATCGTTTTCGGTTTGTAGTTCAATTCCTCGCTTAAAAATTTGATGAATAACATAAATAATAGCTGCCATTAAAATAAACGCCTCACTATCTACCCAAAATTTATCAAGCATATTTATATCATAACCATGATGTGCTAAACTTTTTGTTGTTTGTTTAGCAATATGACTAATTAACCCAATACTTAACGTTGTATAACTAATTTGTGAAATTTTTTTAGCTACAAAATCACTAAATGGGTTTGATAAATCTAACTTTAAAAGTAGCTCTATTACAACGTAAAAAAGCATCGCTTTTAAAACCGATATAAATAAAATAAAACTATAAACTCCAAAAAATACCCATCTGTTTTGTTTATATAGTAGTGTTAAATCTAATTTTTGATACAAATCCCCTAGAACTTCGGGTTTAAAAAAACTGAATACGAAGTTTACAATCAAGGCACCCGCTTCGATGCACAAACCTACAAAAATAACCCATGCAACTATGTGCAAGGCAATAAATACAAAATTGTTTTTTTTAGACATAATATTTTTAGTTTTAAATTATTGGGCAAATATAATAAATAATTATTGATAAACAATAAAAATATAATAAAAAATAAAAAATATTCATTAAGTATCTCTATATAATGCCTTTTCTAAAAAAATATAAGTTACAAAATTTTATTTTAAACTATCTTTGCAGTATATAAATTTACACAATGATTGTATATAAAAATTTTAATTTGAAGGCTTATAATACCTTTGGTATTGAGGCTTTTGCAAAAGAATTTGTTTCGGTTACCACTTTAGAAGAGTTAAAAAACAACCTTCAACAAACTTCTGATTTTTTTATTTTAGGAGGCGGAAGCAATTTGCTACTTACAAATAATATTGAAAAATTAGTAATTCATAATCAATTAAAAGGGATTGAAATTGTGCAACAAAACGATGATTTTGTTTGGGTGAAGGCACAAGCAGGCGAAAATTGGCATGAATTTGTCCTGTATTGTATTGAAAATAATTTTGGAGGTATAGAAAACCTATCGTTGATACCTGGAAATGTGGGCACTACACCTGTTCAAAATATTGGTGCTTATGGAGTGGAAATAAAAGACACATTGTTTTCATGCGAAGCATTGAATATTAAAACCCTTGAAATTGAAGAGTTTAACAACGCTGCCTGCGAATTTGAGTATCGAGAGAGTGTTTTTAAGAATAAATTTAAAAATCAATATATTATCATTTCGGTTACATTTCAATTAACAAAAATCAATCATCAAATCAAAACAAATTACGGAGCGATTTCTGATGAATTAGCCAAAAAAGGTATTAAAAACCCGAGTATTAATGATGTTTCGGATGCTGTAATTGCCATTCGCACCAGTAAACTACCCAACCCAAAAGAGTTAGGCAACAGTGGTAGTTTTTTTAAAAATCCAATTATTTCAGTTGAAAAATATAAATATTTACTTAAAAAATTTCCAAAAATGCCTCATTATCAAGTGAATGAACAGGAAGTTAAAGTTCCTGCAGGCTGGCTGATTGAACAGGCAGGTTTTAAAGGAAAACGTTTTGGAGATTCGGGGGTGCATGCCAAACAGGCGTTGGTTTTAGTAAATTATGGCACCGCCACAGGGCAAGAAATTTTAGAACTTTCAAAGAATATTCAAAAAACAGTTTTTGAAAACTACGAAATTAAAATTGAAGCAGAGGTAAATATTTTATAAAAAAATATACTACACATATTCACATAAAAAAGGCGTAAATACGTGTAGCTTAAAACCTCAATCTAAATTATTTAATTTTTAATCAATAATTGTAAATCCTGTATATTTTTGTAGAACTTTAGGAATCACAATACCTTCGGGGGTTTGATAATTTTCTAAAATACCCGCTAAAACCCTTGGTAAAGCAAGCGAGCTACCGTTTAGGGTGTGTGCCAATTGATTTTTACCATTTTTATCTCTAAATCGTAGTTTTAAACGATTGGCTTGGAATGTTTCAAAGTTTGATACCGAACTTATTTCTAACCAACGGTTTTGAGCAGTTGAAAACACTTCAAAATCGTAGGTTAAAGCACTTGCAAAGCCCATATCACCTCCACACAAACGAAGCACTCGATAGGGCAGTTTTAATTCGTTTAAAATACCTTTTACATGTTCCACCATTTTTTCTAAGATTTCATACGATTTATCGGGATGGGCAATTTCAACAATTTCAACTTTATCAAACTGATGCAAACGATTTAACCCCCGAACATGAGCTCCATATGACCCTGCTTCTCTTCGGAAACAAGGGGTGTAGCCCGTACATTTGATAGGAAAATCGTTCTCGTTTAAAATTATATCTCTAAAAATATTGGTTACAGGCACTTCAGCCGTTGGGATTAAATATAAATCATCAATCCCGATATGATACATTTGCCCTTCTTTATCGGGCAACTGCCCTGTGCCGTATCCAGAGGCTTCATTAACCACGTGCGGTACTTGAAATTCTTGATAACCAGCATCGGTATTTTTATCTAAAAAATAAGCAATTAAAGCTCGTTGTAGTTTGGCTCCTTTGCCTTTATACACAGGGAAACCAGCTCCAGCAATTTTAACACCTAATTCAAAATCAATAATATCGTATTTTTTTGCTAATTCCCAATGAGGTAAAGCCCCTTCATACAAGGTGGGTATTTCGCCTGCCTGGAAAACGTTTAGGTTTTCTTCGGGTGTTTTACCTTCAGGAACAATTTCGGCAGGCAAATTAGGAAGTTTATATAACAACTCTTGCAATTCATCTGCATAAGTATTTAGGTTATCAGACAGGGTTTTGCTGCTTTCTTTTTGTTGGGATGTTTTTTGTTTTAAAATTTCAGCTTTCGATTTTTCTCCATTTTTCATCAGCTCACCAATATCTTTCGACAGCTTGTTTGCCTCCGATAAAAGGGTGTCTAATTCCACTTGTGTAGCTCTTCGTTTTTCGTCAAGCCAAACGATACGATCCACAATTTCGGCAGCATCAAAATGCTTTTTGGCTAATGCTTTTACCACATAGGCAACATTTTCTCGGATAAAGGTAGTTTGTAACATATAAAATTAGAATTTAGTATCGTTAATAATTTGTTTTATAAAAAATAATCTTATAAACCAATTTTTAGAAGTCCTCTTAAAATAATCATTTTTTTTGCAAAAATAATAATTTAAAACAAAAAAAGCAGGTCTATAAGCCGGATTCTGTTCAAGTTTTAAAAAAATAAAACCATACCTTATCATTTATCTACCCTTGTTGTTACCAACAAGATCTATCTGCCTACCCCTCGGCAAAAAACGAGCAGTTCTCCCCCAACTAAATGGGTTACCGATATACTTGGCATTTCATCTCATAGAGTTTACCTGATTTCACTACAGCATGACCTGTACATCCTTTCTGTTGCACTTGTCCTATCTTTAAAATAAATTTTAAAAACGATGGGTGTTACCCACTATGGTGCTCTTTGATGTCCGGACTTTCCTCTTTTCTGCAAATACAGAACAGCGATAAGGCGACCTGCTTTGCCACAAAGATACTAAAACCACCAGAAAAATAATCAAAAAGAAAAATTTATATCAATCTATTTTTATTTTAATTCTTTCGAGGTTTGATAAAACATAATTGGATGTGCCCCAAAATAGTGTTGTGCTTGCAACTTTTAGTATTCTCAAAAAAAAATGTATTTTTGCTTTTTATAACTCTAAAAAAAAAAAAATGCAAAACGGAATTTACGCAAAAATTGAAACTACCAGAGGTAACATAACTCTACTGCTTACACACGATAAAACCCCAGGCACGGTGGGTAACTTTGTTGCTTTAGCCGAGGGGAATTTAGAAAATTCAGTAAAAAAGCAAGGAACTCCATATTATGATGGATTAAAATTTCATCGAGTAATTCCTGATTTTATGATACAAGGCGGTTGCCCACAAGGCACAGGAGTTGGTGGTCCTGGCTATAAATTTGATGATGAATTTCATTCAGATTTAAAGCATGATAGAGCAGGTGTTTTATCAATGGCTAATTCGGGTCCAGGCTCTAATGGGTCACAATTTTTTATTACACATGTTCCCACGCCTTGGTTAGATAATAAGCATACGATTTTTGGATATGTAGTGGAAGGACAAGAGGTTGTCGATAGTATTGCACAAGGTGATACCCTTGAAAAAATAGAAATTATTCGCATAGGAGACGAAGCTCAAAAATGGAATGCTATTGAAGCGTTTAGAACTTTTGAAGGTTCCAGAACCAAACGCATAGCCGAAGCCAAACAAAAAGCCGAAGCAGAACTCGAAAAGCATGCTGCAGGTTTTGAAAAAACAACTTCGGGTTTACGCTATAAATTTATTAACAAAGGGAATGGTAAAAAAGCTCAAAAAGGAGCAAAAATAAGTGTGCATTATGCCGGTTCTTTAACAAACGGAATGGAATTTGACAATTCGTTTAAGCGTAAAAAACCGATTGAATTTACCTTAGGCGTAGGGCAAGTTATCGAAGGCTGGGACGAAGGAATTGCTCTTTTGCAAGAAGGAGACAAGGCACGTTTTGTAATTCCTCCTTATTTAGGTTATGGTGAACAAGGAGCAGGAGGGGTAATACCACCAAACGCAATTTTAATCTTTGATGTAGAACTCATACAAGTAAAATAATGGCAAAAATAGCTGTTTTTCCAGGGTCTTTTGACCCTATTACCTTAGGTCATTTCGATATTATTGAACGAGGAACTAAACTTTTTGATGAAGTAATAGTGGCAATTGGTGTTAATGCGGACAAAAAATATATGTTTAGCCTTGAAGAGCGTAAACAATTTATCGAAAAAGCCTTTGAAAATAACCATAAAGTTTCGATTATTACTTACGAAGGTTTAACGATAAATTTATGCAAAAAAATGAAAGCTAATTTTATTTTGCGAGGCTTACGAAACCCAGCCGATTTTGAATTTGAAAAAGCCATAGCATACACCAATAGAAAACTTTCTAAAATTGAAAATGTTTTTTTATTAACTTCCTCAAAAACATCGTTCATAAGTTCAAGTATCGTGCGAGATGTAATACGAAACAGAGGAAATTATAAAGTTTTAGTGCCGAGTTCGGTGAAGGTTGAGCGATAAATGACATCTTATAAACTAGCACACATGACAATTACAGAAACTGTATAAAAAAGTTTAGAAGATAAGCAAAGTTTTGCAAGTTCCGTTGAGATTTGTAATCATATTTTAGATAAAAAGTATTATGATTTTTCAGGAAAAACCCCAGCATGAACAATTTCTGCTCGACTTGGTGATTATATTAGAGAAAATGATACAAGGGTAAAAATAATTAAACAACCCAACGGAACATATTCGTATTATTTATCTAAAAATGAAAAGTCTATAGATGTTAATTTTTTTGAAGAGGTTGCAGCAGAAAAAAAATTTATTAAAACATCTAAGTTCCAAGCAAAAACATATGATGATCGCGATTTGCATAAACTTTTAAATATGTATTTAAAGAATTTAAACACCTATTCAAAAACTATTTTTCACGAACAATCTAACGAAAAAGATAGCAATCAAATTTGGACGCATCCAGATATGGTTGGTTTAAAATTTCTTAATTTACAAACAAAAGTTAGTCAAAATTTTCTAAAATCAATCAATAGAGTTAATAATTTTAAAATAAGTTCTTACGAGCTTAAACGAGAAATAAATAGTGATAACGAACTAAAAAAATCATTTTTTCAGGCTTATTCAAATTCGAGTTGGCAAATTATGGTTATTTAGTAGCTTTTGAATTTAGTGATATTTTACAAGAAGAAATGGAACGCTTAAACCAATCATTTAGAATTGGAATTATAAAAAAAAATACCAATCCTTTTCATAGCAAGGTTTTATTTCCTGCAAAATACAAAGAATTAGATTTTAAAACTATTGATAAACTTTGTAAAATAAACAAAGATTTTGAACGATTTATTGAACAAACTGAAAAACTGATGACAGCCAGTGAAAAATATTACTCAGGAGTTGAAAAAGAATTTTGTGATAATTATTTTGAGAATGATGCAGAAATTGAAAATTATTGTAAGGAAAAACACATACCTCAAAATGAATGATTTATATAGTTCTAACTTCTGATTTTATATACTTCTTAGATAAAACGTCATCGAAATTTTTTTGTTTTACAGCAGCATAAATTTTCTTAAATTCGCCTTTCCATTTTTTTAATTCACCATTGATTAAATATTCGGTTTGTTCTACAAGAGGAGGTGTAAAACTATCAACCGATGAAAAAAATAACTTGAAGTTCTCATACTATTTTTTATTTTATTTTTTATAAAGCTAATTTAAAAAGAAAACTAACGTGTATCTAAAGTTGTATTTATTATTTCTAATTATTAAAAAGCTTCTAAAAATTACAAATTTTCATTACAAAATCAATTTTTAGAAGCTCTTTTAACAATTACGGCACAGGATCATAACCACTTTTGCCCCAAGGATGACAACTCAAAATACGTTTAATTGCCAACCAACCTCCTTTAAAAAGTCCGTGTTTTTGCAGTGCTTGAACCGAATACTGTGAACAAGTTGGATAATATCTGCAACTAGCTGGTTTATAGGGCGAAACAGCTACTTGATAAAATCGAATAAGAAATATAAACGGACTAATAATAATTTTTTTTAATAAATTTTTCATTAAATATTAAAAATATTGTAACACAAAGATACTTATTTAAGACAAATTATTATATTTGAAACTTAAAAATAACTAAATTTATGAAAAAACTACTGTTAATCTTTGCCTTTTCGATAGGCATTTTTACCACTTCTGCGCAAGATGACTTGGTAAACAAATTAAAATTTAACAAAACGGATAACAATAAATTTCAATTTACCGTTACTAAAAATGTTGAAAATACTGATGTAAAAGCACAGGGTTCGTCTGGAACTTGCTGGAGTTATTCTGTCTCTTCATATTTAGAATCTGAAATGATGCGTATGGGTAAAAAACCGATTGATTTAGCAGAAATTTTTACGGCTCGCAATTCGTATGTAGAACGTGCAAAGCAATACCTTTTGTGGAATGGCTTAGCGGGTTGGGGTGATGGAGCAGAACTACACGATGCTATGAATTCTTTAAAGAAATATGGAATAGTGCCACAAGAAGTGTATTCTGGTTTGCAATACGGAGCTGTGAAAAACGATTTTGATGAAATGCAAAATGTATTAAAATCAATGCTTGATGCCATGCTTAAAAACCCTAACGGAAAACTTTCGCCTGCCAATATGAAAGCCTTTGAAGCCACAATTGATTCGTTTTTAGGTGAAGTTCCAAAAGAATTTATATATGAAGGCAAAAAATTTACTCCCCAATCGTTTGCTAAAGAAGTAGTGGGTATCAATCCTGATGATTATGTAAATTTATCATCGTATTTAGATTATCCATATTATTCACAATTTGTATTACCCGTGCCAGACAACTGGTCCAAAGGCTTGGTTTATAACATAAAAATGAACGAATTAACCGAAGTGATAGATTATGCTATTTCAAAAGGATTTTCGGTAGCATGGGCAACCGATGTTTCTGAGCCTTATTTTAGCTGGAAAAACGGAGTAGCTTATGTCCCAAACATTGATTTAAGCACAATTGACCCCAAAAACAACACTCTTTTTGACGAACTAATGCCTGATAAAACCATTACAGAAGAAATGCGGCAAGATGCTTTAAACAATCTTTTAACTACCGATGATCATGGAATGCACGTGGTAGGTTTTGCAAAAGATCAAACAGGAAAAGACTATTACTTAGTAAAAAACTCCTGGGGAAAAACCAACGATTTTCAAGGGTATTTGTATGTAACCAAACCTTATGTTCAATATAAAACTACGGCTATTTTGATACATAAAGATGGTATTCCTCAACACATTAGAAAAAAATTAAATTTATAAAAAGAACTTTTTGCAATAAAATGAATTTTAAGAAGTCCTCTTAAACCAAAAATATAAAATGCTTCTAACTAAAAATAACAAAGTTGGAAGCATTTTTTGTGCAAAACAGTTTCTATAGGATTGTATTAAAAATTTTGAAAAATACCTTAAAAACAATACCTTTGCCACCTAAATTAAATCTATATGCGAATTTCATATAATTGGATAAAACAATTCTTAAAAATTGACTGGAAATCAGACGAAATAGCTGCCTTGCTTACCGATTTAGGCTTAGAAGTAGAAGGAGTAGAGCCTTTTGAAAGTATAAAAGGAGGTTTAAAAGGCGTGGTAATAGGCGAAGTTTTAACCTGTATCCAACACCCAAATGCTGATAGATTAAAGATAACAACCGTAAATATTGGAGGGCCATCTCCATTGCAAATAGTTTGTGGAGCTACTAATGTTGCGGCAGGGCAAAAAGTTTTAGTAGCAACAATTGGGACCAAATTATTTGATAAAGATGGCAACGATTTTGAAATAAAAAAAGGAAAAATTAGAGGTGAAGATAGCTTCGGGATGCTATGTGCCGAAGATGAATTAGGCTTAGGGAAAAGCCATGAAGGAATAACGATTTTGCCAAATGAAGTAATTGTAGGCACCTTAGCATCTGATTATTTTAATATAGAAAATGATGAAGTTTTTGAAATTGGTTTAACTCCAAACAGAGCCGATGCTATGAGCCATTACGGAGTAGCACGTGATTTACGGGCTGGCTTGTTGCAATCAAATTTTCAACATTCAGAATTAATAACTCCATCGGTTAGCAAGTTTAAAGTAGATAAAAAAACCTTAAAAATAGATGTAAAAGTAGAAGACAGTAAGATTATCCCAAGATATTGTGGAGTAACATTGTCTAATATATCCGTCATACCTTCACCAGAGTGGTTGCAAAATAAGTTGAAAGCCATTGGTATTCAGCCAAAAAATAATATTGTTGATGTTACTAATTATGTAATGCACGAATTAGGACAACCCTTGCATGCCTTTGATACAACAAAAATAATAGGTAATAAAATCATAGTAAAAGTGGCTGAAAGCGGATCTAAACTAACCACTTTAGACGATGTTGAACGTGCCTTGCATACAGATGATATTGTAATTTGTGATGAGCAAAATCCGTTATGTATTGGAGGCGTTCTTGGAGGAAAAACATCTGGAATAACCAACGATACTACTTCAATTTTTTTAGAAAGTGCCTATTTTAATCCTGTTAGTATTAGAAAAACGGCTAAAAGACATGGTTTAAATACCGATGCTTCGTTTCGTTTTGAGAGAGGAATTGATCCTGATTTTACAAAATATGCATTAAAACGAGCTGCACTTTTGATAAAAGAAGTTTCAGGAGCCGAAATTACAAGTGATATTATCGATATTTATCCAAAAGAAATTGAGTCATTTAGTGTTTTTTTAAGTTTTGAAACTTTAAACAAAACGATAGGTGAAACTTTAAATAAAGATACCGTTAAAAATATTTTAGCGTCATTAGATATTAAAATTACCAATAGCAGCGAAAAAGGTTTAGGATTACAAATACCACCGTATAGAGTAGATGTGCAACGTGAAATTGATGTAATTGAAGAAATTTTGCGAGTATATGGTTATAACAATATAGGTTTTTCAAGCAAAATAAACGCATCGGTTTCAAATTCACCAAAAACAGCCGATTATAAAATGCAAAATATCATTGCCGAACAATTAGTTTCTCAAGGTTTTTTTGAAATAATATCTAATTCATTAACCACTTCATACACAAACTATTTTAATGAATTAATAGATGAAGAAAACGTTGTAATGCTTAACCCTTTAAGTAATGATTTGGCTGTGATGAGGCAATCTATGTTGTTTTCGGGTTTAGAGGCTATTCAATACAACAGTAACCGAAAACGAAGCGATTTAAAACTTTTTGAGTTCGGAAAAACGTATCATAAAAAAGAAAAAAAATATATCGAAAACAAACATTTAGCACTTTTTTTAACAGGTTTTCAAAACACCGAAAGCTGGTCAAATCCTCAAAAACCAACTAATTTTTTTGTAGCAAAAGGATATGTAAAAGGAATTTTTGAGCGTTTAGGACTGCAAAACGTTGTAACAATGCCTTGCAACACATCAATTTTTAACGAAGGAATAAGTTTTGCTATAAACAATACAATTTTTGCCGAATTAGGAACAATTAAAAAGGCAATTACTAAAAATTTTGATTGTAAAAATGATGTTTTTTATGTTGATATTGATTGGAGTTTTGTTTTATCACAATTATCAACAAAAATTAAATTTTCAGAAATTTCTAAATTCCCAGAAGTAAGGAGAGATTTAGCTTTGTTATTAGATAAAAACATAAGTTTTGAACAAATATATAACCTCTCAAAACAAGCAGATAAAAAGTATATAAAAAACATCAATTTGTTCGACGTTTACGAAGGTAAAAATTTGCCCGAATATAAAAAATCGTATGCAATTAGCTATATTCTGCAAGACCAAGTGCAAACCCTTACCGATGCCCAAATAGAAAAAACAATGACTAAAATTTTAACTAATTTGCAAACAGAATTAGGGGCTACGCTTAGGAATTAAAAATTTATAATTTTAAAAATTCAGGATATATTATTTAATTTTATTTCAAAATACGTTACTTTAACAGAGGAAGAAAAAAATGCAATTATTTCTTTAGATATATTTCATTTAGTAAAAAAAGGGACAATTTTGTTAAAGGAAGGGCAAAGATCAGAAAACAATTATTTTGTTCTAAAAGGTTGTGTTCGAAAATATTACGTTATTAATGGAGATGAAAACACAACAGCTTTTTACACAGAAATGGAAGTATTAACACCTCATTGTGCATTAAACAAAACAGCATCTGAGTATTATATAAGTTGTATTGAAGATAGTATTCTTATTGTTTCAAATGCTGCTATGGAAGCAGAAATGAATAATAGATTTCCGAAATTTCAACAACTGTGCGGGTTGTTATCCGAAGAACTTTTAGCGAAACAGCAAATAGAATTTGACCAGTTTAAAACTTCTTCACCCGAACAGCGATATTTGAATTTACTACAACAAAGACCAGACCTTATTCAACGTGTGCCACAGCATCAATTAGCCAGTTTTTTAGGAATAAAACCTCAATCGTTAAGTAGATTAAGAACTAGAATTTTGAAAAAAACAAATAATACATTACTTAACTTAAGTGAACAAATTTGAGCCATTATTAAAATTACATTTGCAATATTATTTAAACTAAAAAAATGCAAAACAAAATTTTATGGATCGGGCTTGTTTTTGTTTTAACAAGTAATTTACAAGTAAATGCTCAAGAAACTAAAAATGATAGTATTTACAAAAAATGGTTCGTTGGAAGTTCTCTTTATATGTTAGGAAACTTTGACAAAAAAAACAAACCTGAATATGTGCAGTTAAATTTTGGCTACAGGATAACTCCAAAAGATGTCATTTCTCTTGATTTTAAAAGGTCAATTTATGCTTGGCCGCTTGGAATTCCTTTTGGGTCTTCAGCATTTGACGCCTCTGGATAAAACTATCCTGGGCACGCGCGAATACTTGCACCTACAATAGGTTATCAACGTTTTTTATGGAACGAATTATTTGCTTCTGTTCATGCATTAAATGCTTTTGAAAAATATTTTGATAGTAATAAAAAAACAATTGGAAATGGCTACACTCTATATTTAAACTTCCATTTAGGCTATCAGTTTAAATTATTTAAAAATAAGATTTTTTTTGAACCAGCTATTGGTTGTAGTTATTGGCCCGTAAGAGCTAATGTTCCAAACTCTTTTAAAGTTGTAGAAAACAAATGGAACAACTACTTTGTTCAGCCGGGTCTTAATTTTGGAATTAATTTTTTAAAATTTCACACTATGTATAAATTAATAAACATAAAAGCATTTCAGATACTAATTATACTATTCTACATATTACCTTTCAATGCTTGCTCACAAGATGTTCAAAAAATAGGTTTTAAAAAAGGAAAATCTATCACAATAGGAAATATTTCTTATACAACAATAGAAGGTTATATTGAAGTCCCAGAAAATTATGAAAAACAGGCATCAAAAAAATAAATATTCCTATTTATATTGTAAAATCTACTAATAAAAACCCTGCCGAGCCTATATTTTGGTTAGATGGTGGTCCAGGAGGTTCAAACATCTTGTCAGATGAAAAAATAATATCGTCAAACCCAACCCAACTATTAGCAAATCATGATTTTATTTGCCTTGGCTATCGTGGAGTTGATGGTTCGGTTGTTTTAGAATCAAAAGAAATAAAAAAAGCAATGAAAGGGATTAATCTACATTTATATACAGATGAATGTCTTTCTAATATTGAAAAAAATATTGAAAAGTATAAAAAAGAATTAGATAAAAAAGGCATAGATATAAACCAATATAACGTTGTAAATGTAGCTAATGACATTGAATTTTTAAGAAAACAATTAAATTATAATAAAATTAATTTATTATCAATTAGTTTTGGCACAAGAATAGCATTAATGTATGCCTATCAATATCCTGAAAAACTATATAGAACGATGATGATTGGTGCAGTTCCACAAGGAAATTTATTACCAAATCCGTACAGTGTTGAAAAATATATTAATAAGTATGACAGTATTTATACATTACAAAAACACCCAAAATACAAAGGCAGTATTAAACAAGCTATGAAATTAGCCATAAATAATATGCCAAAAAAATGGAGTGGTTTTAAATTGAGTATTGATAAAATTAAAACAGGAACCGTAAACTCTTTATATTCTACAGGATTTGCAACATTAGCATTTGATGCATATTTTAAAGCAGCATATACCGATGATTATAGTAATTTATTTTTATTGCAAAAAATATACGATGCAAGCAGGAGCGATATTATTGGAGATGTATATGCAAAATCTGTAACGGCAGATTTAACGGGCGAAAATCAACAATTATTAGAAAGAAAAAATATAAGAGAAACCGATACGCTTACCTTGGGTAGTAACTATGCTTTATTATACGGAGGCACATATAAAGCTTGGGGCTTAAAACCTATTCCGTCAAAATTTCAGCATCCAAAAAAACTAACAAATGAGGTAATCGTAATTAGTGGCGATTTAGATTTTAGAACACCTCCAGAAGTTACAGAAAAAGAATTGATGCCTTATCTTATAAACGGGCAACACTTGATTTTAGATAATAGTTCACACATTGATATATTAAAAACAGTTATTGAAAGTTCCGAATTTTTAAAGAAATTTTATACCGATGGAGTTACGGATAAAAATCTTTTGAAAAAAGAAAACCCTATTGATTTTAATAATATTCAAAAAGTTAATAAGTTTAAAATTTGGGTAATGGGAGTTATAAAGTAATTAATGACTTCTAAAAATAAAAATGTTATAACAACAATTATTCAGAAAGTAGAGCAAAAGAACATGACGGAATAACAATTGTTATTAAAAAAAAGAAGTTAATAATACTATTAATTGAGGACAAACAATATTCTATTCAATCACACATCATTCTACTGCTATTGAGGGAAACACTTTAACAGAAAATCAGGTTATAAATCTTAGTATAAAAATAAATTCAAGTCTTTAAATTCTAAATGAAACCAATCGGCAATTGGCTTGTTGGTTATAATTCCGTGATAAACATAAATTCCGTTTTTCAAACCATTATCTTGCCTAATTAACTCTTCTATACCTCCGCTATCTGCAATTTGCAAGAGAATAGGCGTGATAATGTTGCTAATAGAAAGCGAAGCTGTTTTCGCATATCGAGATGGAATATTAGGCACTCCATAGTGCACCACTCCATTTCTAATAAACGTAGGATTTTCATGTGTGGTTAATTCTGATGTTTCAAAACAACCTCCTGTATCAATGCTTACATCAATAATTACCGCTCCTTTTTTCATCAGGCTAACCATAGTTTCTGTTACTACAATGGGAGTTCTGTTTTTCCCTCTTAAAGCCCCAATAGCCACATCACAACGCCTAAGAGCTTTGGTTAAAGATTTTTCTTGAATAGTAGAAGTGAAAATTCGATGAGGTAATCGGTTTTGCAATCGTTGCAATTTGGCTATTGAGTTGTCAAAAACTTTTACGCTGGCACCTAAACCTAAAGCCGTTCTACTCGCAAATTCAGCAACAGTTCCAGCTCCAATAATTACAATTTCGGTAGGTGAAACCCCTGTAATATTGCCTAATAAGAGCCCTTTACCAGCACTTTCTTTGCTCATCAATTCGGCAGCGATTAGCACTGCTGCTGTGCCTGCAATTTCGCTTAACGATTTTACAGCCGGAAACGAACCTCCTTCATCTTTTATAAATTCAAAGGCTAAAGCGGTTATTTTTTTGTTTGATAGGGCATTAAAGTATTTCGTTGTTTGCGTTTTTAATTGTAAGGCACTCAAAACAATGGCACCAGGTTGCATAAACTCAATTTCGGATAGTGTAAGAGGTTCAACTTTTAGTATGATAGAACATTTAAAAACTTTTTGAATATCATGTGTTACTTCGGCACCTGCATCGGCATATTCTTTGTCTGTATAACCTGCCAGAATACCTGCACCCGCTTCAAAAATTATTTGATGACCATTTAAAACTAATGTTTGAACAGCATCGGGTGTTAAACAAATTCGTTTTTCTTGGTACAACGTTTCTTTAGGTATCCCTATAAGTAGATTGCTTTTGTGTTTGATAACTTCTAATCGTTCTTCTTGAGGCATTAAAAATTGTAAATTCATACGGATAGGTTTAAGGGGACTTCTAAAAATTGGTTTTCTAATGAAAATTTGTAATTTTTAAGAAGTAGAAGGCAAAATTTAAAAAGAACTTTTTGTAATAAAAATGAATTTTTAGAAGTTCTCTTAAATCATTCTAAAAATAAAATACATATTTTCAATTAGTTATAACTATGTTTCGACTTGTCTCGTTTATATAAGATAGCTTTATTTTGGTGTGATTTTCAGGTAATAAATTAGGTATTTTTTCAGCCCATTCAATAAAACAATACGAATTTGAAAAAAAATAATCTTCAACCCCTATATTATAAGCTTCTTCTTCATCTGTTATTCGATAAAAATCAAAATGATAAAAAGTAGAGCCTGTTGTATTTTTGTATTCATTAACAATAGAAAACGTAGGACTTTGAACGGCATCTTCCACCTTTAAATAGTTTAATATTTCACGAATCAATGTTGTTTTTCCCATACCCATTGCTCCTTCAAAAACAATTATTTTTTTAGGGTTCGTATTCATTATTGATTGCGCAATTTTTGTGATTTCCTTTATGTTATAATCGAATATCATATAAAAATTATAAAGGTAATTTATTTTTTTAAATCCAAATTATACATTAGATTTCGTTATGAGAATTAAAAATACAAAATTAGAAGGTGCTCACAGGCTTTTTAAAAAAAAGGAATAGCGAGCTATTTACTTCGTCTGTTGAACTTCGCTCTATAGTATAATATGGTAATTTGGGTTTAACTATGGGTTCTAAAACATAATTTTAAACGCCTACAAATATCTAAAAAATACCTTTAAATACCTATTTTTTTTAAGTAAAATAATAAAATTTACTAAAAAAATTGTGTATTAGCGTTGCATAGTATATATTTGTGCGTTTTTTAAAAAAAATTAAACTTAAAGATAATGCAGAACAAAGGACTTATTAAATTTTTTACCATCGTATTTGCGTTGGTATGTATCTATCAATTATCATTCACTTTTGCAACTAACAAAATTGAAAAAGATGCCAAAGTGCAAGCAAATGGAGACTTTACAAAAGAAACGAAGTATTTAGATTCGTTAAGTAAAATTCCTGTTTATTTGGGCAATAACTATCGCGAAGTGCGTGATAAACAACTAAATAAAGGGTTAGATTTAGAAGGGGGTATCAATGTATTACTTCAAATTTCGGTAAAAGATATTATCAAAGGGCTATCAAATAATTCACAAAACGAAGTGTTTAATAAAGCATTAGCCGAAGCTACTAGTAACCAAAAAGGCAATCAAACCTATACCGATGCGTTTTTTGAAGCATTTGATCGTTTAGCCAATGGAAGTGTAAAACTTTCAGACCCAACTATTTTTAGTAATAAAAACTTAGAAGGAACTATTAACTTCAAAATGACCAACGATGAGGTTAAACCTATTTTAAGACGTAAAATAAAAGAATCGGTTGTGAGCGCTTTTGAAGTGCTTCGAAAACGAATTGACCAATTTGGTGTTACCCAACCCAACATACAAATGATTGGAGAAACAGGTCGTATTTTGGTTGAATTACCAGGTGCTAAAGATGTGGATCGTATTAAAAAATTATTACAAACTTCAGCTCAATTAGAGTTTTGGGAAACTTATAAAATAGATGAAATTGGTCCGTTTTTAATGGCTACAAACGAAGCCTTGAAAAAAACCGAAAAAGCTGTTGCAAAAGTTAAAACCGAAACAAAACCTGCAGAAATTGACTCACTTTTAACCAATAAAACCTCAAAAGACTCGGTTGCACAAGCCAAAGGAGGGAACAATCCGTTGTTTGACAAAATGGTAATGGATGCACCTCGAGGGAACTATATAGGAGTTTTTAAAACAAAATATAAAGACCAAGTAATGGCTTATTTGAATCGTGCGGATATTAGAGCCTTATTGCCAGCCGATAAACAATTTACAAAATTTGCTTGGGGAAAACAATCAGACGATGAGGCTGAAAACATTGAACTTTATGCTTTAAAAGGGAATAGAGAAAACAAAGCACCCTTAGCAGGCGGAGTTATTGTAGAGGCTATGGATGCTTTTGATCCTATGGGTAAACCATCAGTGAGCATGCAAATGAATGGAGCAGGTTCTAAAGCTTGGGAAACGCTTACAGAAGTGGTATCCAGACAACAAAACGGAATTGCTATTGTGCTAGACGATGTGGTTTATTCGGCACCAGGAGTTAGTAAAGGTAAAATTTCTGGAGGTCGTTCAGAAATTTCAGGAGATTTTACTATAAACGAAACAAAAGATTTAGCCAACGTTTTACGAGCAGGTAAATTGCCAGCCAAAGCAGATATTGTTCAATCAGAATTAGTAGGACCTTCGTTAGGACAAAAGGCTATCAATGCAGGTATAATATCGTCTATTGTTGGGTTCTTTTTAGTATGTTTATGGATGATTTTCTATTATGGCAGAGCAGGTTGGTATGCAAACGCAGCACTATTATTAAATTTATTATTCTTATTTGGAATAATGGCTAGCTTTGGTTTTGTATTAACACTTCCAGGTATTGCAGGTATTGTTTTGACCTTAGGAACTGCGGTTGACGCAAACATTATTATTTATGAGCGAGCAAAAGAAGAACTAAGAGCAAATAAAACACTTGAAGAAGCTGTAAAAATATCATACGGATGGAAAGGAGCTATGCGTTCAATAATTGACGCAAATGTAACACACGTTTTAACAGGCGCTATTTTGTTTACTTTTGGAACAGGTCCTATACAAGGATTTGCTTTAACCTTACTTATAGGTATTTTCACATCTTTATTCACTTCAATTTTTATTGCACGTTTATTTATTGATAAAGATATTCAGAAAAATAACAAATTAGAATTTTCAACTTCTATTACTAAAAATTGGTTTACTAACTTCCATTTTGATTATATTAAAATCAAAAAAATTACCTATATTTTTTCATCATTAGTAATTATTATTAGTTGTATATCTTTTTATTTCAACGGATTAGATGAAGGTATTGATTTTGTTGGTGGAAGAACATTCCAAGTAAAATTTAAAAATACGGTTGAACCTACACAAATATCAAAGGAACTATCAGATGAATTTGGAGTTCCTTTTGAAGCAAAAGTTTTTGGAACAGACGACCAATTAAAACTTACAACAAAATATAAAATTAAAGAAGAAAGTACAGAGATAGACACAGAAGTAAATAAAAAGTTGTACAATGCGTTGCAAAAATATTATTCGAATATGTCTTATGACCAATTTATAAACTTATACGATGGTAAAACACTTGGGGTTTTACAAGCTTCAAAAGTTAATCCAACAATTTCTGCCGATATAAAAACAAATTCATTTTGGGCAGTTATTGGTGCATTGTTAGTTGTAGGTTTATATTTAGTAATATCCTTCCGTAAATGGCAATATTCTTTAGGCGCTATTGCAGCAGTCGCACACGATGTAATATTTGTCTTAGGAATTTATTCGTTGTTCTATAAAATAATGCCTTTTCACATGGAAATGGATCAACATTTTATTGCGGCTATTTTAACAGTAATTGGTTATTCTATGAATGATACAGTTATTGTATTTGATAGAATTAGAGAGTTTTTAGCAGGAAATAGAAAAGGGCATTTTAAAGAAATTGTAAACGCATCTATCAACACTACTTTATCAAGAACCTTAAATACATCTTTAACCATGATTATGGTTTTGTTAATTATGTTCATTTTTGGAGGTGAGTCAATACGAGGATTTATATTTGCGATGTTAGTTGGTATAATTGTAGGCACCTACTCTTCATTATTTATTGCAACACCTGTTTTAGTTGATTCTATGAAGAAAAAAGATGTTGAGGATATAGAAAAAAGACACAATTAAAAACTTATTAAATATTTATTATTTATCTTAAAAGGCTATCTTCGGGTAGCCTTTTTTAGTAGAAATAATTCTGTTAAATAAATAATTTTAATTATCTTTGATGTTTAAAAAATAAAAAATAAATTCATAATGAAAATTTTAGCCAACGATGGTATTTCAAAAGCAGGAATTGTTTTATTAGAACAAAATGGTTTTGAAGTAATTACCACAAAAGTAGCACAAGAACAAATTATAAATTTTATAAATGAAAACAACGTAGAAGTAATTTTGGTGCGAAGCGCAACCAAAGTTCGTCAAGATGTTATTGATGCGTGCCCCAACCTAAAAATTATTGGTAGAGGAGGCGTTGGGATGGACAATATTGATGTAGAATATGCCAAAAATAAAGGAATTTTAGTCATCAATACCCCTGCTTCATCTTCAGAGTCGGTTGCTGAATTGGTTTTTGCACATTTGTTTACAGGCGTTCGGTTTTTACACGATGCCAACCGAAACATGCCTTTGGAAGGCGATACAAATTTTGCAGGACTTAAAAAAGCCTACGAAAAAGGCATTGAATTGCGAGGAAAAACCATCGGAATTGTAGGTTTTGGGCGTATTGGGCAAGCCGTTGCTAAAATGGCACTTGGTTTAGGGATGAAAGTGGTAGCAGCCGATCCTTTTATAGAAAAAGCAACGATTAAAGTTCAATTTTTTGACGGTCAATATATTGATTTTGAAATAGATACAATACCTATAAACGATTTATATAAACAAGCCGATTTTATTAGTTTTCACGTGCCTGCCCAAAAAGAATATGTTTTAGGAACTTCAGAAATTGAAATTTTAAAAGATGGAGTTGCCATTATCAATACAGCTCGAGGAGGTGTTATTGATGAGGTAGCTTTAGTAAATGCTTTAGACCAAAGGAAAATTGCCTTTGCAGGTTTAGATGTTTTTGAAAACGAACCAACACCCAAAATGCGACTGCTCATGCACCCAAATATATCATTAACTCCGCATATTGGAGCAGCTACTTTAGAAGCACAAACCAGAATAGGCACTGAATTAGCTCAACAAATTATAAATTTTTATAAAAAATAAAAACATCTTTTGTACAATTAAACAATTAAAATATGAATATTACAGATTTATTACAAGGCGAAATTGGCAAAACACTAATTTCAAACATTACAGAAAAAACAGGTTTAGATAGCAGTAGTGCTTCTAACGTGGTTTCGAGCAGTATCCCAACGTTGTTAAACGCTATTCAAAACAATGCATCTTCTGAAAATGGAGCAGCAGGCTTGTTAGGTGCTTTAACAAGTGGCAAACACGATGGTAGTATTTTAGATAATCTTTCGGGCTTTTTAAATGGTGGAGATTTTACAGATGGTTCTAAAATATTAGGGCACGTTTTAGGAGGTAATCAAAACCAAGTGCAAAATGCTCTTAGCCAAAAAACAGGTGTTGATAGCGGAATTATTGCAAAAATTTTACCAATGTTAGCACCAATTATTATGGGATATCTATCCAAACAAACCCAAAAAAATGGCGTGTCAAATTCATCAGATTTAGGAGGTTTATTAGGTGGGCTTTTAGGCGGATTAGAAAGAGGAAATACCAATGCCAATACTAGTAGTTCATCTATGGGAGGTAATATTTTAACCTCTGTTTTAGACCAAAACAACGATGGTAAATTAGACATGGGTGATGCCATGGCAGCCGTAACCAAAAAAGGAGGGCTTGGAGGTTTACTTGGAGGACTATTTGGAGGTAAAAAATAATTAATATTAATATATTAAAGGGACTTCTAAAAATTGGTTTCTTAATGAATATTTGTAATTTTTAAAA